>NZ_OY782578.1:3921950-4243900 GCF_963677945.1 uncultured Bacteroides sp. | reverse complement strand
CGTCTGATTACCGGTTTGAATACGGAAATCACCTTTCTCAAGAATCCACTTACCATCATAACCAACAAAAGCCAGATCAGAAGCTTTTACCTTGAAAGAAACCGTTTTAGTCTCACCGGGTTGCAGATCAACCTTATCGAAAGCACGCAATCGGCGGATATCCGGAGTAAGAGAAGCAACGAGGTCACTGCTGAACAACAGTACACTTTCCTTACCTGCATACTTACCGGTATTTGTAACATCCACACTGAAAGTCAGCACATCATCAGCAGTAAAAGAGGATTTGTCCGCCTTCAGGTTGCTATAACTAAAGGTAGTGTAGCTCAATCCATACCCGAAAGGCCATTGAACAGATATCACCGCATCGTAATTGTAAGCACCTTCCATTTTGTCGAGGTCCTCACAAGGCTTATAGTCATAAGTAAACAATGAATTGATATCCTTTGGATAAGTATAAGGCATCTTTCCGCTGAAATTAACATCACCGGTTAAGAGGTTTGCCAGAGCATCGGCACCATAGTTACCCGGCAACATGATGTTTACCACAGCTTTTGTGAGAGGCTCAATTTCGTTTAAGATGCGTGGACGACCTTCGTTCAGGATGAGAATAACCGGTTTGCCAGTCTTGGCAAGCGCCTTAACAAGGTCGAACTGATTCTTTGAAAGAGTTAGATTAGTGAGGTTTCCCGGAGTTTCGCAATAGGAATTCTCGCCGATGCAAGCAATGATATAATCGGCATTGGCAGCACTTGCAACAGCCTTATCTATTTCGAGAACATTTTCTTCCCAATAGAGACCACCCTGTTTGTAAGTTACTCCCGGTTCGTAGATAACCTGATCCTTACCAAACTTGTTGCTGAGTGATTCGAGGATGGTGTTGTACTGAGTGGCACACATATCCGCTTTATCACCCTGCCAGGAGTACGACCATCCTCCGTTGAGCGTGCGCATGGAATTTGCATTTGGTCCGGTTACCAATAATTTTTTTCCAGTGCTTAAAGGTAAAATACGATCAGTGTTTTTTAATAAAACAAGCGATTCCTGAGCAGCCTGCAAGGCAGCATCAGCATGCTCTTTACTTCCGAACAAAGGAAAATCTTTATTGTTATAAACAGGTTTGTCGAACAGTCCCAGACGGTACTTCATACGCAGAACGCGGCGTACAGCATCGTCAATGCGACTCATAGGTACTTCGTTTTCCTGTACAAGCTCTTTGAGGTAAGTACAGAAGCTCCATTCGTAAGGTACCATGGACATATCTATACCGGCGTTGATAGCCAGCTTGATAGCCTCTTTTTTGCTGGATGCAATCTTATCACGAGAATAAAGGTTGTTGATATCGGCCCAGTCGGTTACAATCATTCCGTCCCATTGAAGATCTTCCTTCAGCCATTTTGTGAGCAGTTCGTAGTTGGCATGGAAAGGCAGACCGTTGTTACTTGCCGAATTGACCATGACGGACAGCGCACCCGCCTTGATACCTTCCAGAAAAGGAGCGAAGTGTTTCTCGCGCATATCCTGCAGAGTAATGGACGATGGTGTGCGGTCCTTTCCGGAAACAGGAACACCGTAACCCATGTAGTGCTTTAAGCAGGCAGCAACGTGGTTATTATCGATATGGTTTGGATCTTCACCCTGGAAACCCAGGATAGATTCGCGACCCATTTCGGCGTTTACATAGCAATCTTCTCCGTAATTTTCCCACATGCGCGGCCAGCGGGCATCACGTCCGAGGTCGAGAACAGGAGCGTAGGTCCATGGAATACTTCCGGCCTTGGTTTCGTAGGCAGATATGCGTGAGCCTTCGCGCACCAGTGAGCGGTTGAACGTAGCCGCCATGTTGATACCTTGCGGGAAGAAAGTACCTCCCTGAGTATAAGTTGTGCCATGAATCTGGTCTACACCATAGATGCAGGGAATGCCGATAACTTTCATCGATTTATCCTGTATTTTCCGGATAATAGCTTCCCAGCCTTCTTTTGTCTGCGCAATGCTGTTAGGTACATTCAGGATAGAGCCAACCTTATACTTACTTATCACACTGTCCAGCAAAGCTTCATCAATCTGGAACCCTTTTTTATTCTCTATCTCCATGATGGCCATATAGATTCTCATCATGTTTTCTTTGTCGGGCATGCTTTTGGACAAGTCGAACTTTTTCTCCAGATTATATTTCTTCAGAATCTTTTTCAGATCGTCTACTTTGGGATTCTGCAGATTCATTCCTTCGAACGGATTAGTCCGTTTTGCCAGAATATCAATAGTGAGCTCGGTCATCTGACCAATTTTCTCCTCAAGAGTCATTTTCTTCAGCAACGTTTCTATTTGCTGCTCAATCTTCGGATCCCGGGGTATAGCGGGTTTAACAGTTTGTGCCGATGCAGTGAGGATGCTCCCGGCAGCAAGCAGTGAAAAGAGAATTTTTTTCATGATATTGATTTTAATAGATTATCTGAATAATAAAGGTGTAAATTCTGTAAGATAGATGCGCCAGTTTTTCCATATATGTCCTTCGCCTGTTTCGTAATAAGTATACTTATATCCTTTTTCGTCCAGAAGCTTGCGATAATCTTCGTTGGCTTTATAGAGAAAGTCGGTTTTACCAATGCCGATCCAGTAAAGAGTCGGTTTTTTGGAGAACTGAACTTTTAGTTTGCCTTCGAGATCTTGGTAAACAGGTGAAGTTACATCCTTGTTTGGCACGATGGCTGCAGAGAACAGACCTACATAATTGAACAGGTCGGGGTATTGCTTGGAGATATGCATGGAGTGGAAACCTCCCATTGAAAGACCTGCAATGGCACGACCCGATTTACTTTTAATGGTGCGATAGTTGTTATCGACGAATTTTACCACATCGGGGAATGCACTCTCGAAAGTACCTTCCATGGTTTTAGGTAATTGAAAAGTCGGAGGAACCATGCCGAGTGAAGATTCTCCCGGGGCTGCTTCCTGAGCGGCATTGCCGTTGGTCATGACTACAATCATGGGTTTTGCTTTACCTTGTGCAATGAGATTGTCAAGAATCTGCGCGGTGCGTCCCAGAGAAATCCAGGCTTCTTCGTCGCCACCCATACCGTGTAACAGGTAAAAGACAGGATAACGCTTTCCACTGGTTTCGTATCCGGCAGGGGTGTAAACGGTCATGCGACGCTCCATGCCCAGCGTGGGACTGTTGTACCAGATGCGGGACACGGTTCCGTGAGGAACTTTGTTTACTTTATATAAATCCGCACGTTCTCCACCGATGATGAATACATTGGTAAGTGTAGCCACATCACGGATAAGATAAACATTACCGGGATCGGTAGTTTTCAGTCCGTCTACTATAAACGAATAACCGTAAAGTTCAGGTTTCAATGGATTAGTTGTGTATTCCCAGATTCCATCTTTACCTTCAGTTAAATCGGCAACTCCCGGGCCATCAGCTTCTCCGAAGGGAGTCTTGAATTTCTGTGTAGGAAGAAAATCTCCCGTAATCTGTACTTTTACAGCTTTGGGCGCCTTCAGACGGAAGGTAACAGTGTTGTTGTTGTGAATCTCGGGAGAGACAACCTGTGTTCCTCCCCAAAGGGCTTGTTGTGCAAAGGTCATTACGCACATCAGTAGTCCTGCAGCTAAAATCGTTAATCTTTTCATAGTACTATTTTTTAATTGCTTGATGAATTAATATCTCCCTGTTCTTTTGCGAAATCGGATGCATTCACTCCCCAGAAGGCTTTGAAACATTTACTGAAATAGTGAGGATCACTGAAGCCTACCATATAGGCAACTTCTGCGATTGAATTTTCTTTTTCTCTTACCAGTGCAGCTGCTTTCTGCATCCGCACTTCCTTGATGTACAGAATGGGTGAAAGACCTGTCAGTGATTTTAGTTTGTGGAAGAAATTGGTGCGGCTCAGATTGAAACAGCTCACAAGGTAATCTACGTTCAGATCGGGATTGTTCATCTGCTCTTCCATGATTGCAGACAGCTTATTCAGGAACTCTTTGTCTTTTTCTGACAGTAAGGCGATGACCTCTTTCGGGGTATTGTCCTGCTCACTTTGGGTAGGAGTGCAGCTAACGTTATGACTGTAGAACGCCTGCATCTTTTTCCGCTGACTTAAGATGCTCTCTATTTTTACCACCAGATAATTTACGCTGAACGGTTTTACAATATAATCGTCGGCACCGGTCTGCACCCCAGTGAGAATACTGTTCATATCGGCTTTGGCAGTTAAAACCACAGCCGGTATGTGAGATGTGCGCTCGTCGTTTCTCAGTTCGGTAAGCATCTGCATGCCATCCATTACCGGCATCATGATGTCTGTAATGATAATGTCGGGCAGGTAAGAGAATGCTTTGCTGAGTCCTTCGCTTCCGTTTTGTGCTTCGAGCAGCCTGAATTTTCCCTCGAATACTTGTCTGATAAATGCTCTCAGCTCGTGATTGTCTTCTACGATAAGCATGAGTTGCATTTCTGTATCATCATAACTGAACGGTTCTTCTTCGGTTGTTGATGTGTGGACAGTTTCTGTTTCCTCCTGCAGATCAGATAATATATACTCAGTCTCGGCCGGATAGTGTGCCATTCCTTTCAGTAAACGAATGGAGAAACAGCTTCCTTTGCCCGACTCGCTCTCTACCGAAATTTCGCCATGGTGCATAGCTACCAGTTCTTTGGCCAATGTGAGTCCGATACCTGTGCTGAGCGTGCTGTGTATATTGTTCTGCACCAGATTCTCGAAGCGGTTGAAAATAGTTTTTTGTTTCTCTTTCGGAATGCCTATGCCCTGGTCGGTGATGCGGATGGTTACCGAATCATTGCTTTCCGACAGGCAGACATTTATCTTTTTCCCGTTGGGTGTGTATTTGAATGCGTTGGACAGCAGGTTGAAGATGATTTTTTCCATCTGGTCCGTGTCAATCCAGATGTGGCAGACCACCGGTTGGGAAGTGAACGTAAGATTTATGTGACGCTCTGTGGCAAGTGCTTCAAAGCAATGGGTGACCTCTTCCGTGAACTTAACAATATCTGTATGCTGAATGCGGAGCTTCATTTTGTTTTCCTGCAATTTGCTGATGTCCAGTATCTGTCCCACAAGGCGCTGCATGCGATCGCTGTTTTTCTTCATGGTAGTGAGTGAATCCTTCACCCTGCCCGGCAGCTCTTCGTTTGTGAGAATAAGCTCCAGCGGTGCGGTGATAAGTGTAAGCGGTGTGCGCAGTTCGTGCGAAACATTGGTAAAGAAGCTCAGTTTTTGTTCTGCTATGTACTCTTCGTTCTTTACCTGCTGCTTCATTTTGTAGAACACGGTATAGATATAAACCCCGCCAATAATGAAAGCCAGCGACAGGAATATGTAAAGCAGACGGGCAAAAGTGGTTTCGTTGAAAGCCGGTTGTACCTCGATGGATAAAATACGTTCGTTATTTACCCATACGCCTTCGTTGTTGGTTGACTTGATGTGGAAAGTGTACTTTCCCGGAGGCAGATTGGTATAGTTTGCTTCCCGTCCGTTATCCGTGAGGCGGTAGGTCTTGTCGAACCCCTTGAGCATGTAGGCGTACTGGATATATTCCGTATTGGTCATGTCGAGTGCAGAAAAGCCAATTCTCAGCGAATGGTTGTTGGGCGGCAATGTGAGGTGAGAGATGTAGCCGTGATTGATTGTGATGATGTCATTATTCTGCTTTGTGTTCTGTTCCTGATTGTTGACCCATACGGAGGTGAAGAATATACGGGGAACAAAGCTTATTTTGTGTATTCTTTCCGGGGTGAAATGGAGCACTCCCTTGTTGGTTCCGAAAAAAATCTGATTTCCATTTGTTGTTCCTACACCTTCACTGAAGTGCACGTTGAAGGCAATATGTTCGCTGGGATACTGAATCTGCTCACGTGTGGCAATAAACTTCACCAGTCCGCCTCCAGTTGCCAGCCATAGGTTTCCTCCTTTGTCTTCCTGCATGGAGTAGATGATATCCGAGCTGAGTCCGTTTTTCTGGGTGAACGATTTGCATGTAAAGGAGTTGCTTCCCGTTGGGATAAGCTCATTTAGTCCGCCGCCGTAGGTAATAGCGAAAATTTTGCCGTTGTTCATGCATTTCACCATCTGCACATCGTTGTTGCTCAGACTGTTTACATTGCTCTGTTCGCGGTAGATGGTATGGAAGGTAATCTTTTCTGGTTTCCGGAAAGATCCGTCGAAATAGATGATTCCGGCAGTAGTGGAAATCCAGATGCATCCTTTTTTATCCTCAGTGATGTGTCTTACCTTATAAAAACGGTCGATGGGATATTTTTTCAACCGGTTTCTGAAATTGATAAAACAGGGAGAACCGTCGGGCATTGATTGCATCAGGTTCAATCCGCCGCCATAGGTGGCAATCCAGATTCTTTTTTTACTGTCCTGAAAGGTATAATAGATGTTATTACTGCTAAGACTGTACTGTTCGCCGGCCTTGTAGGTGTATTGTTTAAACTGAAACTTCCCGGGAGTATTTTCGGTAGCTTTAATCAGCCCTTGCCCTTTGGTGGAGAGCCAGAAGTTTTTCTCTCTGTCCTGAGTAATGGCGTACACTCTGCCCGACTTAAACCTTTGGATCAGTTTTAGTTGTGAATCGTAGATAGAAACATTATTATCACGTGCACCTGTCCAGATGCGCTTCTTGTTGTCGATATACAAAGCCCTGATTTCATTTTCGGGCAGTTCTATATCGTCGGTGTTGGGAGTAAGAATGTGAAATTTATCGGGGAAAAAGCTGATGCGTTTCAACCGGTCGAGCTGTGTGCTCATCCATAGGTTTCCTTGTTTATCGGCAAAAGCGGCAAAGCAGCGGTCGTTCGATTTCCATTTGATGCTTTTATCGGTTGTGTTGAACGGTACCAGTTTTTTGCTTCGGGAATCATAATAGGAAAATCCACCTCCTTTGGGGTGTACCCACAAAATGCCGTTCTTATCTTCGAAAGTAAGAAATTCACTTTCTGTATTGAGTGGGCGACCAAGCTCGTCGGTTATTTCAATGAAGCGAAACTGCCGTGTGTGTGCATCAAACAAGGTGACACCCGAAGTGGAGTGGGTGAGCCAGACTAGTCCGTTGCGGGTGATTTGTGCCGATTCAATAACTTTGCTCTTTAAATTCTTTACTCCATTTAAAGCAAAGTGCAGGGGCGGTTGGTTTCCGGAGTCTGACATAAAGAGGCCGTCACGATCGGTAATATAGATTGTTTTTTGTTGCTGCTTCAGGATAGAAATAATGCGGGCGGTTGTTTTTAGCTGCATCAGTTTAAGTTTTCCTCCTTTCAGCGCATACTTGTATACTCTACCCCGATTGGCACCAAATAGTAATTCACCGTTTTGCCGTGCTACTGAATAAAAGGCAACCGTCCCGTTTTTTTTGCTTTTGCCATGGATAATGGTGGTCAGTATGGAGTTGTGCAGCTTGTAGAGCCCGTTATCGGTGAGTATCCATTCGTGTTGTTCCGGATCCATATATACCGATTGAACTTTTCCGCAGGGTAATGTTCGCCGTCCGACAGAATACGTTTTTAGCGTGAGTTTAAAACTTTGTGGATTGGTGGTTGCACGGATGGCACTTCCATCTTTCTGCAGAAGCCATACGATGCCGTTGGGAAGAACCCGGATGGACTTGTATTTATTTCCCGTACCTTGTTCTATGTGCTCGAAAATTTCTTTTCCGGGGTTGAAACGGTAACCGGTTGAATCGTAACAAAGCACCCATATATATCCATATTTATCTTCATTAATACGAAGTAGCCTGTCATTGGTAAGTCCTTTTTTATCTTCAATGCTGGATTTGTAGTTTTTGAAAACATAACCGTCGAACCGATAAAGGCCATTCCAGGTTGCAAACCATAGCAGACCTCTGTGATCTTGAATAATATTGTTCACAAGTCCGTCTTCCACTCCGTTCCTGGACGAAAAGTAGGTCACGGAATATTTATCGGGGATGTTTGTTGCAATTGCCGTGAGGGTGCCCATGAACAGACACGACAGCATTATAAAAAGGATAGCATTGATGTTTGACAGTTTTTTCATAAAGGCATAACAAATAATAATCTTATCTATATTACGAAAGTAGCGTAAAATGGACAGCAATCAAAATAATCACGGTTTTAAAGCCGCAAACAGGCTATTTTTTACCCTATTTGTTAGAAATTCCATCAAAGTTGTCAGATTTTACACCGAAATTCAGGCTGCTTTGCCTTAATTTGGCATCAGATAGTTAATTAAAATCTAATATGAAGAGCATGAAAAGAAAAAGTGATTTAAAAAAAGAGTCCTTTTTACCTGCAGACCATTTTCTTAAAAGAGCATGGTTTACCTATGGACTTTCTCTTGGGCTAATAGCTTTGCCACTCTCGGGTAAAGCGGAAACTGCAACGCAAATACAAGCAGTTTCTATTGAACAATCGGTTAATCAGAACAAGACAATCAGCGGACATGTTGTTGACCAGAATGGTGAAGCACTGATAGGTGTGTCTGTTGCACAGAAAGGTACATCCAACGGTGTGATTACCGATCTGGATGGTAACTTTACATTAAACGTGCCGGCTAATGCTGTGCTGACTGTTTCGTATGTGGGTTACAAAAAACAGGAAATAAAGGTTGGTAATCAGCAAAAATTATCAATTACACTTGAATCGGACAATAAACTGCTGGATGAAGTGGTTGTGGTTGGTTACGGTGTGGTGAAGAAAGCCGACCTGACCGGTTCGGTGGGCAGTGTGAAAGCGGAGAATATATCGGCTAAAGGTGCTACTTCACTGATGGAAAGTTTGCAGGGACAGGTAGCCGGTGTGAACATCTCACAAAGTTCGAGCCGTGCCGGTGATGGATTTAGCGTGCAGATTCGTGGTAAGAGCTCGCTGAACGGTGGCGAACCGCTGTATGTTATTGACGGTGTGGTTTGTGATAATATGAACTTCCTGAACCCGATGGATATTGAAAAGGTAGACATATTGAAGGATGCTTCTTCGACAGCTATCTATGGTTCGCGCGCTACTAACGGTGTGGTAATGATTTCTACTAAAAGAGGAGATTCCAATGTTACAAGAACAACAGTGAGCTATGATGGTTATTACGGTGTGAAGACAAAAGCCAATATGCCTGATTTTATGGATGGTGACCAGTTCATGAAATTCCGTTTCTCACGTTACCTGACTTCAGCACTGGATAATGCTACCGGACTGACAAAGTGGGACATGAGTGCTTCTAACTTTGCTAATTTCTGGGGTGGAGACAGCCAGGTGGTTAAGGATATGTATCTGAATAAAAAATATACCAACTGGTTTGATATTGTTACCCGTGACGGTTCACAACAAAACCATTTCCTGAATATATCAGGAAACGCAAAAGACATTACTTACCATGTGGGACTGGGATACCAGAATGAAAAGGGTATTTTATATGATGGTTACGAACGCTGGAACCTGAAAGGAGCATTGGAACATAAAATATCTGAAAAGGTATTGGCCGGTTTTTCTACCAACCTGGCTACTTCTATGAAGAAAAATGGTAGTCAGAACTCTGTGCTGTCAGGATTCCGTATGACTCCTAACATGCCTTGTTATTACTGGGAAGGCGAGAATGCAGGTCAGCCAATTTATCAGCCGGGTAAAGATGCTGTAGTGTATCCAAATGGCGGTGGTCCGACTTCAAACATCAACCCGGTGATTGACCGTGATAATTCAAAAGACGATACACGCTATTATGACATGATGGCAAACCTCTATTTGCAATATAGTCCGGTGAAAGACATTATCTTTAAAACAACATTCTCGCCTATGTATTCAAAGAATACCCGCGGTACTTTCTATGGAACATCTACTCAGCTTCGTCAGGGAAAAACCAATATGGCCGAGAAGTATAACAATGATGTATTTTCATATACATGGGATACTCAAGCGAACTATATGAAGAGCATTGGCGACCACAGCTTTAATGCATTGGCCTTGTTCAGTGTTTACGAACAGAAAAGTGAAGGCGATTATATAAATGTGGTTGATATGCCATTTGATGTGGACTGGTATAACCTGGGTTCGGGTACTGTGCAGGATAAGTGGAGCTATTACAATAAAATTTCGATGCTTTCGTATGTAGGCCGTATTAACTATGCTTACAAAGGAAGATATATGGTAACTGTATCTTCACGTTGGGACGGTAGTTCTAAATTCCAGAAAAATAATCGTTGGGGTATGTTCCCTTCGGCTGCTCTGGCATGGCGTATCTCTGATGAAAAGTTCATGGAGCCTGCCAATAAATGGTTGAGCAACCTGAAACTTCGTGCCAGTTTTGGTATTACCGGAAATAATGCCGGGGTAGGACCGTATGATACACAAGCGTTGGCAAACGTGAAATACTACTATAACTTTGGTTCGAACATTGCTAACGGATATGGCTATACAATGACTAATAGTAACCTGACCTAGGAAAAGACAACTGAGTATAACTTCGGATTTGATTTTGGATTGTTCAAGAACAGAATTAACGGTTCGGTGGATATTTACAACAAAGATTCCAAAGACTTGCTGATGAAGATGGATACTCCTTATGAATTGGGTTCAAATACCGGTTCTATTGTTAACAATGTGGGTAAGGTTAATAATAAAGGTATTGAAGTGCAGCTGAACACGCTTAATGTACAGACTAAGGACTGGAGATGGGAAACTAACTTCTCCTTTGCACGAAATATTAACAAGATTAAAGAGCTGAATGATGCGAAAGAAGACCTTGTAGGTAACAGCTGGTTTATTAATCACCCTATTGATGTTGTTTACGGATACAAGTATACCGGAATATGCACCCGTGAAGAGGCACAGGCTTACGCGAAAGATGCCAACATGAAGACTAAATTCTTTGAAGGTGAAATGAAGATTTATGATAAAGACAAGAATGGTACTATAAACGCTGATGATAAGATGATTTTAGGACACTGTGCACCAACATGGACAGGTAGCTTTGTTTCTAATCTTTCTTATAAGAATCTGGATTTTTCCGTTAATATCTATGCTAGTCAGGGTGGTAGAGTGTACTCTTCATTCATGAATGAATTCCTTGATTACGGACAGCGTGGTATGATGCGTATGAATATGGATTTTTACATTCCTGAAGGTGCTCCGATATTGGGAGAAGATGGTAAGATTGCTTATCAGGAAAAAACTCACTACGGAAAATATCCTTTCCCAACCAATGGTACAAACGGTAAAGGAGGCGGTGCATACTGGTCGGGTGGTTCACAAAACTTAGTTGATAACTCTTTTGTGAAGGTTAAGAATATTACAGTTGGGTATACTTTCCCAAAAAAGTGGATATCAAAGTTGCATGTATCTAATTTGAGAATTTACGCAAATATATTGAATCCGTTTATATTTACCGATTATGAAGGATTTGATCCCGAATGGGCATCTGCAAATGTTGGTGACGGTACTAATGGGGTAAGCTCAAGAACTTATCAGTTTGGTGTAAATCTAAAATTCTAAAAAGTAACGATTATGAAAAAGAAATATTTTATCGTAGGCTTACTAGCCTTGTCAACTCTTACCGGTTGTTCTGATTTTCTTGATCAGGATAACAGATCGAATGTAGCATCAGCTCAGTTCTATGCTACTACAACCGGTTTTGCCAACTTAACCAACAGTGCGTATTCTACTTTGCGCAGTTTGTACAACACATCGCCGCTATTGTTTGTGGCCGGTACCGATTTATATGCTGATGGAAAATCACAGGGAGTAGTTTTGAGTCAGTACACCTTTACAGCTGATGATGGAAATATTAAAAATTTCTATGTGAATTGCTATAAAGGTATTCAGTTGGCCAATAGTGTGATTGCTTATGGGGAAACAACTGCCGATTCGGGTGTGCGTTTGCAATATATAGATGAAGCGCGGTTTTTACGTGCATGGTACTATTTTCAACTTGTTCAGCAGTACGGACCGGTTGCTTTGAACACACAAATGTTTGATTATGCTGAAATGAGTCACGCTCGTGCAAGCCTTTCTGACATGTATAAATTCATTATAGACGAATTTACCTATCTGATCTCTTCAGATTCTCATTTACTTGACCGCTCTAAGTCGGGTGTGGGACGTGGCAACAAACGTGCTGCCGCTTTCTATCTATCGAAAGCTTACCTTACCCGCGGATGGCTGGATGGTAACGGATATGAAGCTCAGGAAGAGAAAATTGCTCAGAGCACCGATTTTGAGAATGCTGCCAAATATGCTTTGCAGGCAATAAACAGCGAAATACCCTCTCTTTCCATTGAAAATGCATTCAATATAGCGAATGAAGAGAATAGTGAAATATTCTGGAGTATTCAGTTTAGTGCTGCATCTGTTTCCAATCCTTCATCAAACGGTTCTTACCAGCAGTCTCAGTTCGGCTCTTATTTAGGTGGATCTGAAAAACCAAGAAATAAATCGATTGATGGAAACTTTGCACCATCTTTGCGCTTACAGCAAATGTATACTCGTGGTGATGCCCGCTTGGAACAGACTTTCATGCTTGAGTTCCACCAGACTTATTTTGATTTCTATTCGGCGCCTACAACCTCGCCTATTATTTATTACTATGCTCCGGCATGGGCTACAGATGCTGATATTGCAGCATGGAAGGCTGATGATCCGTATGGCATCAAGAAGAATACCCTGATTAGTAAAACAATTGCTGATGGCGGTATTGCTCCTTCGAACGGAAAACCTGCTACGTACAAAGACCGTCGTTCACAGGACTATGGTAATGCTTGTATCAAGAAGTTTGACGACTATACCGATGCTTCAATTGCTAACCGCAGTACGGCATGTAGTATGCACGATGTGGTGGTGGCTCGTTTAGGTGAAGCTTATCTGATTGCTGCAGAGGCTTATCTGCAAATGGGAGATACAGAAAAGGCTGCTCAGATGATTAACAAACTTCGTCAACGTCCGGGAACAATCCGTGCAGGATATACTACTCAGATGACTGTTGATAAGGCACAGGTAAACATCGACTTTATTCTGGATGAACGTGCTCGTGAACTGGCTGGTGAATATGTGCGATGGACCGACCTGAAACGTACACATAAACTGGTTCAGTATGCAACACAGTATAATGAAGATGGTATTCAGGAAACCAATATGAAGGGTCCTGACGGTAAGTACAAAACACTTCGTCCGATACCTCAGGCTGCTATTGACTTGAACCAGGCCGATGTAGAACAAAATCCCGGATACTAATTAATGAGAAGATTTTTATTAATTATATGTGTTATTACTAAGGTAATTGTTTTGTTTGCCCAGGATTGTCCCAACCAATGGGGCGATCTGGGCAACGGAACATATGCCAACCCGATTTTGAATGCTGACTATTCCGATCCGGATGTGATCCGGGTAGGGGAGAAGTACTATATGGTGGCATCTGACTTTCATTTTATAGGCATGCAGGTGCTGGAATCAGAAGACATGGTTAACTGGAAGCTTGTTTCTCAGGTCTATAAACGTTTTGATTTTCCGGGATGGGACAATAATACCCAGTATGCCGGAGGTTCATGGGCTCCTTCTATCAGGTATCACGACGGATATTTCTGGATATTCTTCTGTACGCCGAAGGAGGGGTTGTTTATGACAAAGGCCAAAGAAGCAGCCGGCCCGTGGAACCCGCTTGTTAATGTGATGCATATTGAAAAATGGGAAGATCCGTGTCCTTTCTGGGATGAAGACGGACAGGCGTATCTGGGGCGCAGCATTCATGGTGCGGGTCCAATTATTATCCATAAGATGAGTGTGGACGGTACGCGTTTACTCGACGAAGGGAAGGTGGTTTATACCGGTCCGGTAGCCGAAGGTACAAAGATTCACAAACTGAACGGATATTACTATATCAGCATCCCTGAAGGGGGTGTGGAGAAGGGATGGCAGACTGTGCTTCGCTCAAAGAATATCTATGGTCCGTATGAAAAGAAGGTGGTGCTGGAACAAGGTACAACGACGGTTAATGGTCCGCATCAGGGTGCTATGGTAGACACTCCGCAGGGCGAATGGTTCTTTTTCCATTTTCAGCATTGCAATCCAATAGGAAGAGTGGTGCATCTGCAACCAATGCACTGGCAAGATAACTGGCCGGTTATGGGGGTAGATATTGATGGAAATGGAGTTGGTGAACCGGTTAAGACCTGGAAAAAACCGAATGTGGGGAAAAAGAGTGCTGTAACGGTTCCACGGACGAGTGATGATTTCTCTTCATCGGTTTTATCTCTTCAGTGGCAGTTTAACCACAATCCCGTTGATGATGCATGGTCACTCACAGATAAGAAAGGTGCACTTACGCTGAAAGCACTGAAAGCTGAGAACTTTAAACTTGCCAGAAACACGCTTACTCAAAAGAGTATGGGATATATGGGGATGGTTATGACGGAGCTCAATTACAGTGATATGGAAGAGGGACAATACTGCGGACTGGCCTGTATAGGAAAAGAGAATGTGTTACTGGGCATTTCTATGATTGATGGTGAGAAGTGGATTTATATGGATCGCAATAATCAGCTTATCCGTATTATGAAGTTATCAGCAGGTAAAAAAGTTTATTTACGCTTGCAACTTAATGCAATTGATAATGCCTATCAGTTTGCCTATAGTCTGGATAATAAGCAATTCCATTTATGTGGAAACTCTTTCAGCATGAAATTCGGATACTGGAAAGGGGTACGCGTTGGTCTGTATTGCTATAATACTAAGGCTGACAAAGGAAAGGTTTCTTTTAGCCGGTTCACTTATAGGCATGACGGTGCGGTGTGCAACAAATAATAATAGATTGATAAACTACTTTAGAAAATTTATGAAAATATCAGATTATGCTTTCTTGCTGCTGGTTGTGTGCCTGACAGCTTGTACAAAAGCTCCGAAGCAACTGACAGAGCCGGAACGTATCATTGAGAATATAGCGAAAACATCTTTTCCGGAACGAAGCATGAAATTTGTCTGTCGTGAAGATAGTAATGTGCGCAGGCAGCTGCAACAGGCTATTGACTCTTTTTCGCTGACCGGAGGTGGACGGTTGCTGGTAGGGAAAGGTACTTATAAAATTAATGGTTCTATTGTGCTGAAATCGGATGTTGACCTGCATCTGGAAGAGGGCGCTTGCCTGCTGTTCAGCGGAAAGGCATCCGACTATCTGCCGGTGGTACTTACACGCTGGGAGGGTACGGAACTATATGGTCACTCGCCTATGATTTATGCCTGCCATGCCAATAACATTGCCATTACAGGAAAAGGAGTCATCGACACACAAGGTGGAGTGGAGTTTGCTGCCTGGGGTGAGAAGGAGATGAAGGATCGCGACCGGTTGAGAGAGATGGGGAGTAAACTTGTTCCTGTGCAGCAACGGATATTTGGTGAAGGAACTTTGCTGCGTCCTTCCTGCATTCAGTTTCTGGGATGTTCCAGGATTCTGATTGATGGCGTTACCGTTAAGAATTCCCCTTTCTGGACCATTCATCCGGTGTATTGTGATAATGTGATTGTAAGAGGTGTGACTATTGACAGTCATTATCCCAACAATGATGGTTGCGACCCCGAATCGACATCCAACGTGCTGATTGAAAACTGTACTTTCAGGACTGGCGATGATGCTGTAGCCATAAAGGCTGGCCGTGACAAGGATGGAAGAGAAATAGGACGTCCGTCGAAAAACATTGTGATACGTAACTGCATTTTCAACTCGGAATGTAACGGCCTTTGTATAGGAAGTGAAATGTCAGGTGGTGTGGAGAATGTGTACATGAGTGGAATTAAGATAGGAACGGTTAAAAATGCCATCTATTTTAAGTCGAACAAGGACCGTGGCGGCTATATACGCAATGTGTTTGTAGACCATATAGCCGTGGAACGGGTAAAGGGCGCCATTCTGCGATTTGAAACTAACTACTTTGGATTCAGAGGAGGAAACTTTCCTTCGACTTATGAACATTTTGAAATTAAGGATGTAGAGGCAAACGTTGCAGATAATTATGCTGTTTATATAGATGGCTTAAAAGATACAGAAATTCACGATATTTTGGTGAGTAACTTCCATGTTAAGCAGGCTAAAAATGGGTACTATCTGTATAATACACGCAATGTTACTTTTGAAAATTCGTCGATCAATAACATTTCGGTTCCAAAAGAACCGAAAGAGAGCTTGAAGAGAGTATCGCTGGATGTTTATTGATTTTTTTTGTTTTTTTGATCAAGCAAAAAGAAAATACTAAAATAAGAACTAAAAAATAGTTGATTAAACAAGTGATTTAATTCACTTTAAAATACACTAACACAATTAAATAAAACAATTTTATATATTCCTGAAACGTAAACTTGAAAAGCTCGCCTGAATGACTAGAAGTAAAGAGTTAATTTTTAGAATTAGAAAGGATTCTTACAAAATATTTAATGCAAAATTCAGGAACAATATCGATAATTTTTTAAGTGTATATAAAACAATTGTGTTACCATGTTTTGGATTGAACAAAAACTGATTTCCCTCCTGTCTATTTCCATTCTGAATAATTAAAGTTACTCATCAGAATATAATAGAATCCTTTAATTATGGCTTTTTCACTATGAATGAGTGAAAAGATGATAATTTCAAGAATCAATAAGTATAATAATTTATTTCTTTAAATATGGACATAAACAGCGGTTTTGTACCGCTGTTTTTTTGTTTCAAGAATTATACTATTAATGCGATGTGTACTTTATTGTAAAAGAAAAGTAATTTTTAAAGTACTAATAATCACTAATATAGAAAAAATGATGCCGGATTCTAAAATATTTCCCCATATATTTGCAGCACTAAAATTCATTAACCAAACAATTAATCAAATTAAGCTAAATTATCAAAATTTATTTATGAAGAGAAAATCCTATTTTTTATTGATTATGCTGCTAACTGCAGCTTTCAACACAGCATGTAGCGAAGACACGGTAACTACCGAAACAATAGAAGCCGCCGCAACAACAAACCCTGTTACAGCTAGCAAGGACACTACGAGTAACAATACCAAGACTAACGATGAAAATGTAATCTTCCAGGACGATTTTAATCAGACTAGTTCCATTCCGGATAATACTAAATGGGTTTTATGCCCTACATTACCAGGTGTTGCATGGGGTAACTACCTCTCTCAAAGCTATGATCAGGCTTACGTTTCTAACGGAGTATTGGTTGTAAAAGGAGAAAAGGTTAATGGAACATATAAAGCTGGTGGTATACAGACTTATGGTAAGTTTTCATTTACTTATGGTAAGATTGAAGTGCGTGCACGTTTTAAAACAGCACAAGGAGGATGGCCTGCTATATGGATGATGCCTGATGATATGAGTGCAGGATGGCCTTCTTGCGGAGAAATAGACATCATGGAACAAGTAAGTTACGAGACTGATGCGCACCAGACTGTACATACTCATTATGCTAACGATTTAGGTAAGATTGATCCGATTCGTAGTGTGACCAAGCCTTTCAATACAGGTCAGTTCAATACTTACGGGGTAAACTGGACTCCTGAAATGGTTCAGTTTACTATTAATGGGCAGGTTACTTTGAGCTATCCAAATATGCACCTGAGCGATGAAGCTTCAATGAAACAATGGCCGTTTAACAAAAATTTTTATGTTATCCTAAACTTTGCTTTAGGTGGAGCAGGAACATGGCCCGGAACTATTACAGACTCTGACTTACCAGGATATATGGAAGTTGACTGGGTAAAGGTTACTCGTAACTAACCAAACTTTTTTGAACTAACTAACTAAACAGAACCATCGCTTTTGATATATGTGACTTAAAACAGGTAATGTTTGCTTAATGAAAGAATCTCGGGAGTAATTCCGGGATTTTTTTGTTGATAGACCTCTGATATTTCATAATTAACTATTAGACTGACTATTCTTTATTTTATTTTAAGAAACCATTTACATGATGTGTTGTTTTATTAAAGTGGACATGTAGTGCTACGTATAATAAAGTTCAAGCGGATGATTACATTAGTACCTATTGGGGGACTTGCCAACCGGATGAGAACCATTGATTCTGCTATAGCACTGGCTATGGAGGCGGATGTTGGTTTGTGCATTATCTGGTACAAGACTCGTGCACTGAACTGCCGCTTTGATGAACTCTTTCAAAAGATTCCTGATTGCAATGTAACGCTGAAGGAAGCTTCTTTGATTGACTGGCTGATTAATGATAATCCGCGGAAAAAGAATTTCTTTCTGCCACGACCTTTTCAGTGGATGCGTTTTGACGATTGTATTTATGTGGACGAAGCCGATGAATGTGTGAATAATGGGTTCGACTTCAGAATGTGGGCCCGAAAAAAGAGTGTTTACCTGACCAGTTGCGTGGATTTTTTTCATTCGGACATTCATAAAAAGTATAGCTCGTTTACGCCGGTTTCTTCCTTACAGGAACAGATAAACAAAAAAGCAGCCTCGTTTAATGAGCATACCATTGGTATTCATATTCGTAGAACAGATAATATAACATCTATAAGAGAGAGTCCTACCCAGCTTTTTATTGATCAGATTAAAAAGGAGATAGATGATTGCCCGGAGGCAAACTTTTATCTGGCATCGGACTCTCAGGAAGACAAAAAAGTTCTCCTCTCTGTTTTTGGAAGCAGGATAACTACCTCTGATAAAGTTGCAGACAGGAATAGTGTTAGCGGAATGCAGGATGCATTGGTGGAAATGTATACGCTTGCCCGGACTACCAAGATTTTCGGATCGGCCTGGAGCTCCTATTCTACAACAGCTGCACAACTGAATGGCATTGATTGTATTATTTTAAAAAACAGAATGAATGGATCATGAAAACAAATACAATTGGTAAATGTATATTGGTATTGATATGTTTGTTTCAAAGTTATGGTATGAAGGTTCAAGGGGTAACTATCAATAATGTGGCCTGGGGACTTAACTCGGCACTGGGTGACCAGATAGATGTGATAACTGACCTGACAATTACCGGACAGATGAATGCCAACGACGTGGGTGCGTTGCGAAGCATGGATAATCTAACTAATCTGGATATATCTGGTGTGACGATGGTGGCAGGGGGAGCCTTTTGGCTATCGAAGGCTATTTCTGTTACTAATAACCAGATTCCTGAATATATGTTTTTCAGTTTACCAAAATTAAAAACAGTGATACTCCCTACGAATGTGACACTTATCTCCAATCAGGCGTTTCAGGAGTGTACAGGACTTACTTCTGTTACACTGGGGCCAAACATTACGTCGATTGGCAATTTTTGTTTTGGTAACTGTCCGTTGCTCACCTCGATTGCTCTGCCATCTAAACTAACAACGATAGGCACGAGAGCTTTCTGGCATTGTTCGGGGATAATCTCAATGACTATTCCGGCTTCAGTAAACTCGATAGGTGAGGGGGCTTTTACTTTCTGTTCTGCCTTAAGGGAGTTTATTGTTGCTGACGCTAACCTGACTTTTTCTTCGGTTGACGGTGTGCTTCTTAGCAAAAACAAACTGACGCTGGTTGCTTATCCCAATTCAAAGTCATCATATTATGAGGTGCCTTCCACTGTTTCTACTATTAAGAGTTTTGCATTTGAATCATGTGATGGTTTGTCGTCAGTAGTGATTGGTAACAGTGTGACTACAGTGGGTGAAGGAGCTTTTTATAACTGTACGGGATTAACTTCTGCTATTATTGGTACTAATGTGGCTTCTCTTCCTAAGGATGCATTTTATAATTGCAATCAACTGACGTCTATTGCTATACCCAACAGTGTTTCTTCTATTGGATGGGGAGCATTTGGTTATTGTGAAGGGCTTACTTCCTTGGATTTGGGTACCGGACTGACTTATATTGACATATATGCCTTTAATAATTGCAAAAGTCTGGCTACAGTAACCATACCGAGTGGTGTTACAACTACAGGTGACGGAGCATTTGCTTCATGTACCGGACTAACCTCCATACACAGCAGACCTGCGGCACCGCCTGCTGCCACTAACAATACCTTTAGTCTGGTTAATAAAACAACCTGTAAGCTTTACGTACCCACAGGATATTCGGCAAGCTACAGGAGTGCAACCGGATGGAGCAGTTTTACCTATATCATAGAAGAAGCCGGAGTTGCCATACCGGAATTTGTTGCGGATAACATAAAGGTTTACACAGAAGGTAATGCTATAATTGTTGAAGGAGCAAGTGTTGGTGATGAAGTTCTGGTTTATAACGAAGCAGGTGCTTTGATACAGATGTTCAGGGTAACGGATGCTATATCGCGCATTGTGGTTCCTGAAAATCATATTTATATTGTTAAGGTGACAAGTAAAACCTTCAAGGTTGCTTTATAAATCTGTAATACATTGAAAAGAAAAGGCTGAACTTTTTTGAAGAGTTCAGCCTTTTTTCATGCATTGTTTATGAGCTTTTAGTATGATATACTACTACAATTTGCTTACTTTAACCCAGTCTATCTCCATATAAGCCGGAAGCTCTGAATCCATGATCTCGCCAGGCCAGGTACCCGGACCTCCCAGTGAGAGGTTTAGAATGATGTAAAACGGGTGATTGAATGGCCACTGGTTCTGCGTACTCTCATTAATGAGATGAAGGTTTGGGTAAATGAGTGTGGATATTCCGTTGATAAAGAACTCAATCTTTTCTGCACTCCATTCTACAGCATATGTATTGAAATCGTTCTGCAGAAATGATTTGGTGGTGCTGTGTACAGGAATGGTTTGTTTTAAAACGTTAGTATAGTACGTATGCACCGTTTGCTGAACGACAATGTTTTTACTGACATTCTCCATAATATCAATCTCGCCATCAGCTGGCCATCCATACGGCTGTTTAACCGGCATCATCCATATAGCAGCCCAGGCTCCCTGTGCACTCTTTATTCTGGCGGAGACCTCTACTTTTCCGTGTGTGAAATCAAATCGTCCTTTTGTCTGAATGCCTCCAGCCTTATAAACTCCGTTTACAACTTCGCCTTTCAGTATGAGTTTCCCATCTTCTACGTATGCCTGATTATAACTCCCGGAAAGATAGTTGGCCCAGGCAACGCCAGGTTGTTTATAGCATAATACCCATTTCTTAGCATCGGGAACAGATGATGTTTGGTTGAAAGAATCTTCAAAGAGTACTGTATCAACTGAAACTGTATCCGGTTCTTCCTCTTCGGGGGGATCAGGATAAACGAAATGTTCGGTACCGTCGCTACACGCAATGGTAGCAATGCCTACAAAGAATAGCGAAGCTAGTAATTTTTCAAAGACATTCATATGACTCAATATTATGGTGCATACATTAAACAAATAAGTAGCGTGTATTGTTGCAATTATTTAATGTTTTAATAGCTGGTTTTATAGTTTTTTGATTAATTAAGACTCTTACCAGATGAATCTTTAATCTTCTTAATTTAAAGCTATTTTTAGGAATGTTTTTCAATGGTTAAAGCAACCTTTCATACGTTTAATTTGTTTCTAAAGTGAAATAAGTATCTAATTATTGTCATTTTATATAAAATTAAAAAACGTTAGTTGCTCCGTATGGTAGTGACGAACTTTTTTCTTCTCATAAACTTAGAAAAATAATTTTTTATTTATGCTTAAGCTGTCAATAATTATCCCAGTTTACAATGTAGAGAAATACGTTGAAAAGTGTCTCGTGAGTTGTGCACGACAGGACTGCAGTTCTGCCAGTTATGAGATTATTGTAGTAAATGATGGAACGAAGGATAATAGTCTGGCTATTGCTGAGGAGGTGGCTTGCAAATACGATAATATAAACATAACTTCACAATTGAATGCCGGACTAAGTGAGGCCCGTAACAAGGGGTTGTCTCTGGCTAAAGGAGAATATGTGTGGTTTGTGGATTCTGATGACTGGATTGATGCCAACTGTCTGGCTAATATAATGGAGCAGCTTAACGGTATTGATGTGCTGGCCATGGGATGTCGTTTTATCATAAACGACAAACCTTCTTCGGAATACAGAGTGAGTGATGAGAATGCAATAAGTGGCAAGATGTTGCTGGCTAAGGGCATTATAAGACCTGCACAGTTTTATGTGTACAAGAGATCGTTTCTGGATGAATACGGACTTCGGTTTATGCCCTGTGTTTACCACGAGGATTTTGAGTTTACTCCACGTATGCTCTATTTTGCCGATAAATTGATGGTTTACAGAGGTATTGTTTATAATTACCTGATAAGGGAGGGGTCTATTATGCAAACGGTTAGCCCAAAGCGTTCTTTTGATTATGTGAAAGTAGTAGTGGCTCTCTCCGTGTTTATGGCAGCCCATGTGGACAAGCAGTTTAAGCCATACTTTAATAATCTGATCTCTCTGGCTTTAAATAATTCTTTATTTAACGCTTTGAAGATGAATGTAAGGGATAGGAAATTATTGTCGGATGTATTTTATGAGAGCCGGTTTCTGTTTCCCGCATTGATAAATAGTTCATCGGTAAAGTACAGAATGGAAGGATATCTGTTTTCTCTGTTCCCCCGTCATTGTCTGGGAATATATGCTATACTGCGTCTCTTTAAGAAAAAAAAGAATAATCAGCCAATAACGCTTTAAAAGTGATGAAAGTAGCGATTGTTATTCCTTCGGATATTAATTCAGCTCCTTATCTGAACTATTATACAGATGTGCTGAAGCGAAATGGGATTCCGTTTCACTTTATTTCCTGGAACAGGAAAGGGAATGATAGTTTTCCGCAATCCATGGATAATAGTGCTTATAACCTGGAAAGTGCCGAGACAATGCCCTTGTACAGGAAATACATTGATTACCGGCGCTTCGCTGCCTTTGTACGGAAAGAACTGGAAAAAGAAAATTATGATTTTGTAATTGTGCATACCATTCAGGCTTCTTTATTTCTTGGGAAATATTTGAAGAAACATTTTAATAACAGGTATATCATTGATATCAGAGATTACTCGAAGTTGTTGACCATATACAAAAGCCGTTTTCATCAGTACCTTAAAAACTCAGCATTGAATTGTGTTTCCTCTCCCGGATTTCTTTTCTGGCTTCCCCGAGATGTTGAATTTACCCTGAGCCACAATTTACGTTCGAGTGCTGTTTGCAACGACTATAAGTATGTGCCATTTGACAGAAATAATATAAGGATTCTTACCATTGGTCAGTTGCGAGATTATGCTACGAACTCGAGGATAATTGATGCATTTGGAGATAGGAATACTATTATATTACTCTTTGCCGGTAACGGGAATGCGAAAGAGAGTCTGGAAAAGCTGGTTTTACAGAGGAAATACAAAAATGTACTTTTTACCGGGCGCTACAGAAAAGAGGAAGAGGATGATATAGTGAAAAGATCCGATTTTATAAACATACTGCTTCCTACAGGTGTACACGATGTAAACATAATGAGCAATCGTTTTTACCTGGCTGTTATTCACCGGAAGCCGATGATTGTAAATGAAGAAAGTATTCAGGCCAAGTATGTTGAAAAGTACAGACTGGGTGTGGTTGTGAATGAGCAGGACAATATAAGTGAAAAACTGACGCAATACATCGATTCATTTGATGCTGATATCTTTAATGAAGGATGTGATTTGATAACAAAAGAGATTAGTTCTGAGATTTTATTATTTGAAAAAAAAGTTGAGAGTTGTTTTTCTTGATAATTAAATAAATGAAAGGGTAGATATATGTCAATCTTTAAAGATAAAATATTATTAATTACCGGAGGAACGGGTTCTTTTGGTAATGCGGTTGTAAAGAGGTTTCTGGATAGTGATATCAAAGAAATAAGGATATTCAGCAGAGATGAGAAGAAGCAGGACGATATGCGCCATCAGATGCAGAATAATAAGTTGAAGTTTTATATTGGTGATGTGCGCGACAGAAGTTCTGTAGATGGAGTGATGAAAGGAGTGGATTATGTGTTCAGTGCTGCAGCTCTGAAACAGGTTCCTTCCTGTGAGTTTTTTCCCATGCAGGCTGTGTACACCAATATTATTGGTACAGAAAATGTGTTGAGTTCGGCCATTGATCATGGAGTGAAGAATATTGTGGTTCTTTCTACAGATAAGGCTTGTTATCCCATTAATGCAATGGGTATATCAAAGGCAATGATGGAGAAAGTTGCTATAGCCAAGGGGCGTGCGTTGGGACCGGATGCGACTACAACTATTTGTTGTACCCGCTATGGTAATGTGATGGCAAGCCGTGGATCGGTGATTCCGTTGTGGATAGATCAGATAAAGGCTGGCAAGGATATTACACTGACAGATCCGAATATGACTCGCTTCATGATGACGTTGGATGATGCTGTAGATTTGGTTCTTTATGCTTTTCAGCATGGAAAAAACGGTGATTTATTTGTGCAAAAAGCACCGGCTGCAACATTGGATATACTCTCACGAGCATTAATTGAGCTTTATCACTCTAAAACTAAAGTAAGAGTAATTGGCACTCGTCATGGTGAAAAACTGTACGAAACACTTGTTACCCGAGAGGAAATGGCTAATAGCGAGGATATGGGCAATTACTTCTGTATCCCATGCGATGAACGAGATCTTAACTATGATAAATACTTCATTGAAGGAAGTCAGCTTATCTCAAAAAGTAAAGATTACCATTCTCACAATACTTATCAGCTTGACTTTGACGGTATGCGTCAGCTGTTAGCTAGTCTGGATATGGTAATGGAAGACGATATCCTTGACTTCAACAATGATGAAGATGATTTCTTGGCTGAAATTGAACCTGTATTGGAAGATTATCATTCTCATAATACTTTCAGGCTCGACTTTAAGGGCATGCAGCAATTGTTGCTTAAGATTGATTTGGTTAGGGAAGATTTGCAACAATTTGAGAAAGAGAAGGAGGAAGAGAAGAAGAAAATGCATGAGTTGATCAATAAATAGTATGAGATGATACGAATAGGCATAACCGGACAACCTGGGTTTGTGGGAACGCATCTGTTTAATACAATAGGATTGTTTAAAGAGGAATTTGAACAAGTACCCTTTGAAGATACTTTTTTTCAGACAGATGAGAGGCTTCGCAATTTTGTTAAGGGATGTGATGTGATTGTGCATCTGGCAGCGATGAACCGACATGCTGATCAGCAGTTACTCTACAAGACTAATATTGGACTTGTAAGGCAACTGATTGATGCAATGGAAGCCGAAAAAGTGATGCCTCATGTACTGTTTTCTTCTTCTACTCAGGAGGATATTGATAGTGCATATGGCCGCTCAAAAAGGGATGGCAGAGCTTTGTTTGAGGAATGGGCAAAACGAAATGGTGCTAGTTTTACCGGTATGGTGGTTCCTAATGTGTTTGGTCCTTTCGGAAGGCCTAATTTTAATTCGTTTATTGTGACTTTCTGCTACAAGTTGACGCATGGTGAAATTCCACAGGTTTTACAGGATAATGTAGTAAAACTGATTTATGTGGGAAATCTGTGCAATTATATTCTGAATAAAATCAGAAAGGTGAAAGATTACTCTTTAGTAGTGGTTGAAAGGGATATGGTTCCAGATGATGTGGAGATGAAGGTCACAGATGTTCTTTCTCTGCTAGAGACATTTAAAGTACTCTATATTGAACAAGGTATCATTCCTGAATTAAGAAACAAAAATGAGGTTAACTTTTTCAATACGTTTCGAAGTTATATGGATTATGATAAGCACTTTCCGGTAAGATTGGTAAAAAGCATTGATTCTCGTGGAATATTTGTTGAAACTGCAAAACTGGGTATGGGTGGACAAGTGTCTGTCTCGACTACAGTTCCTGGAATAACTAGGGGAAACCACTTCCACACACGCAAAATTGAACGCTTTACAGTAATTAAGGGAAAAGCGAGAATCCAGCTCAGAAAGGTTGGGACAGAAGAGGTTCTTAATTTTGATTTGGACGGAAATGAACCGGCATATGTAGATATGCCTATATGGTATACACACAATATTACCAATACGGGTGATGAGGATCTTTATACGCAATTCTGGGTAAATGAGTGGTATAATCCTGAAGATAGTGACACTTACATTGAAACAATATAAGACATGAAAAAACTGAAAGTAATGACGGTAGTAGGCACGAGGCCAGAGATAATTAGGCTGGCTTGTGTGATGCAGAAACTTGATGCAAGCGCAGCTATTGATCATGTATTAGTTCATACTGGACAAAATTATGATTATGAACTGAATGAGGTTTTCTTCGAAGATCTGGAACTAAGAAGACCTGATCATTTTCTGGATGCTGCAGGTAAGAATGCCACGGAAACTTCCGGAAGAATTTTGATTAATATTGACCCCGTACTGGAATTAGAAAAACCAGATGCTTTCCTTGTATTGGGTGACACAAATTCTTGTCTTTGTGCTATTGCTGCTAAAAAAAGACATATTCCTATTTTTCACATGGAAGCAGGAAATCGTTGTTTTGATCAACGGGTACCAGAGGAAAGTAACCGAAAAATTGTGGATCATATTGCAGACATAAATCTGACTTATAGTTCAATAGCCCGCGAATATTTATTGAGAGAAGGCTTGCCAGCCGACAGAATCATTAAAACGGGTAGTCCTATGTGGGAAGTATTACACCATTATATGCCTAAAATAGAGGTATCGCAGATACTAAATAAGCTGAGATTGGAGAAAGGTAAATTCTTAGTCGTTTCTGCACATAGGGAAGAAAATATTGTTTACGAAAGGAATTTTGCTCACTTGGTTGATATCTTGAATATGGTGGCAGAGGTTTATGATTATCCTGTGATTGTTTCTTGTCATCCTCGTACCCGTAAGATGATAGAAGAAAAGGGGGTGTGCTTTCACGAAAATGTAAGACTCATGAAGCCATTAGGCTTTAGTGATTACAATCATCTGCAAATGTATTCGACGGCGGTATTGTCTGATTCGGGAACGATCAGTGAGGAATCGTCTATCTTGAATTTTAGGGCACTGAACATACGTGAAGCGCATGAAAGACCTGAGGCAATGGAAGAGGCCGCTGTAATGATGGTAGGACTCCATCCGGAAAGGGTGATGCAGGGATTGGCACAGTTACTGAACCAACAGATGGAACAAAAAGATTTTCGCACGGTATATGATTATTCTATGCCTAATGTGAGCGATAAAGTGGTGAGGATCGTTATCTCTTATACGGATTATGTGAAGAGGGTGGTGTGGGGAGTGACATGAACCTTCCTGTCTTTTTTTGTTCTAATTGTTTATTTTCTAAATGCTATACTATGAAACTAACTGAAGATTTTAAGCTGGAAAGATATGGAATACATGTGAGGCTTGTCAATGAAGATGATGCTGTTTTTATTGTAACACTAAGAACGGATCCGAAGTTGGGCCGCTATATTCACTACACAGAAAATGATGCGGAAAAACAAAAGGAATGGATTAGAAAGTATAAACTGAGAGAAAGAGAAGGGAAGGACTATTATTTTATTTTTTACTATGAAAATGAGCCTAGCGGACTATGCCGGATTTATGATATAGAAGAAAACTACGGTACCAGCGGAAGTTGGTTGTGTAAACCGGACCTGCCCCTTGATATACCTATCCTGACTTTGATAATTTCACGTGAAATAATGTTTGATGAGTTGAATCTACAATATGACCGGTACGATATACGTAAGCATAATACGAAATCATTGCGCATGAATGATCTTTTTGGAGGAATTAAGACAAGAGAGACGGAACTTGATTATTATTTTGAATTATCAAAAGAATCCTTTCATATAAAAAAGAACTATTTATTGGATTTATTGAGTATTAACAGATAAAAACAAACACATGGAACTAAATAAATTTATTGAAGATTTTGCACTGCAGTTTGATGAAACAGATCTTGCCGAATTTAAACCCGAAACCAGATTTCGTGAATTGGAAGAATGGAGTTCTGTTGTAGGGCTTTTGGTTATTGTGATGGCGGACGAGAAATATCATGTAAGACTAAACCGTGACCATATTGTTAATTCAAAAACTATTTATGATTTGTATAAAATTGTAGAATCTGAATACAATAAAACAGCTGTATGAAACAACGGATTGACTTTATTGACCTGACAAAAGGTATAGGTATTCTGATGGTAGTGGCTGTGCATATCAACGATCCTGATAAGCCGATTGGCAACAGTGATTTAATGAGAATGCTATTAAGCTTTACAATGCCGCTTTTCTATTTATTGTCTGGCATGTTTTTCTCAAAATATGCCGGATTAGGAAATTTTACTTTGAGGAAGGTGAATAAGTTGCTTGTGCCATTTGTTTTCTTTTTACTAATGTCATACCTGTTTTATTGTGCGGGATGGATAGCAAGGGGGCATTCTGATATTATTGTCGAAGAGCTCAGAAAGTCGGTAACGCATCCGGAATATCTCTATTTTAATACCCCTGTGTGGTTCTTTGTCAGCCTGTTTGAAGTTTCACTATTTTTCTATTTAGTGATTACGGTATGTGACAAACTAAAAATGAGCGATAAAGGTAAAAAAATAACTGTAGCCATCATTTGTTTTCTGCTAGGAATAGTGGGGTATGAGCTTGGTTTCATTGGGGTTAATCTGCCTTTGTGGATTGATACGTCCCTTACTGCAGTGCCTTTCTATTACACGGGATATCTGCTGAATACAGAAACAACGTTGTTTGCCCCTAATAAGTGGGATCGGTATATTCCACTTTATCTGTTGATATTGCTGGTGGTTCTTTATTTTACAGCCGATAAGAAAGAGATGATAATCAATGTGTATCATAGAGATTATGTATCATTTTATATCTCGGGTATGAGTGGTATACTATTTATTGTGCTGTTCTCAAAATTGATAAATAAACTGCTTTTGGTTTCTTATTTTGGTCGTTATTGTGGTATTATACTGGGAACGCACTGGGTGGTGCTCTGGGTGCTGAGAAGACATTTATACTTTATTACCAACGATTTATTGGAGTATTTAGCTTATTTCTTGTTGGTGGTGATTGTGTCGGTTCCACTGATAAAAATCTGTGTGAAATATTTCCCAAAATTTGTGGGTGAGAAGGACTTATTCAAAATAAAAGAAAAGCTATGAAAATTAAAGATGTAAAAATTATCGATTTACCTAAGATACTTGATCCGAGGGGAAATCTCTCTTTTATTGAAGAGCATAAACATGTTCCTTTTAAAATAGCTCGTTCTTACTGGATATATGATGTGCCGGGAGGAGTAACCAGAGGTGGACATGCTTATCGGAGGAATCAGGAATTCATTGTGGCTCTTTCCGGAAGCTTTGATGTGATTATTGACGACGGAAATGAGAGGAAAGTGTTTTCGCTGAACAGGTCATATTACGGATTGTATGTGCCGAAAGGCTTATGGAGGCAGATGGGGAATTTCTCAACAAACTCTCTGGCATTGATTCTGGCATCCACTCTTTTTGATCAGGATGATTATATTTATGACTATGAACACTTTAAAAAATTAAAAAAATGAAACGGACCACGGTTTATGATTGTAGTATAATAGAACTTGATAAACACCATCACGAGAAAGGAAATATAACCGTGGTGGAAAATGGAAATACGGTTCCATTTCACGTTAAGCGTTCTTATTATCTGTATGATGTGCCCGGAGGAGCATCGAGAGGCGGACATGCACACAAGGAACTTCGGCAACTGATTATAGCTGCCAGTGGTAGTTTTGATGTGACACTGGACGATGGGCAACTGAAACGAACATTTAAACTAAACAGGCCTTACCAGGGATTGCTGGTGGTTCCGGGTATATGGCGTGAACTGGATGATTTTTCTTCCGGATCTGTTTGTCTGGTTCTGGCTTCAATGGTATATGAGGAGAGTGATTATATCCGTGAATATGAGGATTTTCTAAAGATTAAATTCAGTAACGAATAGCATTTTTATGTTTTTAGATTTTTAAAATTTATAGTGATGTTCGAAATCAGGAGATATGACAGCGAATATGCAGATGAATGGGATTCATTTGTAGAGAATTCAAAGAACGGGACATTTATTTTCCTCAGGAATTATATGGATTACCATTCAGATAGGTTTCATGACAATTCATTGATGATTTACCGTAAAGGGAAATTATACACCTTGTTGCCGGCAAACAGAGTTGATGATGTTCTATATTCACATCAGGGGCTTACTCACGGAGGATTTATTATGTCGGTGGAGGTTACAGCAATGGATATGGTCAGGATTTTTGAACTGTTAAATGAATATTTAAAGAATATTGGAATCAGAAAGGTCATTTATAAACCTATACCGAGTATTTATCATCAGATGCCAGCGCAGGAAGATTTATACGCTTTGTTTAAAAATAATGCCGTAATTCTGGCAAGAAATGTGTCGTCGACCATCTTTCAGAAAAATAAAATTAAGTTTTATAAGATGAGAAGACTCGCAGCACGCAAGGCGCAGGAGAATAATGTGGTAATAAGTGAGAGCGATGATTATGCTGCTTTCTGGAACATTCTGGAGGAGAATTTAAAGGACAGACATCACACAAAACCGGTGCATACGCTTGATGAAATATTGTTGCTGCACTCCCGGTTTCCTGATAATATAAAACTTTATCTGACCTATATAAATGAGATTCCATTAGGCGGAGTTGTGGTTTATATTACAAAACAGGTGGTTCATCCACAGTATTGCTCGGCCACCGCTATGGGAAAAGAACTGGGTGTGCTGGATTTGCTGTTTGATTATCTAATAAATACAAAATATACAGATGTACCGGTCTTTGATTTTGGTCAGTCTACTGAACATTTGGGATGTTACCTGAACGAAGGATTGATTTTTCAGAAGGAGGGTTTGGGTGCCAGGGCATTGATGTATGATATTTATGAATATTCCGTTTCTCCGGAAACAGAGGATGAATTATCGCAGAGAGTGGTTTTTGAATGGTTTAATGAATGTTACCTAAATTCATCTTACCATTGGTTGAAAGATTCTGAAACCCGGCAATTGATGGATATACCCGATTTTACGCGAACCTTTCAGCATTATTGGTTCAAATCTTTGCAGGAAAGGTATGGCTATTTAATTTGGGGAGTAAGGTATGATGGAAAAAGAATAGGGTGTTGCGGACTTAAGAATGTATCTTTCTGCACCGCTGAATTTTGGGGATTTATAGGTGAGAAAAGTTATTGGGGCATGGGTATTGGAAAAGTTATGCTGAAGAAATGCATAAATATGGCCACGGAGTTGAAGCTGTGCAGAATCTATCTGAAAGTATTACCTGAAAATAAGCGTGCTATAAACTTATACTCCCGACTCGATTTTAATATTTACAATAAAGATGATGATTACATTTATATGGAGAGAAAGTTATGATTAAGTTTCTGGATTTACAAAAAGTGACTGCCAGATATGCTGATGAAATACATGAGGCAGTAAGCAGAACTGTTGATTCCGGTTGGTATCTGCAGGGAAAGGAGAATGAGGCTTTTGAAGAAAACTATTCCCGATATATTGGAACAAGGCATACCATTGGTGTGGCCAACGGGCTAGATGCACTGATATGGATTTTCAGAGCCTATATGGAGATGGGAGTGATGAAACCGGGTGATGAAATCATTGTTCCGGCCAATACTTATATAGCCTCTATGCTGGCTATTTCGGAAAATGGACTGGTGCCTGTCCTTGTAGAACCTGCTTTGGATTCTTATCAGATAGATGACCGTTTGATTGAAAAGGCTATTACTCCGAAAACCAAAGGTATACTTATTGTGCATTTGTATGGTCAATGTGCTTATACGGAGAAAATTGGAGAACTTTGCAGTAAATATTCGCTGAAGCTGATTGAAGATAATGCGCAGGCGCACGGTTGTATGTATAAGGGAAAAAGAACAGGTTCATTGGGTGATGCTGCCGGACATAGTTTTTATCCTGGTAAGAATCTGGGTGCTTTGGGTGATGCTGGTGCGGTAACTACCGATGATAAGGAGTTGGCAGAGATTGTTAGAGCTGTAGCCAATTATGGATCGTTTAAAAAATATGTATTCAAATATACAGGAAGAAACAGTAGACTGGATGAAATACAGGCTGCTGTGCTAAACGTGAAACTGAAACATCTGGATGAAGATATTGAGCTACGGAAAAAGGTGGCAGCTTATTATATTAAGCACATAACTAATCCTTTGGTGATTACTCCGAAAGTGAATGATCGGGATGCACATGTTTTCCATCTGTTCCCTATTCGTTGCCAGAGAAGAGATGAATTACAGAAATATTTAGATGAAAACGGAGTGCAGACAGTTATTCATTATCCGATACCTCCTCATAAGCAGGAATGCTACAAGGTGTGGAACGAACTGTGGTTGCCTGTTACTGAACAGATTCATAAAGAGGAACTGAGCTTACCTATGAGTCCGGTGATGAGCATGGAAGAGGTGCAGAGCGTTGTAAATAAAATTAATCTTTTTGTTTGATGACTAAAGATGAACACGATAAAAATTCTTATAAGGAAAGTCTGAAAGCTACCTCACTATTCGGAGGAGTACAAGTATACAATATTCTGATAGGTATTATACGTTCAAAGTTTGTAGCTGTACTTCTGGGACCGGTAGGTATGGGTATTAACGGTTTGTTGATTTCGGCTACGGATTTGATAATGTCGCTTACCAATTTAGGATTGGGTACCAGTGCTGTGAGAGATATTGCAGAAGCCAATGCAACAAAGGATGCCGGAAAAATAGCGTTGGTTATACGTGTGTTTCGTTGGTTGGTATGGCTAACCGGATTGCTTGGCGCTGTTATTTGCTTACTGTTCTCTCCTTATCTGAGTTATGTTACATTTGGAAATTATCAATATACAGTAGCCTTTGTTATTCTTTCATCGTCAGTTCTGTTTAAACAGCTTGCTACCGGACAAACAGCCTTGCTGCAAGGCATGCGAAAGTATGCCGATATGGCTAAAGCAAATGTTATAGGTAATACGATTGGACTCTTTTTAACAGTTCCTTTATACTATTTATGGGGGCTGGATGCTATAGTTCCGGTTTTGGTCATAACCAGTGTTATTTCATTCATCTTGTCTTATTATTATTCCAATAAAGTTAAGATTGAGAAGGTTGAAATAACTACAAAAAGTATAAAGAAAGAGGGAAAAGGAATGCTGAAGATGGGATTTTTCATCAGTCTTCAGGGCTTGTTTTCAGTGGGAGCTTCTTATCTGGTGAGAATCTTTATCAGCAACAAAGGTGGCTTGGATGATGTGGGCCTTTTTACGGCTGGTTTTGCCATTATAAACACGTATGTGGGACTTATATTTACAGCGATGGGAACCGACTATTATCCCCGGCTTTCGGCTGTGAACTCTGATGGTGAGGTGTTTAATAAAACAATAAATCAACAAGCAGAAATAAGTTTGTTGCTACTGGCTCCTATCATCGCAGGTTTCATTATTTTCATAAAACCGGTGGTAACTATACTTTATTCCAGCAAATTTTTACCGGTTGAAGGTCTTATTTACTGGGCTATACTTGGTATATTCTTTAAAGCTGCCAGTTGGACTATTGCTTATTCCTTTCTTGCAAAAGGAGATACAACCGCATTTTTTTGGAGCGAGTTAGCAGCCATTATCTATACCACAGCTTTTAATATTCTTGGATATATGTATTGGGGGCTTACAGGTTTGGGTATCTCTTTTTTGGTTGGATATATCGTTTATTTGATACAGGTGTGGATTATTGCAGGTAAAAGATACCATATTCATTTTCAAAAAGGAATTTATAAAGTTTTTGGTATACAATTTTTATTGTCGGCTCTTTGTATCGTATTAGTATTGCTTGCTCCAATGAGCATCAGATATATATTGGGTAGTTTATTTGTTGTATTCTCATTTTATTACTCATATCAGGAACTGGATAAGAGAATAGATATCAGCGATATTATTAAAAAGAAAATTCGACGATGACGGGATAATAAAAATGAAGTGTTGAATGACTTTTCTCCTGGAGAGAAATAATCTTTCTGTATGATGAAAAAGAGATTGACCGGAATATTTACAGGAAGTAATTTAGTAGCTTACTTTTATGGTTTCTGCATTTTCCTTCTTATGAAGCCTTATTTTATGTGGGGCTATTATGAACAGGTAAATGTACTTATAATCTATGCACTTTCATTTATTGGAATATTCAATCTCAGAAAAGCAGAAAAGCTTGATTTACTTATTATCCCCATCTTTTCTTTGTTACTTTTATCGTTAGCCAGTGATGACCATGCTAACTTTCTGGGGTATATTTCGTCGCTGCTTATCTTATTCTATTTTGTCATTGACCGAAAGGTAATGCTGAAATATTATAAATGTTTCAAGACCTTTTTGGTCATTTCTTTATTCCTTTCACTGATTGTTTATGTCTTAGTCGTATTATCTTATCCGGTGGGTTATTCTTTGATTGATCCGCTTAATCCACTGAAAGAGTTTTATTACAGGCAGTATCCTTTTCTGGTGATGCCAAATGAGGTTATTAATGTGGAATTCCCTCGTTTCTATGGTGTGTTTGATGAACCGGGTGTGATAGGTACTTTTGCCGGTATTATGCTTTTTGCAGAACGATACAACCTAAAGAAATTTTCTAATATCATATTATTTGTTTCGGGTCTTTTCGCTTTTTCTCTCTTCTTTATTCTTTTAAGTGCTGTAGCTATTCTGTATTTCTATCGAACAAAGTTTAAACTTGTTGCTATTGCAGCAGTGATTACATTCTATCTGTCTACCAAGGATAATGAAGATGTAAAAGGATTGGTATGGGAGAGGTTCGAAGTAGAAGATGGCAGACTGAAAGGTGACAACAGAGCTTCTGAAGAACTGGATAACACTTTTGATTTATATCTCCATTCAGATTATTTTCTGTGGGGAACCCATACAGAGGTGGCTGCGGATTCATCGTCCTATAAACAATTCCTGATCTATTATGGTTTTATAGTTACGATGCTTATTTCGATACTGCTTTTGGTGATATCTGCACAGATCAATAAGAATGTAAAAGGAACATTCCTGTCTATGTTTTTATACCTGGCACTTATGTATCAACGACCATATCTGTTTGATTTTGCTTATATGTTTCTGATAGTCAGTTCTTTTATTCAGATTAACGTGTCGCTTAACTATTTGCTGTATTTAAAAAAAAAAGAAGTAAGGTTATGCTTTAATTAAATGAACCAAATTGTAAAGCTATGAAAAACACACCTTTAGTTTCGATTATTGTTGTTACTTATAACTCATCTGAATTTGTTCTTGAAACACTTGAAAGTGCTAAAGAACAGACCTATCAAAATATTGAACTAATAGTGACCGACGACTGTTCAAAGGATAATACTGTAGAATTATGTAAGGAGTGGATACAAAAGAACTGTGACCGGTTTGTAAGAACAGAGGTTGTAACTGTGCCTCAGAATACAGGCATTGCAGCCAACTGTAACAGGGGGGGGGGAGCAGCTGAAGGTTCATGGATTAAATTTATAGCAGGTGATGATATTCTGGCTGCAGACTGTGTGGATGCCTTTGTTGATTTTGTAAAACTGAATAAAGAAGCTCGGGTGGTGGAGTCGAAGTCACTCTTCTTCAGATATGTTTTTAATGAGAGTAATTTCTATCATATTGAAGATCTGGGAGGGGATGTTTTCTTTTCTCCTGAAACCGGAGCTGCGGAGCAATACAGCTTTTTGCTGAGGAGAAATCCGATACATGGACCGTCTGTTTTTATAAACAGAAATATCATAGAAGAGGTAGGTGGCTTTGATGAACGTTTTCCGTATGTGGATGATCATCCGATGTGGCTTAAGCTAACTAAGGCAGGATATAGGTTCTATTTCATGGATCGAATTACAGTGTTCTATCGGACTCATGATACTTCGGTATATGCTTCTATTGGTAAAGATAAGATTTACAATACTTTTTATATTAAACTGATGGATTTTGACAGGGTTTACAGGCTTCCCTATGTTTCTTCTTCTGAAAGATATCACTGCATTTACAGATATCATTGCAAAAGAGCGTTTGATGTTTTAGGGCTGAACCGAAACAATATAGTTTGCCGGGACTTGCTGAGGCTGGTTTTGAAACTGAATCCGTTTAAACGAATGTGTTAACAATTTTAAAGTATATGTGTGCTACCGCAATTAGTATCATAGTGCCTGTTTATAAGGCTGAACTATATCTACACAAGTGTGTGGATAGCATTCTGTCTCAAACATTCTCAGACTTTGAATTGTTATTGATTGACGATGGAAGTCCGGATAATTCAGGGGAAATATGTGATGATTACGAAGCAAAGGATTCGCGGATTTGCGTGTTCCACAAAGAAAATGGAGGTGCAAGTTCGGCTAGAAATGTAGGGCTCGATAAGGCTGTTGGTAAGTGGGTGTGCTTTGTGGACTCCGATGACTGGATTGAACGTAACTGTCTTGAAGTAATTCATCGGTATGCGGTTGAAGATGAACTGGATTGCCTTCAGTTTTCTTACAAGCGGATTGATAAGAATGGCAATGTGGTGCTGACTGAAGTGGGAAAAACGTCGGTAATGAATCTGAAAGATTATATAGAAGCTGGAGTTTTCTGTTTTCGAGCCGGAGGAACTTTGTTGAAAAAGAATGTGATTGACTCTGCTAATCTTCGTTTTAAAGAGGGATTAAAGTTAGCAGAAGATCAGCTTTTTATGCTGACGGCAATGGCGCATAGCAAAAGAATGAGAAGAATACAGGATACGTTATACTGTTATTTTATAAATGAGAATTCCGTAACAGAAAATGCCCGTTTTAATGATGTGTACAATTCTATAATAGCTTATAGTGAATTTAAACATAGAGATCTATTTCATCGGCATATAGATTCAATGATACTTGCTCAGGTGTTTGCTGCATTGAGATTAAGTGCCTGTAATATGACTGTGTTATATGGAATATTGAAAAATATAAAGATAGAAACAAAGGCAGGAGAGTTGGACGGGTTTAATATGAAGTTTCTGAAACTGATGTGGAACTACTTCCTGTTGCCTGCATTGTTTATGTTGAAGCTGGAATTTAAAGTCAGAAAATATTTAAAATAATATTGTATGAAAGTGATGTTGGTTTCTCAATACTTTTATCCCGAACAGTTTAAATGTAACGATGTTGCTTTTGAACTGGTGAAACGCGGGTATGAGGTTACTGTTGCAACTGGTATTCCCAATTATCCGGATGGTAAGTTCTTTAACGGGTATGGCATTTTCAAAAGAAGAAAAGAAAAGATAAATGGCGTGAATGTGATCAGAATACCTTTGGTTCCTCGCGGAAAAGGGCGTGGCATTGAAATCGCAATTAATGGCTTTAGCTGGGCTCTGATTGCTTCTGTATGGGCTTTTTTTCATGCATTAAGAAATAAATACGATTATGTGCTGGTGCACGAGTCATCTCCGGTAACACAAGCGTTTCCGGCTACAGTAATAAAGAGAATGCAAAGAATACCGTTCTATTTCTGGGTGCTCGATTTATGGCCGGAGAGTTTGACTAGTGCGGGTGGAGTTACCAACAAATATGTTCTTGGCTTTTTTACCTCTATGGTGAGATTCCTATACAAACAGTCAGATAAAATTCTTATTAGTTCAAAAGGTTTTAAACACTCTATCTGTGCAAAAGGAAACTTTGCCGATAAGATGATTTATTTTCCTAATTGGGCAGAAGATGTAATAGGCACTGAGTTGGCATCTTATGAAATTCCGCAGTTGCCAGATGGTTTTAAAGTAATGTTTGCAGGTAATATTGGTGAGGCGCAGGACTTTGAACATATTCTGGCAGCAGCTCATAAATTGAAAGATAATAAAGAAATAAAATGGATTATTCTGGGAAGTGGCAGGAAGAAAGAGTGGGTAATAAATTATATAAATGAGAATGAATTGCAGGATACAGTTTATCTTATGGGTTCATATCCGGTAGATGCTATGCCAGCTTTTTTCAGTAAGGCAGATGTGATGTTGGTTTCCTTGAAAGACGAACTTATCTTTAATCTGACTGTTCCTGCAAAACTTCAGGCTTATATGGCTGCTGGCAAACCGGTTGTTGCTATGCTTAATGGCGATGCAGCTCAGTTGGTAGATGAAGCTAAATGTGGTTTGGCATCTTCTGCTGGTAATTCCGATGGCCTGGCTCATAATATATTGCAACTGAAAGACATGAATAAGGACGAGCTTACCTCATTGGGGATGAATGGACGAGATTTTTATAAAAAATATTTTGATAAAACCAGGTGTATGGATCAACTATGCGAGTTATTATCGAAGTAATTATTTGAACAGGTAATTAATAAATCCCGGATACATATTTGTGTCTCGGGATTTTTCTTTACCTTTGCTGGCATGAATAAAAAATGTTTAGCAATACTTTTTACTGCAATATTGTTTCCTTTCTCTGCTAAAGGACAGGTAGATAAAGGCTTAACTTACACTATTGAAAGTGGAGTAACTGCAGCATCGGGAGAACATTCACCGCTGTGGATAAATGCCAATAAACAGGGACTTTCTTCTATTTCTAAAGAAAATGGTTATCTGTCTGCTGGAATATTTCGTCCGCTTCAGGATGATAAGAAAGTGGCTTACGGCTATGGACTAGAGTTGGCCGGAGCCTATAACTTTACTTCCAGTTTTATTGTGCAGCAGGCTTATGTTGATTTTAAGTATAATAAAATTGGAGTTTCCATAGGTAGCAAGGAGAGATACGGAGAGTTTACAAATCCTGAGCTTTCCAGTGGCGGACTTACTGTAGCCGGAAATGCACGACCTATTCCTCAGTTGCGTGTTGGATTACCCGAGTATCTTGCAATTCCCGGTACTGAAGAATGGCTCTCTTTTCGTGGACATGTTGCTTACGGCCGTTTTACGGATGACAATTGGCAGAAAGATTTTACTACTCCAATGGGAAAGCGTACTACAGATGTGCTTTACCATTCCAAGGCTATTTATGTAAAAATTGGAAAAGAACATGTTTCTCCCTGGAAACTTGAATTTGGATTGCAGATGGAAGCTGAATTTGGCGGAACTCAATATAGTAACGGCAAAACATTTAGAATGCCTTCCAAATTGAAGGATTACTTAAAAGCTCTAGTTCCCATGTCGGGAGGAGAAGATACACCTGTGTCTGATCAGGCAAATGTTGAAGGTAATCAGTTGGGCAGCTGGCATTTTTCTTTGAATTACAAACTTCAAGGATGGAACCTACGTGCTTATTATGAACATTACTTTGAGGATCACTCTATGCTGGTGATGCAGTATCCCTGGAAAGATGGATTGCTTGGTTTTGAGATTACTCCCCCAAAGAATCCTGTGGTGAGCGGAGTGGTATATGAATATATTGGCAGTAAAGATCAAAGCGGTCCGGTTTACTGGGATCATAACAATGTAATCAACGAACAGATAAGTGCCCGCGATAATTATTATAACCATGGCTTTTATACCGGTTGGCAGCATTGGGGGCAAGCTATAGGTAATCCGCTGTTTACCTCGCCAATTTACAACAGTAACGGACAGATTGCATTCACTAATAATCGCATTATAGCACATCATCTGGGTATTTCCGGTAAACCTACGGATGAGATTCAATATAGAGTGCTTCTGTCGCACAGTGATAACTGGGGGACGTATGGTGAACCATTTAAGGAGGTTAAACAGAATACTTCTGCATTGGTGGAACTTACTTATGCTCCTGCAAAAATGAAAGGGTGGAGTTTTAGCCTTTCGGGTGCAATGGACCGTGGCTCGCTGTTGAGTGATAATACCGGCGGAATGGTTACTCTTCGTAAAACAGGTTTGCTGAGTAAATAGAGAAAGATGATGAAAAAAATATATATACTTTTGATAATGCTTCTAACAAGTGCCACTTCCTGTCAGAAAGCTTCCATAAATGGTGATTTAGATGGTATGTGGCAATTGATGAAGATTGAGTACAAGGATCAGACTTCCAAATCTCCCGATCAGTTGTATTATTGCGTTCAGTTACATATGGTTCAGTTGCAGGGAGCTGCAATGTGTTCTGGTACTTTTTCACGCTCCGGAGATTCGCTTCGGGTAATAATCCGTAATCATAAAGCGGCAGATGTTTCTGCTTATGGAATGAACGATACGATTCAGAACTTTTTTATAGAGAAACTATCTTCCGAGAAAATGATTATTAATTCTTCTTTTGCCCGTTTGTCATTTCGAAAGTTCTGATTTTTTCTTTTGTAATATGGCTTACGGTTGAGTATTAACCCTTTGCTATTCTGGCAATAAATTCGACTTCTTTTATTCATTAATATGCCCCTCTAGCTTTGATTATTTAAAGATATAGAGGGGCTTTTTTTATCACCTGCTTATTTTTTTATTTTCTTTGGAATTACCTCTGTAAATTCTTGTACAAAAGATTATATTCTTCTGTACAAAACAATTAATTCTTTTGTACAGAAGAATTGATTGTTTTGTACAAGTAGAAATAAACTATTCGAATTCTTTTTTATAAATAAGCTCGAGCTTTACTATTTCCTGGCACATCTTTTCAAAACCTTCGTTAATACTGCGAGTGATATTCTGATTTTCCTCCTTATTTCATGCAATTTTATATGAATTCGGAACCTTTTGTTTTTGTTAATTGTTATTTTGGTATTGTTGAACCGAATACACAAATTTTATAATTATAATAGAAATAGGAATGCTTTTTGAAGTTTCAGGAATAAAGCGAAAAGTTTTTTAATATTATTTAAGTTGTAGGAATATAAATATAGTAAAATGTCTTTTCTTTTCTTAACTTTGTGTTTAGCAAGCTATCGACCTTGAATCAATGCCAGAACTAATTCATTAATAGTATGATTGGTGCGAAAAATATATCCCTTTTATGTCTGTTTTCAATCTTTTTATTAAGCTGCGGAAATAGCAAAAATATCAACCCTGATAATTACGCATTATTTGACGATAATGGAGGGCTGAAGAATTGTCCTGCGCCTGATCCGATTTATAAAACAGGCAAAATAAAATGCTTTATTGAGAGCTCAGGTAGTATGGCCGGATTCTTTCAGGCCAATAAGATTACGGGATTCAAATCGGATATTTGGTCGGTTTTGAATGAATTTTACGACAGAATTGATTCTGTACGGTTGTTTCGTGATGCCAGTGAGTCGATTGAAAAGAAGGCTTTAGCAGATTTCAGAAGAGATATGAATGCAGGTAATTTCCGTTTTGCGGGCTCTACCCAGATTCCTCAGATGCTAAAAGATGTAGTTCTTTCTCTCGGTAAAAACGATGTAGGAATGTTTATTTCTGATATGAAGTATTCTCCTATGGGAAGTCAAGCAGACGTACTTCTTACACAGTATGGCACGGATGTGAAAAACGTAATCAAGAATACACCGTATGCTTTTTCTATAATTGGACTAACCTCTTCTTACATAACCGGAAGAGGAAAAATAGTTGAAAACAGCCCTTATTACATTATTCTGATTGGTAATGATCTTCCGGTTAATAAAATGAAACAGAAAATTATGCAGAGTATCCGGAAAGAGAATCTGCTTGGCGAAATTTCGTTTTACAGAAAGGACTTTCCTACGCCAATGTACACTTTACTTGCTAACAGAGGAATAGTGAATGGCATAACGTACGAATCGGATAATAAGCTGTATTATACCATTGGCGATATAAATAAAGAATCGGATGTGACTTTCTATCTGGCAGTAGATTTGACTAAATTGCCATACTATTTATTTTCTGATAATAAACAATTAATGCAGCAGCTGGAAGTAAAAGCCGATGGTGCCCGGGCAACAATAGAAGAATTGACTGATAGTGCCTCATTTGATTTTGGGAATGGAAGCCGAGAAACTGCGAATAAGGTGCAGGCCACTCATTTTATTAAGATTAAAGTCTCGGATATTTTAGATGGAGCTACTCAGGTAACTCTATCTGTAAAGAGGAAGGAAGCTGGTTGGGTTTCTGCTGTTTGCGGTGCAAAGTACGAAACTGAATACAATAAGACAATCAGCTTTGAACAACTGATGTTGGGGTTGAAGGATGCATATAGTACGGACAAACAAAGTAAATATTATTATAATACTCCCTTTGTTGTTTTAATTACTGAAGAGAAAAGATAACGCAAAAAATATAGATTATGTACGACTTCTTATTGGAACAATTAATAGGGAAATGGTCTAAGTTTATTAACAGCTTTTCCCCTGATGAAGTAGATATGGAAGCTGCAAAAAAAGTACAGGTTCTGTTCGAAAATCAATATTTTATGCTTGGTGCTGTAATGTTTTTACTGGCTATTGCGGCATGGGCCATTTATTATCTTTGGCTCAACAGTTTGCCCGGCCTGTTTTACAAAAGCAAATATTGGGTACTGACCGGGGCATGTTGTACAGTGCTGACTGGTACTGTAACATACTTTATTATAAAATCGAATGTGACTATTAATTTTCCGTTTGGAGAGTATACAGCTGGAATTGTGGTGATTAATTGTCTGTACAGCATAATTGTATTTTTTCTTCTTTCTGTTTTTTTTAATGGCTTTACAAACGCAAAAACTACTCCCTTTAAATTATTCTGATTATGAGTACATTTCTGTTTTGTATCGGTGGAACTGGGCTCAGGGTGATGAAATCTCTGACAATGCTTCTTGCATCGGGTTATAAAGCCCTCAACGAGAAAGGTGAGAACGAGGATATTATCCCTGTCCTTATTGATCCGCATAAATCGCTGGACGAATTTACCAATTGTAAGAAGTCGCTTGATAGATATTGCGAGATTAGGAGCATGATTGCAAGAGGTGCTCTGATGCAGGATAATTTCTTTCATACTCGGATTGTTTCTTTAGGTAATCTAGGGGCAAACGATGATGAAAACTCTAATTTTGATTACGACCTCCGGCTGGATTGCAGTTTCGGTGAATTTATAAAGAAGAGCAAATTACCTACTGACTCTGTGAGTCAGGATCTTATAAATCTGCTTTACTCAGAATCGAATATAAACAGATCGCTTGCCGTTGGCTTTAAGGGAAGTCCCAACGTTGGGTGTGTGGTTCTGAATAATTTCGAAGACCAGAACTGGTTTCAGGACTTAACTTCCAAATTCGGTCAGGGAGACAAGATCTTTATTGTTGCATCTGTCTTTGGAGGTACAGGTGCAAGTGGTTTTCCTTTACTGGTGAAGAAAATACGTTCGTGTGGCAATGCTTATCTGCAGAATGCCAGCATTGGCGCCATTGCTGTAATGCCCTATTTTGAACTGACTCCTCCCAAAAAAGAAGATCCGAATAATGATATTAATTCCAGTTGCTTTATCACTAAAACAAAAGCTGCACTAAGTTACTATGATAAAGAACTAAAAGTAGACAGCCTTTATTACATTGCCGATGATAAACAACAGAAACCCTATACCAATGATGAAGAACTGCAAAAAAATGGTACTCACTTTATTGAGTTTATGGCAGCTACTTCGGTCTTTCATTACATTAAAAGCACTCCGGCAGAGCAGAATAAAATGCCAGCCGACCGGAAGACTGAATATTACAGCATTTGCATAGATAATAATTCAGAAGTGATGAATTGGGATAATATTGGAATGGCTCATCAGGAATATATCTATTCATTGCTGAATTATTACACCTTTACAATGGTGAACCAATTGGCAAAAGGAGAAAGGGATTTCCCGCTAAGAAAGACTTCTGGTTTTGATGATACTTTCTACAACAGTGGATTCTTTTTATTACTTGATGAGTTTAATGGAGAATTCTATAAGTGGCTTCATGAACTGAGTGATAACGACAGAGCGTTTGCTCCCTTCCTTCTGGAAGGAAACAATGTTTTGAAGAGTTTTCCACTTCAGGGACATGAGTTTACAAATAAAAAAAGATGTTTGTGGTCTAAAATCCCGTATGGACTATCTTACTATCTGCACGAAATGATTCTTCTTGAAAATAAATACAAGAAGCGCAATATGGATAATCTGTACCAGAAGTATACCGAGATGATGTATGAGGCGATTGATAATATAAATAAGTTTATAAAGTGATACGGCTATGAAAGAACTGAATATATGCGCAACCGGTGCTTCAAAAAGTGAATGGAGCCCATGTGGACCTATTAATCAGGGGATGATTGCCGGAAAGGTGAAGGATAAGAGTACTAAGAACGGCAAAGCACTGAATGCTGTTCCTTCTCCGTTGGCCCGACTTTATGTGGTGAATGATGCGTTCTCCATGCTTACCTATGACTTGCTGAACAAAACCAATAATTGTGGAGAATGCTATAAATTTATAGTATCCGACTGTCTGGATGCATTCGAAATTCTCTTTAATCTAAAATATCACGAAGATAAAAAAGAGGAAGTCAGAGTTAGAGTATGGAACAAGCAGAAAGGACTTCACGAGCTTCGATGTGTGGAATCAAATCATTTTGCCAATTCCCTGGAGAGCTATCTTACAGACAACTCCTTTGGTGAAGTGAATGAGTTTGTTCTTATAAAATATAAAAATCAGATTCTGGCAGGTTCTTCACCGTTTACATTCTTTTTTACTACTCCAAATCTTGATAAATACGAGGATAAAACATTTATGAATCCCGGCTATCAGGAAAGTTTTGATTTGATTAATCCAAATAATAAAAAGAAGTACTTTACAGGTATTCGCTTGTTCGAAGACAGAGATGTGCTGTTTCAGAAGTATGTGCTCAACATTGTAGAGAAATGTACTTCCGATCATATTGTTAATTTTAGAAATTATATAAAATATTGGGCCTCAAGAATTGATTTGAGCACTATCGATCCGGTAGAAACAAAATCTGTGGTAAGTGAAGATAATAGTACAGTTTCTATTAATGGAGTAGAAATTGGTAAAAGTACAGGGATCAATTCAATGAACTTTTTTACTGATCATCTGATAAAGGTTCGTTTTAAGATTGACACAGAAAGTTTTGTTTGTGGTACTTACATTAATGATAAAGAAGAACGGAATTATGATTATTTATTGCCTCTACGTGTTGAGGCTCTAAATAATATTGATTACCATAAACTTAAAGTTGAATATCAGGAGTCGGCTAAAGAAGTGAAGGTGATACTGACTTTGCCTGGCGATAATAAACAGAAAACTCAGGTGTATAGAACACAAATCAGTACTGATAATGCTGAAGAAAAGTATACCATTATAGCTCTCGAAGAATATGTTGCCAATGTCAATCTGGGTATATTCCCATTTTTACAGGTGGTAGATGCAAATGACAAACCAACTCAGGATAATGATTATTACAAGGTAATGCTCGCTATTGCAGATGCCGAAAAAAGAATGCCTGTTTCTTTATATAACCTCACTTTCTTCAGGAAGGTGAATGATTATTATCAGCCTATTCAAGAGGTAGATAAAAATGATTCGATGAACATTTATTGTACCCGTTATGAACGAAGAACGATTGATGAAAACTGTGATTTGGGATCGATATTCTATCAGGTAAATAATACTACTTTTTCTTTAATGCGCTTATCGTTCCCGATTGATTTCACGCACAAGGCTGAGAGTTTGATTATCCCGAAGTGGAATAAGAAGAAAATTGGTCCGAGAGAGTTTCACGTAGCAGTTGATTTTGGAACAACAAATACGTTTATTGCATTTACTGGGGATAATGGTTTTAAACCTAAACCATTTATTATCTCACCCGATGACCGTCAAGTTGTGATGTTACATTCTCCTGCTAATAACGAAGGAAACGAAAAGAAGATAACCTCTTTGTACGAGGAGTTCTTTGGATTTGACGAATCGGCACTTGATATTCAGGCTTCGGAATTTATTCCTTCTGTTATCATGAGTAAGGAAAATGAGAAATACAGCTTTCCTATTCGTACTGCCTTGTGTGAGAAGGTTAATGAAACCGGTGAACTGAAATTACTTGATAACAGTAATATTTCGTTTACTTACGAGAAGCGGGAAATAAGGAAAGAGCAACAGATTGTCAGCAATATAAAATGGAGTGAAGTGGAAAAGGATAAAGAGCGGGTATCCATCTTTATCAATGAAATTCTGCGAATGGTGAAGTATAAAATACTGTTGAACGGTGGAAATCCTGAATTGACAAAGATGACATGGTTTAACCCGCTGAGTTTCTCGCAAACAACCAAAGAGAATTATAAGCGGATGTGGGAGAAAAATTATACGGAATTGTTTGGAAGAAGGGCTGAACTTTATAACGTAACTGAATCTGAAGCTCCTTACTACTATTACAGAAATTGTGGCATACTGGAGGATAATAATTCCGTGCTCACTGTTGATATTGGTGGTGGATCTACCGACTTTATGATCTTTAAGAACGAAGTGCCGGTTAAAGGAACGTCTGTAAACTTTGCCTGCAATGATTTGTGGAGGAATGGGTATAACGCCTTCTCGAATGTGAAGGAGAATGGGGTATATAAGAGTATTCAGAAAAAGATTACTGAAAACTTTAAATCGACTAATCTGAATGGGCTAAACAAACAATATCTGACGAATGAGAAATATAGTTCGGCCGAGATTATCAATTTCTGGTTCGCCAACGAGAATGCTTCTAAGATTAGTGACCAATTATCTAACGGAGTCTACAAAAAGATATTTCTTTTCCATCTTTCGGCTTTGATGTATCATGCAGCTCAGTTTATGAAAGATTCCGGTGAGGATTATCCTTCGTGCATTATATTCAGTGGTAATGGCAGTAAGTATATTGATCTCTTAAGTAGAAATCAAAAGATTATCGGTGAATATTGTAGCTTTATATTCGAAGAAATATTTGGTGTAAAGGGACGTAAAATTCAGATTGTTCTTCCGGCAACCGATAGAAAAGAGTCTACTTGTTACGGTGGATTGTACAAGGATAATCCGGTAATATTGTCTAATTCACTTTTCTTGGGGTGTCAGCTTGATTATACAGATAAACATAACTTCCATACTTACAAAGAAGTTCGCGGAGAGAAAAGAGACGAACTGAGAAGTAGTATTATTGAAAATGTGAAATCGTTTATTGGACTGTACTGTAAGATGTTTGTTGAATTGCATCTGGGCAGAGAGTTTAATGAGAATATAAATCTAAAGGCGTTCCAAGGTTTGCTGATAAGTAAAGTGGAGGGATATTATAATAACGGTTTCTCCAAATATACAAAGAGTCAGGCGGATGATGCCGAACTTTCGGAGACTTTGTTCTTCTATCCTATAGTAGGACTAATAGATTTTATGACTGGTTTCACTAAAGAAGATCTCGATTTATTTATCAATAAAGAGATCTATTATGCCAAGAATATGGATGGTTATGGATTTTTCTATCATAAAAATCTGTCGAAAGAACAGCGCCTGGATTCTATTTATAGAATTATGGTAGAGACGGAAAAACCTACAGTAGCCTCACTTTCGCTTATTTCGAGTGATAGTACGTCGTCAAAGATGATTCCGAATGTTGAAAACTGGATTAAGCCATTTCATGAATTTGATGAATATCCGACATCCGATTGCAAGATGGTGAATGAGATTGAACCTGCCCGATTGCATTTGAATGATAATAAATGGGAAGTTCAGAAAAAGGGAAAGGTTATTTTTAAATAGTGCGAATAAAATATTCAAAGGTCGCAATGCTTGTTCTTGCGGTCTTTCTTAAACTGTAATTATGGATATAAGTGTAACAATAATTATCATATCTGTTGTAGTCTGGATTCAGCTGGTCTTTTTTCTGAAAACAGCAGTTGGGATTAGAACCCTTAAAAATATATATCCTTCAATTGGCTCATTAGGGATATCGAATGAATTTGGGACTCAGATAATTAGTGTACACAGTAAAATTTCCAAAGAGTTCGGGGCTATTATTCATGCAACTAACACTTATTTGAAAGAAAATCAGGGAACAGTGGATTTCTATGTCATTCAGAATCTTTCGGAAAGAATTTCGGCTTCGAAGGAATCAGAGGTTACATCCGAAATTCCTATACCTTTGTATGTGGGACTAATGGGAACGTTCGTTGGTGTGGCAGTAGGGTTATTCTCTATGAACTTTCTTGGTATTTTTAGTGAAGATGGAATACATAGTTTTTTATGGGGAGTAGTTATTGCTTTGGTGTCTAGTTTTCTGGGGTTGCTTTTATCTACCGTTGCCAACTATAGACTAACCAGTGCGGTAAGACACAGAGATAGAAAGAAGAATCACTATTACACTTTCGTTCAGACAAAGTTATTACCCGGAATGGGAAGTAACATTGTAGATGCTTTGGGACGATTGAAAGGTACGCTCGATAATTTTAATACAGTCTTTTCTGATAATATTGGAAACATAAACAACATTGTTGTCAGTCTTGCTGCAAACATGCAGACAATAGCTGAAGGGATGGGAACTCAGAAGCAGATTCTGAATGAGCTGTATGGCAGTAAATTCCAAGATCTGATCAAGGTTAATACAGAAACATTCAACCGGGTTGAGAAAATACTGCCGGAAATGGATGACTTTATCCGCAAACAAAAAGACTTAAATGAATTAATGGCGAATAGTACGCAGTTTGTAACAAGCATGCACAAACTGCTGGACCGTGTTTCTACATTTGAAAACAGTGTAAACGTACTAGGCGAAACGATTAATGAAAGTCAGTTGCTGGGATCCAGGCAGTTGAATCTGGTACAAAGACATCTGGATGATCTGGATAAAAAACAATCTCTGATTGAAAACTACACAAATCAGAGTAATGAAATGGTTGAAGAATATCTGAAAGCAAATGTGAAACATGTACGCTCTTTAGTTGACAACTTTGAAACAGCTATAAGAAATGCCTTTGAAATAACCAATAATGATAGTCCGTTCCAGAAATTAACCAAACTTGATACGATCTCCGAAGAGATAAAGAGACTAAATGAAACATTGGATTCTTATACAAAGAAAGAAGAATCTCTGATAAACGTTGTTTCTAACATAAGTAATGATGTAAAATCAATTAGATCAGAGACAATCTTTTCCGATGATGTTGATAATGATGCGGAAGGATAAAGTATAATATGAAGAGGAAAGATCTTTTTTGGCCGGCTTTTGTAGGCTTGTTAACAATTATGTTTGTTATCATGCTTGTGTTGTTTGGCTTAAGTTTTAAGGTGTTTACCCAAAATACGATAGAGATAACAGAGCAAAATAAACGCTTAAAAGGGTTGGAAAAAGAATATCTACATACTCGAAGAGTGAATAATGAAATTGAATCATTAGCTTCGGATACAGTGTTTGAGTATTTGCCATCCTGCAATAAATTTGTAGTAAGAGCCTTAAAAGGAAAAGAAATTTATGTCTGTAACAGTGCAGAAATAAAAGAAGCCTATTTAAAGGAAATGATTGTTGCTGGTCATTCTCTTGAAGCTTATATAAACAGAGTAAATAAGGTCGATTGGAGGGCTTCTTTTTTATTAATTGTTGAAGGACATTTGGGAAGCTGGTGTGATAATAATATCTCACGAAACTCTGATCAGGCTTATCATTTGTCATATCAACGAGCTCTTGGAGTTTTTAGATTGTGGGAAAAAGCTGGAATTGTATTTAAAAAACAGAATGTGGAAATTTTGATTTCCGGCAGAGCTTTTGGCGGACAATGTAGGACTATACATGGTAAGGACAATTATTTTGTAATTCAACTCCTTTCTAAAAGAGTCGGTGATAGACTTTAACTCTTTTCTCCTGATGCTTATATTATTATTTGTAATCATAACTAACTTTGGGGTTTTACTGTTTATAATTTAGAATGATCTTTTATACTTTTGGGACTTTTATTCTTAAGTTGAAAGTCTGTGAATAAAATAATTAACAATATTGTTTGATTTATTTTATCAATAAGTTCTGCTTATATTTTTAGAATAGGTTACTTTATTCTAACTTTTTGTATCTTTGTGCAAAAAATAATTTAGCTTGATAGATGTAATTTTGATCATATTATGATAATATATAACCTCTCTTTCTTAATTGGATTGTTAATTTTTTCTTTATTTTGTTCTGTTGTCTTGGAAATGATGATTTTGCCTCGTATCATTTACATTGCTAAAAAGAAAAGTCTTTATGATTTACCCAATGCAAGAAAGTCTCATTTACAACCAATTCCACGACTTGCTGGTGTTTCTTTCTTTCCTATATTGTTGTTCGTTTTTTCAGTGAGTATATTAATTTTTATAAAATTTCAAGCGGATGATTCTTTAGCTTCTTTAGAACCGGCTTTGAGAAAGATGTTTGGGCTAATTGCTGGTAATATATTACTTTTAGGAGTTGGCTTTAAAGACGATCTTGTAGGATCTCGTTATCGCCATAAAATGATTGTTCAATTTTTAGCTGCTACTCTTTTGGTATCAGGAGGACTTTATATTAATAATTTCAATGGTTTGTTTGGCATTTGGGAAATTTCTGATTGGATAGGGATGCTATTTACAATATTTCTTATTGTGTTTATTACGAATGCAATCAACCTTATTGATGGAGCGGATGGTTTAGCATCTGGTATATCAGGGGTAGCACTTATCTCATTTGGAATATTGTTCTTCTTAAGAGGGATGTTCTTTTATTCATTGATATGTATTATCTTAGTCGGAATTCTGATTCCGTTTTTCTATTATAACGTATTCAATACATCAAGAAAGGTTTTTATGGGAGATACAGGATCACTGACTTTAGGATTCTTATTAGCATATCTGGGAGTAAGATTTGCAATGGCCGATTCTGGACATAATTATGATCTGTTTGATTCTCCTGCTATGATTTCTTTATCTGTACTTTTTGTCCCAATGTTCGATGCATTGCGAGTTATGCTGGAACGTGCTTTCGTTGGAAAATCGATGTTTCTGCCAGATAGAAAACATATTCATCACAAATTGCTTGATTTGGGACTTTCTCACCGGAAAGTAATGGTAAGTCTAGTGGTTTGTGCTGGTTTGTTAGTTTTTATAAATGTAATATTATTGCATTTCTTAAATGTTAATATAATGTTTATTATTAATATTCTTCTTTGGCTAGGCCTAGTACAGATCTTAAACTTTATGTTAGCAAAGAAAAGTAAAGTTTTAAACTGATTTTTAAGGAATTTTGAAAATACAAATTTTATTCTAATACTATATGAATACAAAAGAAAACGGATACAAAGTAAAGGAGTATCATCAACCTGTTAAGCGGTATTGCCAGACATTAGATCTAAAAAACGATGCGGCATTGATTGCTGAATATGTAAAACGTCATGCAGATATTTGGCCTGAAATTAAAACGGGAATTTGTGAGGTTGGTATTCTTGAAATGCAAATATTCCTTTTAGGTACAAGATTATTTATGATTGTAGAAACTTCTTTGGATTTTGATTGGGATAATGCAATGTCTAAGCTTGCTACTCTTCCCCGGCAAGCTGAATGGGAAGAGTACATGTCGATGTTCCAGATTTCTTCTCCTGGTGCTACTTCTTCTGAAAAATGGAAATTGATGGATGAAATTTTTCATTTATAAAGATTAGTCTTTTATTAGTGTATGTAGTATCCCAAACCTCACTTTATCCTCACAAGAAGTGCCTGCCCTCACTTTTTCGAGACCTTTTAGAGCATTCGGGGTAATAAAATAAGCGAAGATCATGCCCAGTTCATTGTTGCTGTTTCATGGTAAAGCATAACACTGCACTAAAACTGCAAAAAAATAGCTTAAAACAACTCGAAATAGTGAGAGTAGCCCCCAAAAGTGAGAGTATAGTTAGGGATGAAAATGCTACCATCACTTATTTATGTATCATAAAATCAAATTGTTACTTTCAAAAAGTGAGGGAGTGATGGTGTGTGCCGTGAAAATATTGCTTGCCAGCAATATTTGTAACTATGTATAAGATGAGGGTGGGCCCCTCGTGATCGACTTACAGGAGTTGGTTGCAAACCAGTGTATGCTGCTTTGTTAAAGAGGCGAGGTAGTGAGCGATACATTAAAAGTCGGCACAAGCCGGCAGGTAACTATACAAGAGATGACCGCAAGGGAACTATTGATGAAGCGTCGAAAACTCTTTATAAGATGTCAAAACCGAGTCCTACTCTCAGATTCGGGATAAATCAGGAAGCAACCTGTTTACTGTCCTGATGACATCCGGTGTTTAGATAGCATGACTTGTATGGAGGCTTTTACATGGAACACGGGAACCTGTCTTAGTATGTCAAGGGGTAAATTCAAGCAGTAGCCCTGCAAGAGTGAGTGTACCAATGACTAAGTGCAGGGGCGGACTGTTCCGTAGTAGTATGGAAGTTTCTGTAATGGAAATGGAGCGAAGGGAACAGCTTATTCGGCAAATTACAATTGTACAACTATTAAATTTAGGAGGATTCAAATGCAAAATGCAAAACCTTATGAGATTTCAAAGTATTTAATTATGGAAGCTTTCCAAAGAGTGAAAGCAAACCATGGGAGTGCGGGAATAGATGGTATATCGATTAGTGATTTTGAGAAGAATCTCAAAGACAATCTTTATAAAATCTGGAACCGCATGAGTTCGGGCTGTTACTTTCCTCCGTCGGTGAAACTGGTAGAAATACCAAAGCCGAATGGAGACAAGCGTCCGTTAGGTGTACCAACCGTTGGAGACAGAGTCGCTCAAATGGCAGCTGTTATGATTATCGAGCCCCAAATAGAGCCTTGTTTCCATGAGGATTCTTATGCTTATCGGCCAAAGCGTTCCGCACACGATGCTATAGCCAAAGCTCGTGAGCGCTGCTGGAAGTATGACTGGGTGTTGGACATGGATATCAGCAAGTTTTTTGATACGATTGACCATGAGTTATTGATGAAAGCTGTTAGATTACACACGGATTCTCAGTGGGTGCTGCTTTACATTGAACGCTGGTTGAAAGTGCCTTATGAACTTAAAGATAGTAGTCGGATAGAGAGAGACAAAGGTGTTCCTCAAGGTTCAGTTGTCGGTCCTGTTCTAGCCAACTTATTTCTGCATTATGTCTTCGATATGTGGATGAGCAAGTATTATCCTCACATACCTTTTGAACGTTATGCGGATGATACTATCTGCCATTGTTCTACAAAAGCCCAGGCCGAAGCACTGAAAATCTCCGTTCAACAAAGATTTGCCGAATGCAAATTAGCCTTGAATGAAGATAAAACAAGGATTGTTTACTGTAAAGACAATCGTAGGAAAGAAAAACACGAAGTTATTTCGTTTGATTTCCTTGGATATACTTTTCGCCCCCGAAAAGCGATAGATAAGAAAGGGGTGCCCTTTACAGGTTATTTACCTGCAATCAGTAATAAGTCAATCAGTGGTATCCGTGAAAAGATTCGGAGCTGGAAACTTAAAAGGCATACGTTTCATACACTGGAGATGTTGGCTGACTATATAAATCCTGTGCTTCGGGGATGGATAAGCTACTATGGTAAATTTTATCCCACCCGACTTAAATGGTTATTAGAAGAAGTAAATGGGCACTTAGCCCGATGGGTAATGGCCAAATATAAGCGTTATCGTAGGAAACTATCCCGCGCTTATGACTGGTTGGGTAATATCTCCGAAAGGGAGAGAAATCTATTTTACCATTGGCAGTGGGGCGTAAAGCCTCCTTCTAATATACGGAAATCTCTTAAAGTTTGAATAAGAGGAGCCGTGTGACGGGAGACTGTCACGCACGGTTCTGTGAGAGGCTTGAGCTGGAATGCTCAGGCCTACTCGACAGCTTTATATTATTCTGTAGAACTACAAAAATCAAAGATCGGTAAACTCCGGTCGGAGTTCAGTTGAAGTCCGACCGGAGTTTGTGCAATGTCCGGTCGGAGTTTATCCAACCTCCGGCGTGAGATTTTCAGCCATTCTGGAATAATTTTCATTCATTGATCAATGCCCCGTTATCTAATGCGCTTCCATTATTTCAAATCCAGCATTCCTTAGTGAAACATTTCCCTACAGATTTATGGACTTAGCTCAATTTAGAGCATAGCTTAGAGGTGTGATTGATATATAATTATCTTTTTGAAAATTATTGGTGAATAATTGAACAATAGCTGGTCTATAATTTTTATTTATTGAGGTATGGATAAAATTGCTTCACTATTCTTTTATTATATAAAATGGAATGCATATATAGCAAATTCTCTGTTTTTATATAAGGAAGTCTAATAACTATAAAAATTAGTTTTTAGTAAATAAAAGCATTTACTAATGAATGGTGTTGTATTTAAAAAAAGTTTTTTTGTTTGAACCGAAAATTTAGCTGGATTTATTATATTTGTCCTCACTTAGTTAGTGATTGAGTGTTAAAACTTAATTTTTATAATATATAATGAAGATACCAACTTTTTATTCTTTTGCAAAAGGATTACTTTGCTTGTCTCTGTTTCTAGGATCGGTTATTTGCTCAGCACAACCATCGTTTCAGGGACTTGAAAATTTGTTTAATTCTCCTGAAAGTTATGTAATAGGCTATACTCCTGTAAAACCAGTGATAGATGGAAATATAACAGATGCTGCTTGGCAAAATGCTCCATGGAGTAAATTCTTTAGAGATATTGAGGGTGATGCCAAACCTAATCCTTATTATCAAACAAGGGTTAAAATGCTTTGGGATGATAATTTCTTGTATATTGCCGCATCTATTGTAGATGAACATGTTTGGGCAAATCTTCGCAATCATGATGATATTGTTTATTATGATAATGATTTCGAGATTTTTATTGATCCGGATAATAATACACACCAATATTTTGAAATTGAAGTAAATGCACTGAATACAATCTTTGATTTGTTCCTTTCAAAACCATACCGCAATGATTCACGCGAACTTATTGGCTGGGATGCTGCAGGTATGCGTTCGGCTGTGAAAGTTCATGGAACATTAAATAATTCAATGGATAAAGATAAGGGATGGAGTGTTGAATTTGCTATTCCTTTCAGTGCATTGTCTCTTGGCTCTGGGAAGAATATTCCTAAAGAAAGCACTTTATGGCGCATCAACTTTTCAAGAGTAGAATGGGATACGATGATTGAAAAAGGAAAATATGTGAAGAAAACAAATGCTGAAGGTAAGGTTTTGCCTGAAAATAATTGGGTGTGGTCACCGCAGGGGGTGATTAATATGCACTGTCCGGAAAGGTGGGGATATTTGTTATTTACCAAAAAACAGCTTGAAAATGAATTTCCGGCTTTTATGTTGCCTTATGCTGAGAAACAAAAACAGTATCTTTGGTTGGTTTACTATCGTCAGAAAGAATATCTGAAAAAAAATAAAAGATATGCATTTACATTGGATGAACTAAATATTACTCCTGTTAGTTTTAAATTGGACAATATTGAGAATTCTCTGGAAATGGAAGCAACAGCTCACCAGTTTAATGCAACTATTCGTTCATCGGGTAGCAGCACATGGAGTATTAATGATGAAGGATTAATTCAAATCAGAAAATGACAAGTCGACGAAATTTTATTAAAACCAGCATCTTCGCCGGATTATCGATGTGTGTATTTCCGGATGTGCTGAAAGCTGAAGAACTAATTGGCAAAAAGAAAAAGCATAAGTGGAAACACTGGGTGTGGGTAAATCCAAAAGATGGAGAGGATGAGGCAGAGCTTATAAAGAGATATAAAAAATATTACGAAGCAGGAATCCGAGGTATCCTTTTTGAAAAGGATAGCGAAATTCATTTCCGTGCTGCTAAATCGCAGAAACTGGAAACTCATCGTTGGTTGTGGACTATGAACCAGGGAGATAAGGCTCTTCTTGAACAGCATCCGGAGTGGTATGCTATAAACAGAAAAGGAGAGTCGTGTGCAGATAAACCTCCATACGTTGGTTATTATCGTTGGCTTTGTCCTTCAAAAGAAGAAGTACAGCAACATATTCTTGATCAGGTAAATAGTATTCTTGAAAAAGACTATGTTGATGGAATACATATGGATTATATCAGGTTTTGTGATATTATTCTCCCAGTCAATTTATGGAATAACTATAAGATAGAGCAAACCAAAGAATTGCCTGACTATGACTATTGTTATTGCGAAACATGTAAAAGTAAGTTTAAAGAGCAATCTGGTCAGGAACTTGATTCCATTGATTATCCCGAAGCTAGTCTCTCCTGGAGGAAGTTCAGATATAATTCAATTACAAACATTGTTAATAGTGTTGCTAAAATTGCTAAGAAACATGGTAAAAAGGTAACTGCTGCAGTTTTTCCAACTCCTGAAGTAGCGAGAAGAAATGTGAGACAGGATTGGGTTAACTGGAACCTGACAGGTGTTTTCCCTATGGTGTATCATGCCTTTTATAAAGAAAATGTTTCATGGATTGGCGATGCTGTTAAAGAAGGAGTTACCGGATTATGCTGTAGATTTCCTTTGTATGCAGGTTTGTATCTTCCAGATTTTAAAAATGATGAAGAATTAAAAGAAGGTATCAGGCATGCATTGGATAACGGAGCTGAAGGAGTCTCACTCTTTGGAAATATATCAGATAATGTGCTGGATATATTGAAAGATTTTTCGAAACATAAGAAAGAATAAATAATAAGTAATATGAGAAATAGAAGTTTATTAAGAGGTTCAATGAAAGGACTGCTTGTCTGTTTTTTCGCTACATCGTTAATACAGCCTTGTATAGGAAAACAAGTGAAAAAAAGTACTCGTTTGCAGAATCTTACACAATACGTGGATCCTTATATTGGAACAGGATATCATGGTCATGTGTTTATGGGAGCTAATGTGCCGTTTGGAGCTGTACAGTTGGGTCCTTCTAATCTGACTCAAGGATGGGACTGGTGTTCCGGATATCATTATTCTGATTCAACAATTATTGGATTTTCACACACTCACTTGAGTGGAACCGGAATTGGAGATCTTGGAGATATTTTATTTATGCCTGTAACCGGAAAGGTTAAAATGGCAAAAGGAAAACCGGGAGTACCAGAAAGTGGTTATTTGTCTCTTTTCTCCCACAAGCAAGAGATTGCTCGACCTGGATACTATTCTGTTTTGTTGAAAAGATATAATATTGGTGTAGAATTAACTACTACAAATCGTGTAGGTTTTCATAAATATGTTTATCCAAAAGCTGAAGAAGCTGGTATTATCATCAACCTGGAAAGTGGTATTGGATGGGATAATCCGATGGAAACATATATTACGGCCGAGAATGACAGTACTGTTTCAGGATATCGTTTTTCTAAAGGATGGGCGAATGATCAGCGCATTTATTTTTATGCTCGCTTTTCAAAACCATTTAAAAGTTTTATAGTATCTGATACTACCGCTGTGCAGTCTGGTCGTTCTTTGAAAGGACGCAGAGTTTTTGCTAGAGCTAATTTCAACACTAAAGCTAACGAAGCAATCCTTGTCAAGGTCGCCATTTCTCCTGTAAGCATTGAAAATGCGAAATTGAATATGCAGTCCGAGCTACCTGGTTGGAATTTTAAGCAAACAGTAGCCAAAGCCGATGCCGCCTGGAACAAAGAGCTGGGCAAAGTAGTGATAAAAGCCGATAATGCAGCCCGTATGCGCACTTTCTATACAGCCCTTTATCATACCATGATTGCTCCTTCTACCTTCTGCGACATCAACAAGGATTACCGTGGTGCAGATAAGAAGATCCACACCAATGCATCTTTCACCAATTACACCACCTTCTCCCTGTGGGATACCTACCGTGCAGCACACCCGCTGTTTACACTCCTTCAACCCGAGAGAACCGGTGACTTTGTCAATACCATGCTTGCCATCTACCAGCAACAGGGCGAACTTCCAGTGTGGCACCTGATGGGTAATGAAACCTACTGTATGGTTGGCTGCCCTGCAGTAACCGTTGTAGCAGACGCTTACCTCAAAGGTTTGAACATTGATAAGAAACTGGCCTATGAAGCAATGAAGAATACCATGATGCAGGATGGTAGAGGACTTAAATACGTAAAGAAATACGGATATATCCCAGCCGACAGTACCGTTGAGTCAGTCGCTATGGGCCTGGAATATGCCATTGCCGACTGGAGCCTTGGTCAGGTAGCCAAAAAAGAAGGCTTTACAGAAGATTACAACTATTTCGATAAACGCGGAAAATACTATAAAAATTATTTCGATACCCAGACAGGCTTTGCCAGAGGTCGTGTAAACGATAATACCTGGAGAACCCCGTTCAATCCGTTTACCTCCATTCACCGCCAGAACGACTATACCGAAGGTAATGCCTGGCAATATACCTGGCTGGTACCCCAGGATGTGGAAGGCCTGATAAAACTCTATGGCAGCGAAAAAGCCTTTACAAAGAAACTGGATTCCCTGTTTGTGGCCAAAGGTGACCTCGGTTCTGAAGCTTCACCCGATATCAGCGGCCTGATCGGACAGTATGCACACGGAAACGAACCCAGCCACCACATAACCTACATGTATGCCTATGTAGGACAACCGTGGAAAACAGCCGATAAGGTTCGTGAAATAATGAACACACTCTATACCGATAAGTATGATGGCCTTTGCGGAAATGAAGACGTAGGTCAGATGTCAGCCTGGTATGTCTTCTCAGCCTTAGGATTCTATCCAGCTAATCCATCCAACGGATGCTTTGTATTCGGCAGCCCGGTGGTGAACAATGCCACCATCAATGTTGGCAATAATAAAACATTCACCATGAATGTATTGAATAACAGTGCTGCGAATAAATACATTCAGAAAATTACCCTGAACGGAAAGAACTATCCTAAATCCTATATTCAGTACAAGGATATAATGAAGGGTGGTACCTTGGTTATCGAGATGGGTAACAAACCATCTTCCTGGGGTACAGCTCAGGATGCCCGTCCCCGTTCCGAAATGTAAGAACCGGACAACTATAAAAAACAACAATAGAACAAAACCGAACCATAAATATGATGAAAAAAAACAGTCTGATAGTCGCTTTTCTCTCTCTTATCTGTGCAACGGGCCTTTTTGCTCAGAACCGCTATGAACTCAATAGCGGCTGGAAGTGCAGATCAATAAAAGAAGAAAAAGCCTTGGGAGAAGATATCTCCAGCCCATCCTATACTTTATCGGGATGGAAAAATGCCGTTGTTCCCGGCACTGTTCTCACTACGATGCTTGCCAACAAAGAGATACCAGATCCTTTCTATGGCATGAACAACGAACAGATACCAGATATCTATAAAACCGGCAGAGATTACTATACCTACTGGTTTGTGAAGAACTTCAAGGAAGAACAACCCGAAAACGGAAACCAGGTATGGCTTAAATTCCGAGGCATCAACTATAGCTGCAGGATATACCTCAACGGTAAACTTGTCAACAAAGAACCGTATGAAGGCATGTACCTCCGCAAATCATTCAATATCACTAAACTGTTATCAAAGACAGGAGATAACCGCCTTGCTGTGATTGTCTTTCCTCCCGATCCGGTTGGTAATCCCAACGGAGGCCAGGGAGGTGACGGAACAATAGCACGCGGAGTCTCTCACCAGTATGTAGCCGGCTGGGACTGGATCCGCCCCATCCGTGACCGTAATACCGGAATCTGGGATAAAGTATATATTGAAAAAACAGGTAGCGTGAATTTAAGTGATCCTCATATCATTACTCAGGTTCCCGGCAAACGTACCCCCGAAGGCAAACAGAGCGAAGCCCTGATCAAAGTTTCGACTGAAGTAGAAAATGCTTCTGATAAAGCAGTTTCGGGTGTGGTTAAGTTTTCTGTTGAAGGAAACGTAATCTCCAAAGAAGTAACCCTTGAACCCAATTCAAAACAGACAGTTTCCTTACCTGTCTACAAGATGCAGAATCCCCGCCTTTGGTGGCCTTCCGGTTACGGCGAACAGAATCTTTATAAATCAGAAATCTCTTTTGAAGAAAAGAACAAGGGAATTTCAGACAGTGAAAGTGTTCAGTTTGGCGTAAGAGAAATCCAGACTCAGTGGAACCCGATCACCAGTAGCCGTGAAATACATGTCAATGGTCAGAAGATCTTTATCAAAGGCGGTAACTGGATTATCTCGGATGCTATGCTTCGTTTTACTCCCGAACGCTACGATGCTGAAATCCGCTATCACCGTGATATGAATCTGAACCTGATCCGTATCTGGGGTGGTGCGCTGGTAGAACGTCCTGAGTTCTATGAAGCCTGCGACCGCTATGGTATGCTTGTATTCCAGGATTTCTGGATGTCCGGCGACTGTAACGGACGATGGCTGGATCCAATGAAAAAGGAAGATCAGTGGACACGTAGAAATTATCCTGATAACCACAACCTGTTCCTGGAATGTGCAGCCGATATGGTTAAGATGGTACGTAACCACCCATCACTTGCAATCTGGTGCGGAGGAAATGAAATTGCTCCCCCTGATGATATCCTGACTGTTTTACGTGATTCAATTATCACCAAACTGGACGGTACCCGTATGTTCTTTGATTTCTCCAATACCGAAAAGATGTCATTAAATACCATTGGTGGAAACGGAGATGGTCCATACTCTATCCAACCCCTGAGTGTGTTCTGGAATCACAAGACCTGGCCTTTCAACTCAGAAGTCGGTTCTGTGGGAGTAGGTGACTATGAATCACTGAAACGCTTTATTCCGGAAAAGAACATGGTGCTTCCTGTTTATCACCCGAATGAGAAACCAAATGAAACCGCCGATTCCGTATGGACTTACCATACCTATACCGGAGTAGGTTATGAAGGCTTTCTGGAACCTTACGGAACTCCATCGGATATCAAAGATTTCTGCATGAAGGCACAGCTGGTAAATTATGATCAGTACCGTGGCTTGATGGAAGGCTTCAGTTCACACATGTGGAACTGGTACACCGGTGTAATAATCTGGAAGACACAGAATCCATGGACAGCCATGCGTGGTCAGATGTACGATTACTATCTTGATCCTAATGCCTGCCTGTTCGGCCTTAGAAACGGAAGTGAAAAGCTTCATACCATGTGCAATCCTACCGATGGCACTCTTATGCTTGTCAATAACGGCTTCAAGGCATGTGATAATCTGACACTGACAGCAACGTGGTTTGATATGAACGGAAAGAGCAGTGAGATTACTCAAAAAACCATCTCTATTGATGCTTCCAGCAGCAAGAAATTGTTCTCCATAAAGAAAGAGCTAGATGTTCTTGCAAAGGAGAAAGGCGGTTTCCTCCGTCTTCAATTGATGGACGAAAGCAAACAGGTTGTAAGTGAAAACGTCTATTGGCTGGCTGATGGAACAGGCAAATACAGCGGTCTGTCAACAATGAATAAAGCTAAACTGAAGGTTTCAGTAAAACCATTGAAGGCAGGAAAAGTGGAAGTAACCCTTTCCAATCCGGCAAGTAATCCGGTTGCATTCTTTAACCGTGTATCAGTTGTAGATAAGAAAACGGGTGAAAGAGTCCTTCCAGTATTCTACAGTGACAACTATTTCTCTGTCGTTCCTGGTGGAGAGAAGAAAATTGAGATCGAATATAATGCATCTTCCAAATCGTCTCAGGTAATTACTGTTGCCGGGTGGAATGTAGAATTGCAAGAGATAACTATACCTAAAATTAAATAGAAAGATATTATGACTTCACGTAGAGATTTTTTAAAAAAAGGAGGACTAGGATTAGCTTCTCTAGCTCTAGGAGGAACACTGGATTCTTATGGAAAAACAGTTTCCGGAATATTTGCTGAAAAGAATTATATTTCTCAACGTCCGGAACTGGCAAAACGTCAATTCACGTCTAAGGCCGTTGAAGAAGCTATCGTTCGGGTAAAAAAGAAAATCAAAGATCCAAAACTAGCCTGGATGTTTGAGAACTGCTATCCTAATACACTAGATACTACTGTTCATTTTAAAATGATAGGCAACAAACCTGATACAGTTGTTTATACAGGTGATATTCATGCTATGTGGTTGCGCGATTCTGTGGGACAGACACTTCCTTATTTGCAGTTAGTAGAAAAAGATCCACAATTGAAGCTGATGTTTCAGGGACTTATAAATCGCCAAAATCAATGTATTTTGATTGATCCGTATGCAAACGCATTCAATGAAGGACCTACAGGAAGTGAATGGGAAAGCGATCTGACAAATATGAAACCAGAACTTCATGAACGTAAATGGGAAATAGATTCTTTATGTTTTCCAATTCGTTTGGCTTATAATTACTGGAAGAAAACAGGTGATACATCGGTTTTTGATTCTACCTGGGAAAAAGCAATGCATGCTGTAGTTCGTACTTTTAAAGAACAGCAACGTAAAGATGGACTAGGTCCATATAAGTTCCAGCGTAAAACAGAGAAGCAATTAGATACACAATCTAATGATGGATATGGTTCACCAGTGAAACCTGTCGGACTTATAGTTTCAACTTTCCGTCCTTCAGATGATGCTTCTACCTTTGGCTTCCTCATACCTTCTAACCTTTTTGCAGTAAAGTCATTAAAACAATTAGCTGAAATATTGCGCAATGTGAAAAATGATACTGCTTTTGCAAATGAATGTGAGGCTTTGGCTGATGAAGTAATGGCTGCAATTAATAAGTATGCAATCATTGAACATCCTAAATATGGAAAGATATATGCTTATGAAATAGATGGTTTTGGTGGCGTTTTGTTAATGGATGATGCTAATGTTCCAGGATTACTGTCTTTACCTTATATTGATTGCGTATCTGCAAATGATGAAATTTATCAGAATACCCGTAAATTTGTATGGAGCGAAGATAATCCTTACTTCTTTAAAGGTACTGCAGGGGAAGGCATTGGTGGACCTCACGTTTCGCATGTGGGACTTAGCATGATTTGGCCATTAAGTATAATCATAAAAGCAATGACTACTTCGGATGATAATGAGATTAAAGCATGTATAAGAATGTTGCGTGATACAGATGCCGATACTGGTTTTATGCATGAATCTTTTGATAAGAATGATCCTAAGAACTATACCAGAAGCTGGTTTGCATGGTTAAACTCAACCTTTGGTGAATTGATTATGAAATTGGATAAAGAAAATAAATTGTATTTACTTTCCTAAAGTCTTAAGGAATTGATTATATAATTAGTAATTTGTTATCGAGTAAACAGTCAGTGAAAAGGTGTTTACTCGATTTCATTTTTACGATCCTGAAATTCTTCTTTTGGGAACTTTACAAGAGAAGTAATTAGTACTTTCTTTCTATATCTTTGATAAGCAATAGTTTTATTGCAAATATAGATAGTAATTATATCTGTAATAAAAATAATATTTATGTCTATATATTTTGCTGCCCAGTAATTAGATAGTGCTATAATTATAGCAGCAGATACCAGTATAAACATAGCAACTCGTTGAGAAATACCTATATCGACTAACCTGTGATGTATATGTCTTCTATCCGGACAAAACATACTTCGATGAATGCACAGCCTGGAATACATTACTTTTACGGCATCAAACATTGGGATAAAAAGAACTGAACCTGCTGTAAGAATAGTACTTGAAGGATAATTTGCTGATAATTCGGGTATATTCATAGCTAATCTGATTCCTAGAAAAGACAACAAAAAACCTAATAAAAGTGATCCTGTATCTCCCATAAATATTTTGTTCTTACTAAATACATTGTAATAGAAGAATGGAACCAATATACCAAGCATTGAAAAACAAATAATAGAAAAACTCCATTGTTTGCTAATAAAAAACATATATCCATAAACAATTAAAGCTAATGCACTGATTCCGGCAGCTAACCCATCTATCCCATCAATTAGGTTAATAGAATTAGTTATAAAAACGCATAGCAACATGGTAAAAGGAATGCCTATTGTAATAGGAATTTCATATATTCCAAATAAGCCATATAAATTATTTATATAGGTGCCGCTGGAAACTAAAAATGCGGAAGCAATAAACTGCATGATGAATTTCTTTTGGTAGCTAACTCCTGATAAATCGTCTTTTATACCTGTTATATATAAAATCAACATGCCACAAACTAACATCATTATAATGCCTAATGTTTCTAATTGAAAGTTCCAGACATTTACTTTAATATAAAGTACGATTAATATAACAAGAAGCAGTATCGGTAAAAAAGAAACTCCTCCTAAACGTGGAACAGGATTTTCATGCTGTTTTCTCTCATCCGGAATATCAAACAAGCTTTTTTTTCTTGAAATTAGTATTATCTTTGGTAGAATTATACTTTCAATTATTAGCGATAGGATGAATCCCATAGCTATAAATATAATACAAACTTTATACTCTTCCATAGTCTCATTTATATGGTTGTTAGTAAAGCTTTTTAGCAAAAAAATATTGTGATTAAGTTGCAGAAAGAATAGGGTTATGACTAACTTTCAAATATAGAACACGCAGAATAGCTTAAAAGTTCTCGTTTTAAGAATTGGGCAATTAAAAAATACACTATTTAACCCAAAAAGTACACAGATATATAGTACATAGTTTCTATTTTTGTGTCTGTTATCAATGTAATACTATAGAAATCTATAATGATGATTAAAACAAATTTGAAGACTGCTTTTTTAGGCACTTTATTATGTGCATCACAGTTATTTGCTCAGGAAAAGGTATCTAATACTTTACCTTGGTCTGTACGTATGACAGAATCAGAAATGATTCGTTGCCCCCAATCCTGGCAATTGGATTTTCAGCCAAAGCTGAAATGGGACTATTGTCATGGATTAGAACTTGGAGCAATACTTGATGTGTACGATATGTATGGTGATAAAAAGTTATTTAACTATGCATTGTCTTATGCTGATACAATGACTTATGAAGATGGTAGCATTGAAACATATAATCCAAATGAACTTAGTTTGGATCGTATAAATACTGGTAAATTCTATTTTCGTATCTATGAACAAACGAAAAATGAGAAATACAAAAAAGCACTTGATCTTTTAAGAAAGCAGTTCGATAGCCAGCCTAGAACTTCAGAAGGAGGCTTTTGGCACAAGAAGGTTTATCCTCATCAGATGTGGCTGGATGGTATTTATATGGGATCTCCTTTTTATGCAGAATATGCTTTCCGCAATAACCGTCCTCAGGATTATACTGACATAATAAAACAGTTTGTTGTAATTGCCCGACATACTTACGATCCTGTAACAGGTCTTTATCGTCATGCATGGGATGAAAGTCGTGAACAAAAATGGGCAGACAAGAAAACCGGTCAGAGTGCTCATTGCTGGGGGCGTGCTATGGGATGGTATGCTATGGCACTTGTTGATGCTCTTGATTATATTCCAAAACATGAAGCCGGTCGAGATTCAATGCTAAACATACTTAATAATGTTGCAACTCAAATAAAAAAATACCAGGATAAGAAAACCGGCCTCTGGTATCAGGTCATAGATAGAAGTGGTGATAAGGGAAACTATTTGGAATCTTCTTGTTCTACTATGTTTGTCTATACATTGTTCAAAGCTGTCAGAATGGGATATATTGATAAGTCTTATCTGCAGGTAGCCGAAAAAGGATATAAAGGAATTCTCCGCGATTTTATTGAAGTTGATAAACAAGGAGTTGTTTCAATAACAAAGGCTTGTGCCGTTGCAGGATTAGGAGGTAATCCTTATCGTGCGGGAGACTATGAATATTATATCAATGAAAAAATCCGTTCTAACGATCCTAAAGCTGTAGGTCCGTTTATTCTGGCTAGTCTTGAATGGGAAAGACTTCATAAGTAATTAAATAAAAAACAAGATAAATCATGTTTGCGAAACTAATTAAGACTTTTATTTTAATGACTGTTTTTTGTGGCACAGCACACGCTCAGGTGCAGGATACAATAGTTGTTGCCCGTGATGGAAGTGGTAAATACAGAAATATTCAGGAAGCAGTAGAAAGCGTACGTGCTTTTATGGATTACACGGTTACTATTTATATAAAGAAGGGTATATACAAAGAAAAAGTAGTTATTCCTTCCTGGATTAAAAATGTAGTATTTGTCGGCGAAGATGCAAATAACACAATTATAACTTATGATGATCATGCGAATATAAATAAAATGGGTACATTTCGTACTTATACTGTAAAGGTGGAAGGTAATAATATTACTTTCAAGAACCTGACCATTGAAAATAATGCAGAACAGTTAGGGCAAGCAGTTGCTCTTCATACAGAAGGAGATAAACTGGCATTTATTAATTGTCGATTCCTGGGTAATCAGGATACTATATATACCGGTGCAGAAGGTACTCGTCTTTTGTTTGCCGATTGTTATATAGAAGGAACTACTGATTTTATTTTTGGTCCTTCGACTGCATTATTTGAACGATGTACCATTTACAGCAAACGAAACTCATATGTTACTGCTGCATCTACACCTAAAGATATTAAGTTTGGTTATGTATTTAAAGAATGCAAACTTACAGCTGCTCCCGAAGTTACAAAAGTATACCTGGGCCGTCCATGGAGACCATATGCTGCTACTATTTTTATGAATTGTGAATTTGGAAAACATATTCTTCCTGTAGGATGGCATAATTGGAATAATAGCGAGAATGAGAAAACAACACGTTATGCAGAATATATGAATACCGGTGAGGGTTCTTCTATTCAGAACCGGGTCGGCTGGAGCAAGCAATTAACAAAGAAAGAAGCTGCTGAATATTCTGTAGAGAAGATATTTAAGAGGAGTGATGAGTGGTGTTATTATAAATAGTTGAGCTGTTTTAAATAAGAAATTGAATTGGAGTGGATAGTTTACTGTCTACTCCTTTTTTATTATCAGAATTTCTACATTATAGATCAAAATGTCAACATTGTATTCTTAATAAACAGTATACATTTGCTTTAAACTTAAAAGTTGTTGTTCAATCTTTAATTTATAACTATAAAAAACGCATTAATCTTATGAGTAGAAAAACGCTAGCCAGAATGGCAATTGCATCTCTCTTGTTGAGTATCTTTTGCTTATCTTCTTTTGCACAGAGTCGTTTGGTCTCCGGTGTTGTCACAGATGCAAGTAATAGCCCATTAATAGGAGTAAATGTTTCTATCGTGGGTACGTCAAGCGGAACAATGACCGATCTTGATGGACAATATTCACTTTCTGTCCCAGCAAACGCAAAACTAAAGTTCTCTTTTATTGGTTTTGTAACACAAACCGTAGTTGTAGGTAATCAGACTAAAATCAACATTAAACTTGTTGAGGATGCACAAAGTCTTGATGAGGTTGTAGTAATTGGTTATGGTACTGTAAAGAAGCGTGACTTAACCGGATCTGTATCTTCTGTGAAAGCAGATGAAATAGCAAAGGTTTCAACAAGTAATGCTATCCAGGCCATGCAGGCTAAGGTGCCGGGGTTAGATATTCAGCAATCAGACGGTCAGGCTGGTTCTGGTTTATCAATGACTCTTCGTGGTAACCGCTCTATTTCAGCATCAAATAGTCCTCTGATTCTGGTAGATGGAGTTGAATATGGATCGACTCTTGATCTAAGTCCATCTGATATTGAATCTATGGAAGTATTAAAAGATGCTTCTTCTACAGCAATCTATGGAACTAAGGGAGCAAATGGTGTTATCATTATTACAACAAAACGTGGTAAGGCAGGTAAAACACAGGTAAACCTGAATGCTTATGTATCTTCAAACAGACCTACAAATGTTCCACAAGTTATGTATGGAAGAAAAGAAGTACAACGTTTGATTGATAAAGCAAACTATCAGGCAGACTTAGCCTCAGGTAATTGGGGATCAAGTAACCTTACTCCAGAAAATGTATTGACTGAAAGTCTTGAGGATTTCACAGAATTAGGAATCTATCAGGATAATTCATATACAGACTGGGCAGATATGATTCTTAAGAATGGTTTGACTCAGAATTATGAAGCTTCAGTATCCGGTGGAAACGAAAATACAAATTTCAGCCTTTCTTTAGGTGCTATGTATGAAGAAGGCTTGTTGAAGAATGATGATCAGGATCGTTATAATGTGAAAGCAAATGTTGATCATAAAATTAGCAAGATGTTTAAAGTAGGTACCAGCTTACTATATACATATAAAAACCACAATGCACGCCAAGCAAGTGTATTCTCACAAGCGATGAAAATGACAACTATTACCCATGCTTATACAGCAGATGGAACATTAATAGCAACTCCTAATCCTCGTTATGCAGCACACTGTAACCCTTTACTTGATGAAGTTGATGGAGCTTATCAAAAAAATGTAGAAACAACACGTTTCTTTGGTAATGCATACCTTGAAGCAACTCCTTTAAAAAATTTAAATTTAAAATCGATGTTTGCGGTTGATCGTAGCAACGTTCGTGATGGTGTTTATCAAGACTTTCAGAGTGTAGCTCGCTACCAATCTCCCGGTACTGGTAATATTTCATCTGATTATTCAAATTCAACCAAATTTACTTGGGAAAATACAATGAACTATAATACAAACTTTGGTGGTACAAAACATGATCTTTCCGGTTTATTAGGACATAGTATGACTCAGAGTGTATATGAAGCAACTTCTACTTCTGGTGATTGCGGCAAAGAACACTATTATAAAAGTGCTTTCTATGATTTATCTAAGATTACTGCGTCTACTACTACAAGTTCTTATATAAAATCTTCAATGTTATCATTTTTTGGACGTCTGAACTATAAATTTGATGAAAAATATTTGCTTACGGCTTCTGTACGTGCAGATGGTTCTTCTGCTTTGGCTGATGGTCATAAATGGGGCTATTTCCCTTCAGTTGCTGGTGCATGGAGAGTTATTGACGAATCATTTTTGAAAGATACAAAAGATTGGATGTCAAACTTAAAGCTTCGCGCATCTTGGGGACTTTCAGGTAATGCTGCTGTTGATGCTTATAGCACATTGACTTCATTAAGTCGTGATAATGTTTATTATTACTTAGGTGGTACAGACATCGCTGGAAAAGTTCCTAGTACAATGGGCAATACTGATTTGACTTGGGAAAAGACTTCTGCATTCGATTTTGGTCTTGATTTTGGTTTCTTCAATAATCGCATTTCAGGCAGTATTGATTATTATCTAAGTCATACTTATGATTTGTTATATTATAAAAGCGTTCCGGCTTCATATGTATATCCTAGCGTTTTGGCTAATATCGGTGAAACAAAAGGTAGTGGTCTTGAAGTAGCGTTGAATACATTGATTATTAATTCTAAGAATTTTTCCTGGGATGTAAACTGGTCTTATGCAACATCTAAAGATAAAGTAACTAAATTGTCTGATGGCGTTGAAAGAAACATCAGTGGAGTAACAGGACAAATTGTAGGCCAGCCGGTTTCTATCTTCTATGACTATGAAACAAATGGTTGCTGGAATGTTGGCGAATATGATACTTATAAAACTGCATGGGCAGAACGTCATCCAGGTGAAACACTAGGTTACTTGTCAGCTTATGGAGTTGCCGGAACAATGAAACTTGTTGATCGCAACGATGATGGTAAGTTAGATGATAGTGACAAACGTGTATACAGACGTACTCCTAAACATGTATTAGGTATGAATAATACCTTTACTTATAAAGATTTCTCTTTATCAGTATTATTATATGCTCGTTTAGGTGGATATATTTCTTATGATATGAATTCACAATTGAACTATGAAACAGCAAACTGGGGCGATTTGGATTATTGGACTCCAAATAATGTGGATGCAAAATTCCCAAGTCCGGGTGCAGCAAGTACTATTTATTCAACTTATGCAACTTCTTTGAAGTATGAGAAGGCAGATTATCTGAAGATTAAAGACATAACTCTATCCTACAATTTACCTACAAAATTAATATCCAGAGCAGGTATTCAAAAACTTAAATTGTATGGTTCGTTGAAAAACTTCTTCACATTCAGTGGCATTGATAATTATGATGCAGAGCGTGGTGGATCTATTTCTTTCCCTTTATCAAAGCAAGTTGTAGTTGGTGTTAATGTTCAATTCTAAATTAATGATTATTATGAAAAATAAAAAATATATTCTTTTGGTTGCTTCAGCATTAATGTTGAGCTTCTCATCTTGCTCAGACTTCCTTGAGGAAGACAATAAGGCAGGCGAAACTGCCGATCTAAGCTATTCAACTTCTTCAGGAGTTCAAGGCTTAGTATCATCCTGCTATAGTTTTGCTCGTGGCTGGTACGGAAAAGAGGCTGGTCTTGGTTTATCTGAAATGGGCACCGATTTATTCTATTACGGATACGATAACAAGCAAAAATCACTAAACTCTTATAATATATCAGCAGTAAGTCTGGATGGTAATTCAAATGATAATTCATGTTTGGATCATTACTGGGAACTATTTTATAGTGCAGTCGATGTATGTAATAATGCTATCTATTATGTACCTAAAAACACAGTGATTAGCGAAACTACCCGTAATCAGTATATGGGAGAAGCTTATTTTATGCGCGCTTTCTATTACTTACATATGGTTAATATCTGGGGACCTATTCCTTATAATAGTGAACCAATCTCTCAAATATTAACAGATCCTACCCGTGTATCGGAAGAGGTGATATATAGCAATATTTTGTCCGATCTTGATAACTCTATATCTGCATTTGAAACTGCTGGTTACAAAGTTAAAACAGATGGTCGTTCCAACTATTGGGCTGCCCGTGCTTTGAAATCTCGTGTGTTGCTTTATGCTGCATCATGGTTAGGTAAGAATAGTATTACAACTAATACAAGTTATTCTGGAAAAGATCTTTATGCATTGGCTCAGGCTGAGGCTGAGGCTGTTATCGGCAGTGGCATTGCTTCTTTCTATAATAAATATGAAGACACATGGTCAATGAACAACGAAGATATTACCACTAATAAGGAAGCTATCTTTGGTGTTGCTTATTCTCCTGAGATTACAACAACAGTAAACTGTATTCCTTATCGTTACAAAACAGATTCAGGTGGCGATCCAATGGAATATAATTCATTGATTACCCGTACAGGATATTCTCGTGGCGGTAGTGCTATGTTGCTGATGTTTGTTTCAATGTGGAGTAATGGTGCTAGTGATTTAGGCGGAAACGGAAAAGAAGTATTTGTTCGTGTATTGTCTGATGAAAAATCTCACTATGTAACAAATACTGTTACTAAGCAATCTGTAGATATTTCTGCTACATACTCTCCTTATGGACGTGGATTTACCCGTTATTTACCATCACTTTACTTGTGGAACCTTCTGGAAGAACATCGCGCAACCGATCAGCGCACTGCAGCAACATTGCTTGATGCTTATACTATTGCTCCGGGATTGGAAGGAAGTTCTACAAAATATAAATCAATGAAGGATACAGCTATTTATTATTGCCATCTGGATGGAAATTCTGCAGAAGGAAAAGCTAAACAGGCTTGGGCAAAGAATCGTTACCGCATCCAGTTTATGAGCGGTGGTGATATTCCTGTATTTACTTCTTCTGATCCTGCTACTGCAAAACCTTCAGAAGCAGCTAAGACTACTTCTGATGTATACGGTGATGGCAGATATAATTCATATAAGATTGCTGGATGGTGTTCATATCCTGGTATTAAGAAATTCCTGGATAATGTGTACGACCCTGCTTATCCAACATGGGATATCTCAGATAGGGATGCTATTGTTATTCGTTTGGCCGAAATGTATTTAATCAAGGCTGAGTGCCAGCTTTATACAGAAAATGGAACTGCTGCTATGACAACTATCAATGCTCTTCGTCAAGTTCGTGCTATTAGTGGCAAAGACAATTCATTGAGTGGCACAGCAACCCTTGAAACTGTACTTAATGAACGTGCAATTGAACTTTGCGGTGAGCAACAGCGCTGGTTTGATTTAAAACGTACTCATACGCTGGTTGATCATGTGAAGAAGTACAATGCACAAGCTGCCGGACAGATTAAAGATTACCATTATCTTCGTCCTATTCCTCAGTCTCAGATTGATGCTGTTACTAATTTCTCTACAACATCCGGTCAGGGATTTTGGCAGAACACAGGTTATTAATAAAGTATATAAATCTAAATTTCTTTTGAAAAGTGAGGAAGCTGTGGATGTGATATTCACGGCTTTCTTCTTTTAATTGGATAATAATTCCACATAATACAATAAAAAATAGACTATTAGTCCCTACTTTTTTTGTAAACTTGCAGTCTGAATTTAAAATTGTATCGATATCATGAAAAATAAACTCGTTCTTTTGCTGCTTGCTTTCTTAACTTTTTCTGCCTTTAAGACAGATCGTGTGATAACTGTTTTTATGATTGGTGACTCAACGATGGCTAATAAAACGATTGAAGGTGGAAATCTTGAGAGGGGTTGGGGGCATGTGCTTGCCGGATTCTTCAGCGAAGATATTCGGGTGGATAATCATGCACAAAACGGACGCAGTTCTAAAAGCTTTATTGACGAAGGCCGTTGGGAAAAGGTTATTAGTCAGGTGAAAAAAGGAGATTATGTTTTTATTCAGTTTGGCCATAATGACGAAAAGCCGGACTCTGCACGCCATACCGATCCGGGTACAACCTTCGATGCAAACTTACGCAGATTTGTAAACGAAACACGTGCTAAAGGAGGAATACCTGTTCTTTTTAATTCAATTGTTCGTAGAAACTTTATTCGTCCGCAAGATAGGGAGATGAATAACGATGCTCGTAAAGAACCGGGCAAAGAACTTGTTGCAGTAGAAGGAAATACACTTTTCGATACTCACGGAGCTTATCTTGATTCTCCTCGCAGAGTTGCAAAAGAACTTGGTGTAGCGTTTGTGGATATGAATAAGATAACACATGATTTGGTTGAAGGCATGGGACCTGTGGAGTCTAAAAAACTATATATGTGGGTAGCTCCTAATACTTGTCCTATTGCGCCAAAAGGTCGTGAAGATAATACTCACTTGAATATATACGGTGCCCGCATGATTGCCGGACTTACTATTGATGCTATTGCTAAAGAAGTTCCGGGATTAGCTAAATATGTACGTCATTACGACTATGTGGTTGCTAAAGACGGAAGCGGAGACTTTTTCACTATTCAAGAGGCTATTAATGCTGTTCCCGATTTCCGTAAAGGTGCCCGCACCACTATTTTAGTACGCAAAGGCGTGTATAAAGAAAAGTTGGTTATTCCTGCTTCAAAAATTAATGTTTCCTTAATTGGGCAAGAAGGTGCTGTGATTTCTTATGACGATTATGCTTCGAAGAAGAATCTGTTTGGAGAGGACAAAACTACCTCTGGTTCTGCAAGTTGTTATATCTATGCTCCCGATTTTTATGCCGAGAACATAACGTTCGAGAATACTTCCGGTCCCGTAGGACAGGCCGTTGCTGCTTTTGTTGATGGTGACAGAGTTATGTTTCGCAATTGCAGATTCCTGGGCTTTCAGGATACACTTTATACCTACGGGAAAGATAGCCGTCAATATTATGAAGATTGCTATATTGAAGGAACAGTCGATTTTATTTTCGGATGGTCAACTGCTGTCTTTAATCGTTGCACCATTAACAGCAAAGGCGATGGTTATATAGCTGCTCCTTCTACCGATATGGGCAAACCTTATGGATATCTTTTTTATGATTGCAAACTCACTGCCGATGAGGAAGTGAATAAAGTATATCTGGCTCGTCCATGGAGGCCTTATGCACAGGCTGTTTATATTCGCTGTGAAATGGGAAAGCATATTGCGCCCGAAGGATGGAACAACTGGGACAAGAAAGAATCCGAGAGAAATAGTTTCTTTGCCGAATACCAAAGCAAAGGCGAGGGTGCCAGTAATGAAACAAGGGTTTCTTATTCTCATCAGCTCACTAGCCTGAAAGACTATGATCTTGAAAAAGTACTGGTAGGGCAAGATAACTGGAATCCTGTAAAAAACGGGGCCAATCAAGTGGTAACTGTTGTACGCTGATTTTAAATCTGTCGTTATATCTTTTAAAATTCTTGTACAAAACAATTAATTCTTCTGTACAAAAGAATGTAATGTTTCGTACAGAAGAATTCAATCTTTTGTACAAGGAAATAAATATTCATCGAGGATCTTTTTTAATACATAACTATTAGATGAAAATGGTACTCTTTATTTGTGTATTTTTGAACCATGTTTTTATAAGCTAATAGATACACAACTATGAAAAACGTTCTTTTTATATTCCTGTTCTGGGTAGCTGGATTGTGTGGTTATGCACAGTTAAGATGCTCTTTTACACATTATTCTTCTGAAGATGGCTTGTCGCAAAATACAGTGATGAGTATGCTTCAGGATCGTAAAGGAATTATGTGGTTTGCTACTTGGGATGGGATAAATAAATTCAATGGATATACCTTTAAAACTTATAAGGCACGGCAGGGAGACCTGATCAGTTTAACAAATAACCGTGTGGATAGAATGGTGGAAGATGCCAACGGTTATATCTGGGTACTTACGTATGATAACCGTGCACATAGGTTTGATCCCGATACAGAAACATTTGTTCAGGTTCCTTCTTCCGGTGAAGCCAGTACTACTAATATTACTTCCATCGAAGTGATGAAGAATGGTACAGTATGGTTGTTCACAGAAAATGAAGGAGCTATCCGTGTGTTAATCGATAAAAAGACTCGCAAACTCACAACTTACATATATTCACAAAAGTCAGGGCAATTCCCTGCTCAAAAAGTCAATAGAGTTTACGAAGATGCTGCCCATAATGAGTGGATGCTTACGGATAATGGGTTGGCCATGATTCGTCCGGGACAAACAATACCGGTATCTTACTTTGCAGAGACTAAAGAAGATCGGCATCGTCTTAATCAATCTTTTTATTCCTTACAGGAAACCTCAACCGAAATATTCTTTGGCTCAGATAAAGGTAGAGTATGGAGGAGTCAGAAGAGGGGAGGGCATTTCCAATTACTTCAGCTTCCTACAAAATCGAATGTAATTTCAGTGAATGCAGTTTCGCCAGATGAAATGATATTTTCCACTGCCAATGATGGATTCTTTACCTATCGTTTGAGCAATAAAGAGTTTATACATTACTCAACAACTACTTGTGCAGATCTTCCTTCAAATGTAATAGCATCTGTTTATGTAGACCGTTACAAAGAAGTTTGGTTTGCACTTACAGGTGCCGAGGGAGTTACTCATTTTAATCCGCATACCAACAAAGTAAAACAAGAAACTGTACCTACTGAACTTGGAAGCGCTGCACGTTCACAACCGGCTTTCCATATCCATGAAGATGTGAACGGATACCTTTGGGTGCATCCTTATGGCGGAGGCTTGTCTTATTTTGATAGAAAGCAGAATAAAATTATACCTTTTTATGATGAACCGGGTTCTTCAAACTGGCGTTTCTCGAATAAACTCCATTCTGCCATGTCCGACAGACAAGGTAATTTGTGGATGTGCACCCATTCAAAGGGACTCGAAAAGATTACTTTCCTCGATAATCAGTTTCATTTGAGCATTCCATATCCTCACGATTACGAATCGCTGAGCAATGAAACTCGTGCCATATTAGAAGACAATAACCGAAACCTTTGGGTAGCTTTTAAAGATGGTACATTGCGTATATATAATCCGCTTCGTAAATATATAGGATATCTTACAGAAGCCGGAACAATATCTCAAAGTGGACCTAAGGTGAAAGGTGTAGCTTACTTTATGACTCAGGATAAAAAAGAAATTATCTGGATTGGAATGAAAGGAGGCGGGCTTGTACGTGCCGAAAAAGTAGGTAACCGGTTTTCTTTATCTCGTTTTAATTATAGCGAAGATGATATATACAGTCTGAGCGACGATAATATTTACTGTATTTTTGAGGATCATAAAGGCAGAATTTGGGTAGCTACTTATGGAGGTGGAATCAATTATATAGATCACGACAAGAGTGGAAAGACCATCTTTATTAATCATCGCAATAACTTGAAAGGATATCCAATCGATCGCTGCTATCGGGTTCGTTATATCACCGAAGATGCTAAAGGCAATATCTGGGCAGGTACAACATCCGGAGTGATTTCTTTCAAAGATAATTTTGTGAATCCGGAGGAAATTCAGTTTAATCATTATTTGCGTGTGCCGGGCGATGTTACAAGCTTAAGTAATAACGATGTGCACTGGATTCACCCAACTAAGAAAGGTGAACTTTATCTGGCAACTTTTGGCGGAGGACTTAATAAGCTTATCTCTGTTTCCGGAAAAAATAAAGCCGTTTTTAAATGTTATACAGTGAAAGATGGTGCACCATCTGATGTATTGCTCTCAATTCAGGAAGATACAAAAGGTAATTTATGGATTAGCACTGAAAATGGATTAAGTAAATTTATTCCTTCTCAGCAGAGATTCGAGAATTATGACGACAGAAGTTTCGCATCCAAAGTGAAGTTTAGCGAGGCAACTTCGGATATTACTGCCAATAATTATATCTACTTTGGTACTACAAGCGGATTCCTGTATTTCAATCCGGCGGCTATCCGTAAAAGTACCTATGTGCCTTATATTTATCTGTCGCAGTTGATGGTAGCCAATAAGGAAGTTGCTCCGGGAGAAAAATCTGTTTTGAAAGTCTCATTGGATGATACTAAGGAACTTGAGCTATCGCATAAAGAAAATATAGTTACTATTCAGTATGCGGCTCTCGATATGAGAAATTCTGAAAACATTCAGTATGCGTATATTCTCGAAGGATTCGATAAGGAATGGACTTATGTCGATAAACAAAGAACTGCAACTTATACCAATTTACCAAAAGGCGAATATGTATTCCGGGTAAAATCTACCAATAGTGACGGAGTTTGGGTAAATAATGAACGAAGCCTGAAAATAACTATTCTTCCATCTTTCTGGGAAACACCGTGGGCTTACATTATTTATTTTCTTTTAATTCTGGCTATTATTCTCATTGCGGTATTTATTCTGTTTACTATCTACAGATTAAAGAATGAGGTCTCTGTGGAGCAGCAAGTGTCGGATGTGAAACTTCGCTTTTTTACAAACATCTCGCATGAGTTGCGTACACCGTTAACGTTGATTGCCGGTCCGGTGGAACATGTTCTTAAAAACTCAGAGTTGCCCGAAGAAACCCGCGAACAACTAAACTTAGTGAAGCGTAATACAGATAGAATGTTGAGGCTGGTAAATCAGATTCTCGACTTCAGGAAGATTCAGAATAAGAAAATGAAAATGCAGGTTGAAGAGATTGAACTGGTCTCTTTTGTTCGTCGTATTATGGATAATTTTGAATCCATGGCAGAAGAACATCATATTGATTTTGTATTCGAGTACGACAAACCACAGATGAATCTTTGGGCAGATGTGGACAAACTGGAGAAAATTATATTTAATCTACTATCCAATGCCTTTAAATATACTCCTCAGGGTAAAATGATCAAGGTCTTTATAAAAGATGAAGGTGCATCTTTGGCAATTGGAGTAAGAGATCAGGGTATTGGAATTGCTGATAATAAGAAGAATTCTCTTTTTACCCGCTTTGAAAATCTGGTTGATAAGAATCTTTTTAATCAGCCAAGCACTGGTATTGGTCTATCTTTAGTGAGAGAATTGGTAGAAATGCACAAAGCTACCATTCAGGTAGATAGTAAACTGGGCGAAGGAAGTTGTTTTACCACATATTTCCTTAAAGGCAAGGAACATTACGATGAAGGAGTAGAGTTTATTCTTTCTGATTCAAAGGATCCGGAATTGAAAGAATCTTTGCAGTATACCGCTGATATTCAGAATGAAGTCTTTTCTAACGAGACTGGTGATTCTTCCGAAGAGATAGATCCTTCAAAAGAAACAATGTTGTTGGTGGAAGATAATGCCGAATTGCGTTTCTTCCTTCGCAGTATTTTTGGTTCTTCATTCCAGATAATTGAAGCGGCAAATGGTAAGGAAGGACTGGAAAAGGCACAGAAATATGTACCTGATATGGTTATCAGTGATGTAATGATGCCCGAGATGGATGGTATAGAACTAACAAAGGAGCTGAAAGAGGAAATGACTACCAGCCATATTCCTGTTGTTTTACTTTCTGCTAAAACTGCAATAGAAAGTAAACTGCAAGGGCTTGAATATGGTGCTGATGATTATATTACTAAACCTTTTAGTGCTACTTATCTCAAGGCTAGAGTAGATAATCTGCTGGTTCAGCGAAATAAACTGCAAGAGCTTTACCGTGCCAATCTAATGGAAAAACCTAAGGAAGAGAGCACAACTCAACTTGAAATGTCTCCACACGATCGTAAGTTTATGGATAAGCTTATGGAGTTGATGGAGAAGAATATGGATAATGGCAATTTAGTTGTCGACGATTTTGTGCAGGAAATGGCTGTAAGTCGCTCTGTATTCTTTAAGAAACTAAAGATGCTTACTGGACTTGCTCCAATTGAATTCATTAAAGAAATGCGGGTGAAAAGAGCTGCTCAGCTTATAGAAACCGGAGAATATAACATGACTCAAATTTCTTATCTGGTTGGAATAAATGATCCGCGCTATTTCAGCAAGTGCTTTAAGCAGAAGTTTGGAATGACTCCAACGGAATATAAGGATAGTTTAGGTAAAAAATATAAATAATTTATTTGATGTATGGAAAAGCATAATCTAATATTCTGGATTGTAGTTGTCCTTCTTTTGGCAGGGTTGGCAACTTTGCTTTTTGTCCTTCTTCTTGGAGCTTTTCTATGAATATAATATAGATTCAGTTTATACCAAACGAAAGGCTATATTTTTGTTGATGTCTCAGATTAAAGAAAGATGAAACATCAGCAAAAATATAGTCTTTTTATTTATTGCTTAAAAAATAAAATTTTATGTGTTAGTAAGTAATGTCGCTTTTTATGATCTCCTGTATCAGAGATTTACCATTAAAGTTTTTGTTATTCAAGTAATTAACATTCATAGAAGCTAAAAAGTCTAAATTTTAAATCAATTATTATACAACTGTTTATTATAGAATCCGTAATCTTGCATTGTAAAAATTGTTAAACCTAATGAATACTAAAATGAATTTTGCATCTAAATTTTTTTATATTGCATTGTTTTCATTCGTTTTTGGAGGAATGCATTTGCACGGACAAAGTATACCTGCCTTTCCCGGTGCCGAAGGACATGGAAGATATGTAACTGGTGGCCGGGGAGGAGCTGTTTACCATGTTACCTCACTCGAAGATAATGCGTACGGTACTACTCCGGTTTCCGGAACTCTACGATACGGAATCGAAAAGATTACTTCGGCACGGACTATTGTATTTGATGTTTCAGGAACCATTCAGTTAAAGCAACAGCTGAAGATAAAGAATGACAATATTACCATTGCCGGACAAACTGCACCGGGCGACGGAATTTGTTTGGCTGGTTGGCCGGTTACCATTAACTGTAATAACGTAATTCTCCGTTTTGTTCGTTTTAGAATGGGAGATAGAGATAACATTAATGCAGATGGTGCCGATGCATTAGGTACACGCGATTATAAAAATATAATTGTAGACCATTGTTCTATGTGCTGGTCGTCTGATGAGTGCTGTTCCCTTTACGGAACTGAGAATCTCACTCTGCAATGGTCTCTTATTTCTGAGAGTATGAGACTTTCCGGACATACAAAGGGTGCTCATGGATATGGAGGAATCTGGGGAGGAAACCACGCATCTTTTCATCATAACCTGATGGCTCACCATGATAGCAGAGTTCCTCGTCTTGGTCCGGCAGAAAGTACCCAGACTAAAGAACTTATGGATATACGAAACAACGTTTATTATAATTGGAAAGGAAACGGATGCTATGGTGCTGAAGGAATGAAAGCTAACATTGTGAATAACTATTATAAACCAGGACCGGCCACAGCTAATGCAAGTTCGCTGGTAAAACAAAGAATTGTGGCGATTGATATCCGTACGGAAGAGTATGTTGCCAGGTATCCAGCGTTTGCACCGATGGTAAACGTTTGGGGAAAGTTCTTTATTGATGGTAATGTTATGGAAGGAAATTCTACTGTAACCAATGATAACTGGACAAACGGTGTTTATGCTCAGATATCAAGTAGCTATGGAATTAGTCAGACTACTAAAGATACAATTAGATTATCAGATCCTCTTCCTACCGGAGTTGTGACTACTCATACTGCACAGAAAGCTTATGATCAGATTCTTCTTTATGCCGGATGCTCGCTTTTCCGCGACGATATTGATAAACGAATTATTTCTGAGACTCAGAATAAGACATTCACCTTTACAGGATCAAAATCAGGAGCTTTATACCCGGGAATTATTGATACGCAGGACGATACCAAACCCGCTGGAGCTGCTGCCGACTGGTCGCCCTGGCCAACTCTTACTCAGAAAACTGCTCCGACAGATACTGATGGCGACGGAATGCCGGATACTTGGGAAACAGCTCACGGCCTTAATCCGGCACTTGCAGCAGATAGAAATGATAAAAATGTAGATCCTAAAGGCGAGTATACAAATTTGGAAGTATACATAAATAGTTTGGTTGATGATATAACTAATAATCAGAATAACGGAGGAACGTTGATCTCTTCCATTCAATCCGAAACCAGTCAAGGTAATGGCTTCCGGATTTCAGCTTATCCAAATCCGGTGCAAGATCACCTTACTATTTCGAGTAATTCAGAGCTTAATAAAGCAGAGCTTCTTTCTATGACCGGTAGTGTTATTAAGATTTTTTCTTTGCAAGGAATACATGAAAATTTAGATTTGTCGTCTTTAAACAAAGGTGTATATGTATTAATGGTCTTAGATAAAAAAGGAAATAACCAAAGTTTTAAGATTTTGAAATAGAAGGATTGTTATTGTGAGTTTATGTGCAATTATATTAGTTTATCCATAAAAACCATGAATAAGCTAAAATAGGCTCAGAAATTAGAATTAATCCATGAAAATAGAACCGTTTCTTTTTCGCTAAGATGGAAAGAAACGGTTCTATTTATATCATCAATATTCTAATCTTTATTTTCCGGAGAGCATGCCTATATCATTCAACCACTCTTCTGCCAGTAGCGTCCACTTATTTGTTGTTCCCGGATTGTTTCGCAAAGCTATGTTATGGCCACCTTCTGGGAAAATGTGGAGAGTGCTCATCTTTACATTGTGCTCTTTTAAAGCGGTATAATAGAAAATACTGTTCAGACAAGGCACTGTTTTATCGTCCGTAGCATGTACAATGAATGCAGGAGGAGTATTTTCGGTAACTCTTTTATTGCACGAGAACTGATCCTTCAGCTCTTTTGAAGGATTTTTACCCAAAAGATTTTCCACACTTCCTTTATGAGCATATTCTTCCATTGAAATAACGGGAGATATTAGTATGGTAAAATTGGGAATAAAAGAGAAAGCATCCATCTTGTCGCCTGCCTTGCTCCAGTCTTCTGTGAAAGTAGACACACAAGCGGAGAGATGTCCTCCGGCCGAACAGCCCATTACACCAACCTTATTGATATTGATTCCCCATTGTTCCGCATTGGCACGGATATAACGGAGGGCTCTTTGAGCATCCTGCAACGGAGCCTTGAACGATTCCTTTACATCGGGCGATTGTGGCATGCGGTGATTCAATACAAAAGCGGTCACTCCAAAAGTGTTAAACCACTTAGCCAGTTGAAGACCACTTATCTGATAGGCAAGCCTTGCGTATCCTCCTCCGGGAATAATAAGAACGGCAGCTCCTTTATTCTCCTGTTTTGATGGTTCGAATACGTAAACACCCGGAGTGCCAACCTGATAAACACGTTCGTTGGCTATGCTGTCTTTTACTTCTATTCCTTTGCTGTTAGGCATTTTAACGCCTTTCCAGATAGGCATAAACTCTTGTGCAAATACTGAGGAAGCAATTCCCCAGACGAGTAAGAATAAAACTTTTGTTTTCATTGTAATATTATCTTTTAAAAATAAGGTTATTCCGGTCTGCATAATCTGCAAAGAGATTTTGCAGACCAGATTATATCTGTTTCCAGAGTGTTGTTTCTTTTATTTGAAATAGAATTCTTTTTGATATTTAAATCAGAGAAAGAATTTCATGTGCCTCATTTACAATATGTGCAGGCTCAAATTGCTGAAGTTCTTCCAGTGGACGAAATCCCCAGGTTACTCCGGCAGCAGTTATTCCTGCATTTTTAGCAGTCAGCATATCAATGCCCGAGTCTCCCACGTAAAGAACGTCCTCTTTAGCCACTTTTGTTACAGCAAGAATATCTTCTACAATCTGCGGATCGGGCTTTGTTTTTATACCTTCACGTTGTCCGAAAACTGCAGCAAAAGGTACTCCGCTGAAATAATGCTCAACAAGCAGCTCCGTAGCCGACTGATATTTATTGGATGCTACAGCCATTATCACTCCTTTTTCGTGAAGGGCAGACAGTAGTTCGGGAATGCCCGGATAAGGACGGCTTTTGTCCATTTTATGCTCACTATAATGAACCAGAAAATGTTTGCGAACCTTTGAAATGTTTTCTTCACTCTTTTCCCCTTCCGGCAGTGCACGCTCAAAAAGCTTATTTATTCCGTTACCTACAAAAAACCTGTATTCATCTACTTCGTGCTCGGAAAATCCTGTTTTCCTTAGCGCATAATTTGTACTTTGTGCCAAGTCGGCAATTGTGTTAAGTAGAGTTCCGTCTAAATCGAATATTACTAATCTTTTCATACCTTAATATATTTGCAGTGCAAAATTACAGAAAATAAAAGCTGAAGTCCCTAGTAGTTTGCACATAATTTAAAGATATTTGGTTATTGTACTTTGCCAATGCAATTAAATATTAAATTTTAAAATAAACCTGTTAATAATACAATATGATTATTTAATTTTGAAGATGTTATTGTAAATAACATCTTTGTTTATTAGCACACACTTTGTTAAATTAATATTTGATTATGAAGAAAATTTACTGTCTTATTTTATTTTCATTCCTATTCGTAGGAATGATATTCGCCGTAACTCCAACTACATTTACTGTAGTAACTTACAATTTGCGTAATGCTAATCACGGCGATTCAATAAATGGCAATGGATGGGGCCAGCGTTCTCCTTATATTGCCCAATTAATCCGCTTTCATGGTTTTGACATCTTCGGAACTCAGGAAGGGTTGTATAATCAACTTCAAGAGATGAAACAGATTTTGCCTGGCTATAATTATATAGGTAAAGGGCGTGACGATGGAAAAACCAAAGGCGAACATTCAGCCATATTTTATCGAACCGATAAATTCCAATTGCTTGATCATGGCGACTTCTGGTTATCAAAAGATGAGTCTAAACCTAATCTGGGCTGGGACGCTGTTTGTGTGAGGATATGCACATGGGGAAAATTTAAAGAGATTAAAAGTGGTTTTGTTTTTGTTTATTTCAATTTACACATGGACCATATCGGTACGGTTGCCCGTTCAGAAAGTGCTAAACTGATCTTAAAGAAGATTCAGGCAATGCCTAAAGGTATGCCGGTTATCTTGTCGGGTGATTTTAATGTAGACCAGGATTCCCCTTCTTATAAACTGCTCAATACTTCCGGCATCCTTCAAGATTCTTATGGAATGTCTAAATTAGTATATGCGCCTAACGGAACATTCAATGATTTTAATCCGAATAGTAAAACGGATAGCCGTATAGATCACATCTTCCTTACTAATAATTTTAAGGTGTTGAAATACGGAATTCTGACAGATACTTATAGATCAGAAAATAAAGGTGAGTTTAATTCTAATGCTGCTCCAAAAGAAATAAAACTGCAGGAGAATTCAGCCAGATGTCCGTCAGATCACTTTCCGGTAATGATTGTTGTTCAAACTAAATAACCCGGATATTGTTTATTATTCTTAGGAAGTTAAGGCGATATCTCGCCGGACCTAAGCAATCTATTAACCGGATGTTTTTGAAAAGGTCTACACGCTATTATTAAAAAGACTACACTTTTAATAATTAAGGTGTACACCTTTTATGGATTAAGTCTATATTTAAAAAAGAATGTCCCACCGGAGTTTATCTTAATAGTAAAGGCTGCCTTATCTACTTCTTTAGTAAGATTGGGCAGCCTTTAACCATATAAGAATGAATATTACTTCTCAATACGGAACCAGTCTACTTCAGCCCATCCGCCATCATTAATTACAATAGCCGGACGAGTACAGAATGTTCCGACTTTAGCGCCGATCCATTTACCTTCACGCACTTTGAATTGTTTTCCTAGCTTCTGGAATTTCTTTCCATCGAGACTATAACTGAAATCACACTTAGCTTCTTTATTGAATGTTACTTTAAGGTAAACAGTATTATCCTTCAAAGTAACCGATTCATTTACCGATTCTACAGTTCCTTTATCGGCGTTCTTGCATTCGTTTTGTGAAAGAATTAATCCCTCTTTTGTATTTTCGAGTGAAAGAAGTGCATAATCAAGTCCCATAACCAGTAATCCGGTACGTTCTCCGAAATATTTTGGACTTGGAGCGAAGCGAAGTTTCATAACAGCACTGAATTCATTGGAAGGAGTCTTCTGTAAAAGCAGATTAGGCACGTCCCACAGACTCTTGTATTCCTTAGTAACAGGGTAGGAGTATAGGCGTGCATAACCTTTGTCGGCAGCAAGGAATATCCATTTTGGATTATAATTTGCATGCCATTGCCATTGTGGAGACAAAGTAAGTGTATTAAATTCATCACTTTCCTGAGGAGTGCAGATAGGATAAGTCTTGCCTACATTAGGTTTCTTGTAAGTAAGAACAGGTTCACCGCATCCGTCACCATCTTTATCAACACCGATAACCGGCCAGTCTTTAACCCATTTCATTGGTTGCAGGTGAGTAAGTCGACCATAAGCGCCCACATCCTGAAAATTAAGGAACCAGTCTTCACCTGTGGTTGTATCTACCCAGGCTCCCTGGTGAGGACCATTAATTGTACTTTTTCCCTGAGCCATTACCACTTTTTCTTCGTAAGGACCATACGGATTCTTTGAACGAAGCACTAGCTGCCATCCGGCAACTACACCGCCGGCTGGAGTAAATATATAGTAATAACCGTTTCTTTTATAAAACTTAGGACCTTCACATGTTTCGTGATGTTCGTGTCCGTCGAATATAATTCTTGATTCAGTAATAGCCTGATTCGCTTCAGCATTCAGTTCGCATACAGCCAGCACACTCTTTAATCCGGCGCGGCTTCCGGCAAATGCATGAACCAGATAAACCTTGCCATCTTCATCCCACAGAGGAGTAGTATCAATAATACCTTTCGCTGCTTTTACCAAAACAGGTTTGCTCCAGGTTCCTTTCGGATCTTTGGCTTTAGTCATAAAGACTCCCTGATCAGGATCTCCCCAGAAAATATAAAATTCATTGTTGTGAAAACGGATACTTGGCGCCCATACACGGTTTCCGTGCTCTGGCTTTTCAATAGCTTCAATAGGTTCAATAGCATAAGGAACGGCAGCATTTACAATTGTCCAGTTCACCAAATCCTTTGAATGAAGAATCTGCAAAGCCGGAATACAGTTAAAGCTGGATGCTGTCATGTAATAATCATCCCCTACACGGCAAGCGTCGGGATCCGAATAGTCTGCATGAATAATAGGATTACGATAAGTACCATCTCCTTTGTCCGCTACCCACACTTTTGAAACATAGTTCTGCGCTATGACAGGTAAAGCCGTTATCAGGCATAATCCTAAAATCGTTGTAAGCTTTTTCATTTAGTATTAATTTAAATTATTTTCTTTGCAGGCAAAAATAAAAAAATCCGAGAGAAAGCAAGTGTATTAATTGTGCAATCTCCCGGATTTTTAGTGTAATAATTGATACTTATTTAATCCTTATAGTACAAGGATGCTCAAGTTCCTTTTTCCATTCCTGAATATAGGCAAACCATGCCTCTTTTGTTTTATAACCAAAAGTTTCTTTCATGGATGTAAATACAATGTTGTAATCTATAGACTTCTTGCCATCGGCTCCTACAGTATAAAGATAATTATCGTTATCCTTCACTTCAGCCTTTACATATTTCAAAGGAATACAAGTTGCAAGTCCTACAGTCTCCTTTGCATATTTAATTGTATCGTTTACAGGCCAGTCGGTACCCCAGCATGCAACCAGTCCTTTATGATCTGAGAAAGATTCCGATCCTTTAATATTCTGAACTCCGGTACAGAAAACTTCTTTTTTAAGAGGTTCATCGAACAGAATCTTCACTTCGGCATCACGGTGTCCGGCATAGAGAATATAACGAGTAGTCATATTCAACTCAGAACCCTGGTATTTCCAGTCGTTTGCAATAACATCAACAACAGTTCTTACTGGTCCGTAAGCCAAAATACTCTCTGTACGGTTACTTACCGGATCAATATGAGTAGCTTTTTTGCCGTCCCATCCTTTAAAAGCTCCTAGTCCGCAGCTTGCGTTCACGCGAAGAACATCATCACCAAAACCTTTAGCCAGCTGAGCATCGGTAGGGTAGAACTGAGATTCTTTTATTTCGAAACCTTTATTGAACTTTCCGTATAAATCCACAGTCTGCTTTTTATCGAAGTAAATACGATAAGCAACCAACTCAGATTCGAAAGCCGGACCATGGTGGTGTAGCTGATTATAAAGTATTCCGCCGGGAACAGAAACAGAAGAGATAGGAACATGCTGTCCTTTCTTATCGCTTACCAACATTTCGGCATATACTTTAGAAGGATATGTTTTGGTAGATTTCTCCGAAGAAAGAGTAATTTTAAAAGTTCTTTTTCCCTTAGCAGGCACATCTGTTACAAAAGCAAGTTCATCGGCTTTGCGGTCTCCATTTAAGTCATCCAGCTGAGAAGGAATTTCTCTGTTTCCAACCCAAACAGTAGCAGATTTTACAGTGAATCCGGCATTTAGATCTTTAATTTTTAATACAACCGGTTCGTTTTCTTTAGCTTTGTTCCATCCATTTTCTACTTCAATGGAGATACTTTTCTCCGTTTTTTGTGCAAGTGCATTTAAAGGAAGGCAACAAACTATTGCCAAAGCAATTTTTATACTCTTTTTCATGATTAATAAAATTCAGTTAATAACAATGCAAATGTATAATAAATGCAATGACTATTCCTACCTTTTTTGATTGAAATCATTTAAATATTACTGTTTTGCCCTTTTCGTCCACTTCTTTAAAAAGAATACCGTCTACCTTAATATTGTTTGCATTCTTTATAGACAAGCTATTTCCGGTTGGAGAAGTAATTTTAATGTTTTCCATAACTACTCCATCCGCCTGACTAACAACTGCGCCTTCTTGTGCATCGGATATAATTACGTTTTTAACCGTAACATTCTGAATCTTCATCTCAGGCAAACCGTTGAAGAACATTGCTCTTCCTGATTTTTTACAGAAAACGTTGGAGATATGAATATCTTTAAACGTAGGAGTTTCTACCGTTACAGGAGGTATTGTAGTTGAAAGACTTTCTTTGGTATCCTCTTCTGTTACTTCATCAGGAGCTTTTCCTCCATAGAATAAGTCGAATAAAAGAGGTTCGTTAGGTATATTAATCATGTTGATATGGTCAATGTAGATACCTTCAACAACTCCGCCTCGTCCGCGGGTGCTTTTAAAACGTAAACCAACATCGGTACCAACGAAAGAACAATTAGAAACATATATGTTTTTTACGCCGCCAGACATTTCACTACCCACTACAAATCCGCCGTGACCGTGAAGTACCAGATTGTTTTTTACTATCACATTCTGACAAGGTTCGCCTCTTCTGCGTCCGTCTTCATCTTTACCCGATTTAATACAGATGGCATCATCTCCGGCATCAAAGGTACTGTTTATAATAAGAGCGTTTTTGCATGATTCCAAATCAAGGGCATCTCCATTCTGTGAATACCATGGGTTAGATACATTAACCTTATTGATTGTGATGTTTTCGCAAGAAAGCGGGTGAAGACACCAACTTGGAGAATTCTTGAAAGTTACACCTTCCAGAAGTACATTCTTGCATTTAACAATACTAACCATTACCGGACGAAGCCATTCTCTGATGCTTTCCCATTCAGTATCAGTATTAATACCTGTAGGGTTATTAAAGTTTTCAGTAGATGAGGCACCTTTAAAAGACTTCTCGGTTGGGTACCAGATCTTCTTATCAGCACTTAATACCCCTCCCGATTTGATGAGGTTTTTCCACTGAGCTTCGGTCATTTTATCTTTCTTTACCGGACGCCATGCATCACCCGAACCATCAAAGATTCCCTTTCCGGTAATTGCAATATTAGTAGCATTGCGGGCTGAAATAGGAGACTGGCAACGGCGAGTCTCGAGTCCTTCGAATGAAGTCTTTATAACAGGATAAGCATTATAATCATCAGTAAAAACAACTAAAGCGTTTTGTTCTGCGTACAAGTTTACGTTACTCAATAATTCAATAGGCCCGGTCAACCATAATCCCGAAGGTATAACAACTGTTCCCCCTCCCTTGGCATTTACCTTTTTTATGGCATCGTTAATTGCTTTTGTATTGAGGTATATTCCGTCTCCTTTTGCACCGAAATCAAGAATATTTGCCTTGTAAACGGGAAAAGAGGGTTGCACAACTTTTGGCATTTTAAATGGTACCCCATTATATATAGCAGGATCAATATTGCTTCCTTTTGAAGCTGCTAATGAATTGGTACTGTATAATAGAGATAGTGCGCATGCTACAGGTAGCACAAGGTACTTTTTTATAAAAATGTTCATTCTGTTATTTTACTTTAATATTATAATCTATTTTACTTAAAAACTTGTTAAACACTAAATATTATTTCTTCCACAAACTATTCTCACGGACGGCTTGTGAAAGAAATAATAAAAACAATTCTAATAATCTAATCTAACCTTAAATAATTATTTTGAAAAAACTTATTGTCTATTTTGCAAATATAGTTTTGATACTGAAAATCAATGTGTACATTTTGTTAGATTAGGTGTATTTTTTGTTGATTTACACAATAGAAATGCAAAACTTGGCAACTCTTTTGTTCAGTTCGAATAAATGTTTATATCTTTGCGGCATATTTAAACTAATAAGAACTAGGTATGAGTTACAACTTATTAAAAGGTAAAAGAGGTATAATTTTTGGTGCACTTAACGAACAGTCTATTGCTTGGAAAGTAGCAGAACTGGCTGTTGAAGAGGGTGCAACCATTACATTATCAAACACACCGGTAGCTGTGCGCATGGGTGAAATTTCAGCATTGTCTGATAAACTTAACTGTGAAGTTATTCCAGCAGATGCAACCAGCGTTGAAGATTTAGAAGTGGTTTTCCAACGTTCAATGGAAATTTTAGGTGGAAAAATCGACTTTGTATTACATTCTATAGGAATGTCTCCAAATGTTCGTAAAAAGAATACATACGATAATTTGGATTATAATATGTTAGGTAAAACATTGGATATTTCAGCGATATCATTTCATAAGATGTTGCAGGTTGCTAAGAAAATGAATGCTATAGCTGATTATGGTTCTGTTGTTGCATTATCATATATCGCTGCACAACGTACATTCTTTGGATACAATGACATGGCTGATGCAAAATCATTGCTTGAGTCAATCTGTCGTAGTTTTGGATATATATATGGTAGAGAACATAATGTTCGTATTAACACTATTTCTCAATCTCCAACTATGACTACTGCAGGTTCGGGAGTAAAAGGTATGGATAAGTTAATGGACTTCTCAAACCGTATGTCTCCACTTGGTAATGCCGATGCTGATGAATGTGCAAACTATTGTATCACAATGTTCTCTGATTTAACTCGTAAGGTTACAATGCAGACTTTGTTCCACGATGGAGGATTCTCTAGCATGGGAATGAGTCTTCGTGCAATGGTTCAGTACGAGAAGAGTTTCGAGGAGTACTGTGATGAAAACGGAAATATAATCTACGGATAAATAAAAATGAGCAGTGAAAAATAGCTTTTCACTGCTCATTGCTAAATAATTTAGTAATGAGAAAATTTTTATTCTTCTTTCTTACTTGCCTAGTCTTTTTTTCCTGCAAATTTGTAGCAGATAAAAAAGACAGCGATGCTGTTGATGAAAGAATAGAAATAGCTCGTTATGATAAACTACTGAATGAGTATGTAGAATTCAATAGTTTTTCTGCTCTTCAGAAAATGAATACAGAATATCTTCTGGCTACAAAGTATCTTATAGAAGATGTTTTGAGGCTTGGACAAGTTAATGATGATAAAATTAACGAGAAGTTAAAGGTCTTTTATTCTGATTCAACTTTACGTAAACTAACGGCTGATGCACTTGCAAAGTATAGCAATATGAGTCGTTTAGAAAAGAAATTCACCAAAGGATTCCAGAGGTTAAAAAAAGAAGTTCCTTCGCTAAAGATTCCCCATATTTATTCTCAGATATCTGCTCTCAACGAATCGGTTGTTGTGGGAGATAGTATTTTGGGCTTTAGCATTGATAAATATATGGGAGAAGATTATCCTTTATATAAACGTTTCTTTTACGATTATCAAAGAAAGAGCATGAAGCCGGAGAGAATTTTGCCGGATTGTTTCAATTTTTATCTGTTAAGTGAATATCCTTATCCTGAAGATAGAGGCCGCCTAATTGACAGAATGCTTCACAGAGGGAAATTGGAATATATTGTTTCTGAAATTCTTAATTATAAAACTTTTGGAGAAGAACTAGGTTATACCAGAGAAGAAGAAGAATGGTGTGAATATAACCGGTTTAAGATATGGGAGTACATGATGCAGAACGGACACCTTTATTGTACTGATCCAATGGTTCAGCGTAAATACTTGAAGCCGGCACCTAATACAGCTTTTTTTGGCGATCAGTCTCCAATGATGGTTGGCGTTTGGATGGGAATGCAGATTGTAGATTCTTACATGAAAAATCATAAAGAGGCTACCATAAAGGATTTATTGGAAATGACCGACTATTCCAAAATGCTTGCTGAAGCAAGATTTAACCCGTAATATAAAATAATAATGGAAGTTGCATTATATCTTTTGCCCGTTACTTTGGGTGAAACACCTATTGAGTCAGTATTACCACCTTATAATAAAGAAATAATTGTTCAGATAAAGCATTTTATAGTAGAAGATATACGTTCTGCTCGTCGTTTTCTTAAGAAAGTAGAGAAAGAGATTGATATTGATACTCTAACTTTCTATCCTTTGAACAAGCATACATCTGCTGAAGAAATATCTGGTTATCTGAAACCATTAATTGCCGGTTCCCCAATGGGAGTAATATCCGAAGCCGGATGTCCTGCTGTTGCCGATCCCGGAGCTGATGTCGTTGCTATGGCTCAGCGAAAGAATCTTAAAGTTGTTCCATTAGTTGGCCCATCATCTATTATTCTTTCTGTAATGGCTTCTGGTTTCAACGGACAAAGTTTTGCTTTTCATGGCTATTTACCAATCGATCCTTCTGAGAGAGTGAAAACTATAAAACATCTGGAATCACGTATCTATTCAGAGAATCAGACACAGCTGTTTATTGAAACTCCATATAGGAATAACAAGATGGCAGAAGATATATTACACAATTGTCGTCCTCAGACTAAATTATGTATCGCTGCAGATATTACATGCGAAGGAGAATTTATAAAAACAAAGACTGTAAAAGAGTGGCAGGGGAAATTGCCTGATCTGACAAAGATTCCTTGTATATTCTTGCTATATAAGTAAGAAGTCTGGTAGTTAATTGATTTTTTTGAATTCTTCGCTTATGAGTGCGGCTTCTTTTAACTGGTCGTACTCTTTTTCAAAACACTCTCCGAAGAAGTTTTTATCAAGGTTTGTTTCAATTTGTTGGAAAGTCCATAATTTCCCATCTCTGAATTTGGCAGAACAAAGCAATTTATCATCATCAATGTAAAGAATGTATAGATAGATAAGGCGATTGGTCTCTTCTGTTTTAAACCTATATTTAATGCTGAATCTAGGTTCCAGTTTATCTTCATTAGGAAAAAAACGTTTCATAGTACGATTTAATCCTTCTTCCAAGCTTTCTTCGTATCGTAAGTAGCTTTCCATGGGAAGATCAATCTTATCAGGATTAAAATTGGCATTTTCAGATCTTCTGCTAAGAAACAATAGTCCGTTAGATATAACTGCAATTCGGATAACCGGATTGATATACATGTTCTTATAATAATGTTTTTCGAAACTATATTTCTTGTCTACAACTTCACCTTTCTCGTTTAATATAGGAATCTTTTCAATCTTTGATGATAAAGAAAGAAGGAGTGTAAGTCCAATCTGACTAATAATAATTGCAATAAAAAGAATTGCAGGAGGCAGTATATGGAGCAAAATTAAATCTGTAATCTTTCCTAACGGCGATGCAAAAATTATAATCAGAGACGTTATAATGAAATGAGGAATACATAAAATTTGTATTACTCTTGAATAGATTGCTCCAGAATCAATACTATACATTAAGTCCTTATCATAATGCGAACTATTTTTCTTAAGAAATAATTTTTTTATTCTTCTCTTTTCATAAAGAATAATAGAAACAATGATTATTATTCCAATTTCCGTGTAAAAAGGTAATATTCCCTGAGGTACGTTTATGGAAGATATTAAAGTGGATATACTTAGTATCAACAGCAAAAGTGTAGATGCCAATAGAAGCAGCAAGCTTCCTCCACGCCCAATTAAGTAATAGATAAGTAGTGAGAAAAACAAACTAACAGCGGAACTAATATATATAGCCGTTGAAGCTGAAATAAATTCACTAAGAATCATGCATAATATGATAGGCAACACTCCAATAGCTCCGTTAATAATAAGCAATTTGGATGTATTTTTAATATAATTTCTTATCATATTTTTTCTTCCATTATATACACAAGAACAAATATTCAGTATAATAGGTTCTTATTTTTTATGTTTGTTAATTAAATGTTTTTCTGCATGATAAGAAGAGCGAACCAATGGGGCACTTTCTACTTGTTTAAATCCTTTTTTTAGTCCGGTTTCTTTATAAATATCAAATTGTTCGGGAGTTATATATGCTGCAACAGGAAAGTGTTTATGTGATGGTTGCAGGTATTGTCCAATGGTAAGTATCTGGCACCCGTTCTCTAATAAATCGTCCATAAGTTCTTCTACTTCTGAGGGCAATTCTCCCAGACCAACCATAATTCCTGATTTTGCAACAAGACCACTTTGGGAGATCTGATTAATAACTTTTAGACTGGTTTCATAATTGGCTGCACTGCGAACGGTAGGGCTAATGCGTCGAACAGTCTCCATATTGTGAGAAATAATATCCGGCTTTGCGGCGATAATCATTTCAATAAGATCAGTTCTTCCTTGAAAATCGGGAATCAGAACTTCTGTTGTAGTTTCTGGATTGAGAAGTTTTATCTGGTAAAGAGTATTTGCCCAGTGCGAAGCGCCTAAATCGGGAAGGTCATCCCGGTCTACTGAAGTGATTACGGCATGAGAGAGTTTCATTAATCTTATAGATTCTGCTACATGCAACGGCTCATCGCTGTTTAAAGGGTGAGGTTTTCCTGTAAGAGTATTACAAAACTTACAGGAGCGGGTGCAGATTTCTCCGCAAATCATAAAGGTTGCAGTTCCTTTACCCCAGCATTCACCCATATTCGGGCAACGTCCGCTACTACAAATAGTATGCAGTTTGTGAGACTCTACAATACGTTTTGTATCTGTATAGCGCTCGTTGCTCCCAATATTTATCTTAAGCCAATCCGGCTTTCTTACTCTTTCCATTTGTGTTGTGTTCTTAATAGTATTTGTTTACGGAATATTGCTTACAGATTATTCTTGAAGAATTCTGTAATGCGGGTAAACAAGTGGTAACGGGTATTTCCTCCGTATATGCTATGATTGCGATTAGTGTAAACCTGCATATCAAATTGTTTGTTAGATTGTACTAACTGTTCACTATATTCGGCGGTATTCTGAAAATGAACATTGTCATCAGCCATACCGTGTACAATCAAAAGCTTTCCGCTAAGATTTCCAGCACGTGCAAATGCTGAAGAAGCTGCATATCCATCTGCGTTTTCCTGTGGAGTTCTCATGAAACGTTCAGTGTAAACAGAGTCATAGAATTTCCAGTCGGTTACCGGTGCTACGGCAACTCCTGCCTTGAATACATTGCTGCCTTCGCTCATGCTCATAATAGTCATGTATCCACCAAAGCTCCATCCCCAGATTCCTATTCTTCCGTGATCAACATAGGATTGTTTATTGAAGTACTTGGCAGTTTCAGCCTGATCTTGTGCTTCTTTAACTCCTAAGTTCATATATGTACATTTAGTAAACTCTTCGCCACGTCCACCTGTGCCTCGCCCGTCAACACATGCAACTATGTATCCTTGAGTAGCCATGTAAGCTTCCCATCCTAATCCGCTTCTTATTCCACCCAGGCTCCAGCGATCAGCCACTTCTTGTGTACCAGGTCCACTGTATTGGTAAAGAATTACAGGATATTTTTTAGACTCAGAGAAGTCGGCTGGCTTAATCATCCATCCGTTTAACTGAACCCCAGCAGAAGTTGTGAAAGAGAAGAATTCCTTTTTAGGCAAAACCATATTGCTGATCTCTTCTTTCAGCTTACTGTTGCTGATAAGTACACCTAGTTCTTTTCCTTTATTATCGTTCAGAGTTACTGTTGGTGGAGTAGTCAGGTTTGAGAAAGTATTAATAAAGTATTTCATTGTTCTTCCAAAGATGGCATTGTTTGTACCTTCCTTTTCAGTGAGTTTATCTTTTCTTCCCTTTGCATCTATTGCATACACAGCTTTGCGTAGTGGATTGCCTTCGTTACTTTCATAATAGAAAGTATTGGTTGCAGGATCCCAACCATGATACTTGCTGACTTCAAAATTACCTTTTGTTACTTGTTTCACCAGATTTCCTCCGATAGAATACCAGTAAAGGTGACTATATCCATCTTTCTCGCTCAGAAGAGTGAAGTTGTTATCATAGAAAACAATATTATCAAAGTTGTTTTCATTGATGTAGTATTTACTTTCGTCTCTTAAAACTAACTTAGCAACTCCTGAACGAGGATTCACGAAGTACAGATCAAACTGGTTTTGTGTACGGTTCAGCGTCATAACTGCCAGTTTACTTGCATCTTTAGTAAAACGGATACGTGGAATATAATCTTCCTTCTTGATAGGAATATTTAATTTTCTGATCACTTTTGATTTGATATCAAAAGAGTGTACGGTTACAGTAGAGTTAGTTTGTCCCGATTTTGGGTATTTATAAGAATAGCTTCCGGGATAATATTCGTTCTCTTTGTTAGTAGGATATTGTCCAGCATACAAAGGAAAAGAATAAGAAGACACAGCTGTTTCGTCAAAGCGAACAAAAGTAATCATTAAGTTATCGGGCGAGAATTCAAATGCACGATTATACTCAAACTCCTCTTCATATACCCAATCGGGAGCACCATTGATTATTTTTCCAAATGCTCCATCGGTGGTAACTTGTGATTCGCTGTTGCCATAGAGGAACTTCACCAGGAAGATATTATTGTTTCTTACGAAAGCCACCATGTTTCCATCAGGAGAAAAAGTAGGAACCTGTTGAGGACCTCCGTCTGAAAGTTTCTCTACCAGATTACGTTTAATAGTGTAAACATAGTGAACTGCTGTAAACGAACGGCGGTAGATAGGTTTTGTTTCTGTCTGAATAAGAATTTTAGTTTCATCAGGAGACAGTTGATAACCATCAAAGGTTTTGAATGTACACTCACGTGCTGTTGAAACATCGAATAGCGTTTCTACTTCTTTGCCTGTCTTGAATGAATATTTTACAATGCGCTTTCTGTCATTACTTATCATCGTGTAATGTTCTCCGTCGGCCATTGGCACAAGTTCGCCTAACCTTTCGCCATTGTATTTGCCTGTTACAGCATCTTTTAATGTTAATACTTTGCTATCCTGGGCATAGATTGCCAAAGAGAGAGCACAAAATATCAATAGTAAATTAATTTTTTTCATGTTGCAATACATCTGATTATCTGTTATATCCCACAAAAGTAAACAATTTAATCGATTCTGTACATAAGCATTTCTTAAAAGTTATTTTATATATAATCAAGATGAAGAACTCCCCACGGATAGTAAGCATACTTTTTTTTTTCAGGACTATTTTTTTGATTTCTATATGTGTTTTTAAAAAAAAATATTCTCATCCCTCACTCTTGTAATGCTAAATAGTTGATTGTCAGATTGTATACTGTTGATTTGATAAAATTATCCCTCACTCATCCCTCACTGAGTGAAATATAAATTATTAGTTATTAGATAGTTAATAAAGTGGTGGATGAAGACAAAAAGCCCTCATCCCTCACTATTTGGTGTCATCTCTCACTCTTTCGTTTAAAAAATAGCTATTTTGTAGCTATTATATGTTCCATTCTGTTTTGAGAAGCTTACTATAAGAGAAATAAAAACATCCTGAGATATTATATATTTCTTGTACAAAACAAATAATTGTCTTGTACAAAAGAATTAATTGTTTTGTACAGAAGAATGCATTCTTTTGTACAAGAGAATATGGATTGCTGGTTTATAATTAAAATAAGAGCGCGGAAGATGAATTAAGATGAAAGGATAAAATGGAAATTAAACCTTAGTGAGCAATTATTATTGTAAATGAAGAAATGGCGATTCTTATTTAAATAAAATACTTAACTTTGCGGTTAAATTAAAAACAGAACGAATTATATGCCTGCTTATAACGACTTTTCTTCTTTTCTGCGAAAGTATTTTGATGGTAAAGTTCAGAAGATTTCGCTTAATGCCGGATTTACTTGCCCAAACAGGGACGGAGTAAAAGGCAAAGGAGGCTGTACTTATTGTAATAACCAGACTTTTAATCCGGAATATTGCAAAACAGAAAAATCAGTAAAAGAGCAGTTGGAAGAAGGACGCCTCTTTTTTTCTCGAAAATATCCGGAAATGAAATATCTGGCCTATTTTCAGGCATATACAAATACTTATTCAGAGCTCGAAGAACTGAAAAGGAAATATGAAGATGCGTTAAGTGTTGATGGGGTAGTAGGATTGGTAATTGGAACCCGTCCTGATTGTATGCCCGATGCTTTGCTCGATTATCTGGAGGAATTGAATAAACGTACTTTTCTTCTTGTAGAATATGGCATTGAAAGTACTAATGATGATACGCTGCGAAGAATTAACCGCGGACATACTTATGCAGACACAGTTGATGCTGTGAAAAGAACCGCTGCCAGAGGTATTCTTACCGGTGGACATGTGATACTTGGACTACCAGGGGAAACACATGATGAGATCGTAAGTCAGGCTGCCCGATTATCAGAATTGCCACTTACAACTTTAAAGCTTCATCAGTTACAGCTTATTCGCGGAACAAAGATGGCTCATGAGTTTGAAGAACATCCGGAAGAATTTCATTTGTATGAAGTGGATGAATATATAGATCTTGTTATAGATTATGTTGAACAACTTCGTCCGGATATGGTGCTGGAACGCTTCGTTTCTCAGTCTCCGAAGGAATTACTTATAGCACCCGATTGGGGGCTGAAGAATTACGAGTTTACCGAACGTGTAAAAAAAAGAATGCGTGAAAGGGAAGCTTATCAGGGAAAATTATATAGACTTTAAGATAAAAAGATTATTTTTGCTATTAAAAACCAGATGGATACAAATATGCAACAGAAGACTACAATAAAAGGGAAAGTTCACTATGTAGGAGTGAATGACAGAAATAAACAGCTGTTTGAAGCTATGTGGCCGTTACCTTACGGCGTATCTTATAATTCATATCTTATTGATGATGATATGGTGGCATTGGTAGATACGGTGGATGTTTGTTATTTTGAATCTTTTTTGCGCAAAATAAAAAATATAATAGGCGAACGTCCGATTAATTATCTGATTATAAATCACATGGAACCAGATCACTCGGGTTCTATTCGTTTGATAAAGCAACACTATCCTGATATTGTTATTGTGGGTAATAAGCAGACTTTCGGAATGATTGAAGGTTTTTATGGAGTTACCGGTGAGCAATATCTGGTAAAAGATGGAGATTATCTTGCTTTAGGACATCATAAACTTAAATTTTACCTTACACCAATGGTTCACTGGCCCGAAACCATGATGACTTACGACGAAACAGACGGAGTTCTCTTCTCTGGTGATGGATTTGGTTGCTTTGGAACATTGGATGGAGGCTTTATCGATTCTCGTATGAATATTGATAAATACTGGGACGAGATGGTACGCTACTATTCCAATATTGTAGGAAAGTATGGTTCTCCGGTACAAAAAGCTCTTGAAAAACTTGCAGGATTGCATATCAGTGCAATTTGTTCTACACATGGTCCGGTATGGATGGAAAATATAGAAAGAGTAATTGGTATCTACGATAAATTAAGTCGCTACGATGCCGATGAAGGAGTGGTAATTGTTTACGGAAGCATGTATGGAAATACCGAACAGATGGCCGAAACAATTGCATCAGAACTTTCTGCCCGTGGCATTAAGAATATTGTGATGCACAATGTCTCAAAATCAAATCCTTCTTATATCCTCATGGATATATTTAAATACAAAGGACTGATTATTGGAAGTCCTACTTACAGCAACCAGATATTCCCTGAAGTAGAGGCAATTCTTTCAAAAATACTTGTGAGAGATATGAAAGGACGCTATTTGGGATACTTTGGATCTTTTTGCTGGGCTGGCGCTGCCGTGAAAAGAATGGCCGAGTTTGCAGAAAAGAGTAAGTTTGAATTAATTGGTGATCCTGTGGAAATGAAGCAAAGCATGAAGGATATAACTTATACTCAATGTGAAAACCTGGCAAAAGCTATGGCCGATCGTTTAAAAGTTGACAGATCTAAAACACTATAAATAATCTAACTTAAAACAAACTTTATTATGAGACTAATCATCCAACCTGATTATCAGAAGATTTCTCAATGGGCTGCCAATTATGTTGCAGCAAAGATTAATAAGGCTAATCCTACTGCAGAGAAACCTTTTGTTCTTGGTTTGCCAACAGGATCTTCTCCTCTTGGAATGTACAAAGCCCTAATTGATCTTTACAAAAAAGGCATTGTATCATTTAAAAATGTGGTAACGTTCAATATGGACGAATACGTTGGTCTTCCACAAGCACATCCGGAAAGCTACTATTCATTCATGTGGAACAATTTCTTTAATCATATTGATATTGTTAAGGCAAACGTAAATATCCTGAATGGTAATGCTGCTGATCTGGAAGCTGAATGTGAACGTTATGAAGCTAAGATCAAAGAATATGGTGGTATTGACCTTTTCCTTGGTGGTATTGGTCCTGATGGACACATTGCTTTCAATGAACCGGGATCTTCTCTAACTTCTCGCACTAGAGTTAAGACTTTAACAACAGACACAATCATTGCAAACTCTCGTTTCTTTGATAATGATGTGAATAAGGTTCCTAAAACAGCTTTAACTGTAGGTGTAGGTACAGTTCTTTCTGCTAAAGAAGTTCTTATCATTGTTAATGGACACAACAAAGCTCGTGCTTTGTATCACGCTGTTGAAGGTTCAATTACTCAGATGTGGACTATCAGTGCTCTTCAACTTCACGAAAAAGGAATTATTGTTTGTGATGATGCAGCTGCCGATGAATTGAAGGTTGGAACTTATCGTTACTTCAAAGATATTGAAGCAGATCATATTGATCCTGAAACGTTACTGAAATAAGATTTATCTATATATAAATAGACATATAAATGTCTTGTTATTTCTAACAGACTTGAGACTTCATCCAAAGCCTCAAGTCTGTTTTTTTATATGGTAAGTTAAAGAGTGATATCACTCTTTTAAGCACAATCGGTAGATTTCAGGCTTAATTTGTCTTGAGCAACTATATCACGCTGAGTTTGATTCTATTTTGGATAAAAACAACTCGAAAAGGTGATGGATGAACCAAAAAGTGAGGGTTTGGTGAGAGTCTAAAATGCTACCATCACCAAATAAATTGCTATATTTTAATATATTACAAGAAAAAGTGATGGAGTGATGGAAGATTTTATTTTTTCTGTAAGAAATCAGATATTGAAGAATATCGTTATGAAGACATGCTACAACCTCATTCGGTAACTAGTATTTTACTTTACTTCGATTCTCCATTTTTTAATTCTTTTAAATTCAGCCCCCAGAATATAATGTACACCTATTTTGATAAAGTGATGCCTATTGCACAAGGTGCCGATAGTCTGCAAATATATTATTGTTCAGAATATCAGCGTATTTATGCAGACTCTTATCAAAATAGTCTTTTAATAAATAATCGTATTTATATAGGAAACTTTTGTGAACAAGAAAAAGAGGTTGTTATAGTAAATATTCGTGAAATATTTATATATTTGGAGGCAATGGATGTGTCTGTAGCAGGTGCGGCCGGAGGATTTATCGGATAGGTTTGCCATGAAGGTAGAAAACCGCAAATAAGTAATAATGATATAATCTGTATGAAACAGTCGGAAATTAAAAAATGGAGCGTATGTCTGCTTTACGTTGTAATATTGGTATTGCTGTTTTTTTTAGAAGTGTATATCATTTTTAAAACTCAAAATTATAATAGGCATGCTGTTGTAATAAATTTAGAGCAGATTGCCAAAGTGGTATTTTTGATATTTAAATCATGTATCATAACTTTGTTTTTTTTATTGATCGGTTTGCTTATGCTGTATAAGAAAATGCCTAGTTTAAGGCTACAGCTAAAAGTAATGATGATAATAACCTTTGTTTTAGAACTAATAGCTATTTATCTATATTGTTCCTAAAAAATCTAGTCAAACTCTATATGATATAGGATAAGCAATTTATTATGAACTAAAGAGATAATCGCTTGTAAATGGCTTTTCTCATAAATATGTATTTAGATGAAAATAAGAATTAGATTACTATTGTTGATTTGTCTGTTTCTAGGACAAGTGCAGGCACAAAATGTTTGCTTTTCAATCTTTGAGAAAAGTATTAAAACAAAAAACGATACATTGTACCTTAGATTTAAGGTTTATAATAGAACTACAAGCAAGTTTGCGTTTTATAATATTAACTATGCAGACTTTGACGGTCCTTGGGCTACTAACAATCTTTTAAAAAAAGATGTGCTTCCTTGCCTGTTAATTAGCGTGCTCGATAAAGAAAATAAATATTCCAAGTATCTGAGGTCTCGTACTGGGCCATATGATATTTCAACGTTTATAGCAATAATTAATAAATATATTATTTTAAAGCCAAATGAAAGTGTTGAATATAATATTAAGTTATGCCTTTGGCCAATTAATTTAAAGAGGGGAAAATATAAAGTTCAATTAAAGTTTTTTTCCAATAACTATTATCAAAAAGACTTTAATAAAGCGAAGAAAAAAGATCGTAAATTAGATAATTGCGTTTTATTTAAAGGGGTTGTGAAATCAAATGTTTGCTGGTTTAATTATGTTCCGTGATTTTTGTAGTCGCCAGTATCACCCTGTTCCAATATTGTGTATTGCAAAATGACGAAATATTTTTGAGGAAATATTTTGATTCGGTGATGACTAATAAATAGAATAGTTTACATTTGTTATGTAATATTCAAAAATCAGTAAAATATGAGAAACACAATAAAAATAGTTGTTTTATTCTTGATGTTGTTAACAGTGTCATGTACAATGAATAATCAATCGAATGATTATTTAGTGTTAAATAACAAAGTGTTGGAACGAGAAATTGAGGGATATGCAAAGTTTGTAGACCCCCAAATTAATGAACCATATGTAATCAGTGTCTTTTGTTCAGAAGTTAACGATTCTACCAGCCGGTATATTATTAATTTTATAACAGATCCGGAGGATATACAAATGTGGCCATATCACTTTGTTTGTAAAATTGGAGAGCGAGATGTTTTTTTTACAATGCTAGCAGGCATAGGAAAGATAGGCTGGAAGAATAATAACTTTTTTTATTTGAAAAAGGAAGCCTGTGATGAGTTCGTTAAGAAATATCTCCCCGACGATTATAAATATTACAAAAAAGGTACAAATAAAGTTCCATTGGTTCTTTATGATACAGAAATGTGTTATTTGACTTTTGTTAATGATAAGTTGGTTAAAAAAGAGTTGAGACGAGGTTTGCCATGGTGGTAGAAAACCGCAAATAAGTAATAATGGATATAATCTATATGAAAAAGTTGGAAATTAAAAAATGGAGCGTTTGTCTGCTTTACGTAGTAATATTGGTATTGCTGTTTCATTTAGAAATGTATATCGTTCTTAAAACTCAAAATTATAATAGGCATGCTTTTGTAATAAATTTAGAACAGATTGGCAGAATAGTAAATTTGATATTAAAATCATGTAGCATAACTTTGTTCGTTCTATTGATCGTTTTGCTTATGTTGCATAAAAAGTTGCTTAATTTAAGACTTCAGTTGAAAGTAATGATAATAATAACGTTTATTTTAGAACTAGTATTTGTTTATCAATATTGTGCCTAATAAATCTAGTTAAACTTTATGTTATATTAGGTAAGCTATTTACTATTAACTAAAGATATAATCGCTTATAAATGACTTCTTCTCAGAAATATGTATTTAGATGAAAACAAGAATTAGATTATTGTTGTTGATTTGTCTGTTTCTAGGACAAGTGCAAGCACAAAATGTTTGCTTTTCAATCTTTGATGAAAGCATTAGAACAAAAAATGATACATTGTACCTTCGATTTAAGGTTCATAATAGAACTACAAATAAATTTGCGTTTTATAATATTAATTATGCAAACATTGACGGTCCTTGGGCTACTAACAATTTTTTAAAAAAAGATGTGCTTCCTTGCCTATTGTTAAGCGTACTTGATAAAGAAAATAAATATTCCAAGTATCTGAGGTCTCGTACAGGACCACATGATTTTTCAACATTTATAGCAGTAATTAATAAATATACTATTTTGAAGCCAAATGAAAGTGTTGAATACAATATTAAGTTATGCCTTTGGCCAATTAATTTAAAGAGGAGAAGATATAAAGTTCAATTAAATTTTTTTTTCAATAACTATTACCAAAAAGACTTTAATAAAGCGAAGAAAAAAGATCGTAAATTAGATAATTGCGTTTTATTTAAGGGGGTTGTGAAATCAAATGTTTGCTGGTTTAATTATGTTCCGTGATTTTTGTAGTCGCCAGTATCACCCTGTTCCAATATTGTGTATTGCAAAACGACGAAACATTTTTGAGGAAATATTTTGATTCGGTGATGACTAATAAATAGAATAGTTTACATTTGTTATGTAATATTCAAAAATTAGTAAAATATGAGAAACACAATAAAAATAGTTGTTTTATTCTTGATGTTGTTAACAGTGTCATGTACTCTAAATAATCAATCGAATGATTATTTAGAGTTAAATAACAAAGTCTTGGAACGAGAAATTGAGGGATATGCAAAATATGCAGATTCAATATTTAAGGAATCACATATAATTAATGTTTATTGTCTTGAAGTGAATGATTCTACTAGTCGATACGTAGTTGATTGTGTAACAAATCCTGAGATAATAAAAAAATGGCCTTATCATTTTGTTTGTAAAATAGGAGAGCGTGATGTCTTTTTTACAATGCTTGCAGGAATAGTGAAGAAAGATTCTGGAAATAAGAATTTCTTTAATATGGATGAAAAAGCTTACGGCGGATTCATTAAAAGATATTTTCCTGGTGATTATAAATATTACAAAGAAGGTATGCAGAAAGCTCCATGTAATATTAACGATATAGAAATGTACTATCTGACTTTTGTTAATCATAAGTTGGTTAAAAAAGAGTTGAAGAGGGGTTTAGCATTGTGGTAGAAAAATACAAATAAGTCATAATAGATATAATCTGTATGAAACAGTCGGAAATTAAAAAATGGAGTATTTGTCTGCTTTATCTGGTATTATTAGTGCTGTTGTTTTATTTAGATGTTTATGTTATTTTTAAAATTTACAATTATCATAAACATGCTCTTCCTATTGACTTGGAAAAGGCTCTCAAAGTAATGTTTTTAATAATGAAATCATGCTGTGTAATACTATTTGTGCTATTAGTCGGGCTCCTTTTATTGCATAGAAAATTGATTTATTTAAGGCTTCAGTTGAAAGTTATGATGATAATAACTTTTATTTTAGAGCTGATATTTGTTTTTATTCATTATTTCTAATAAATCTGATAAAACTCTATGTTATATCGGGTAAGCTATTTACTATTAACTAAACATATAATTGCTTATAAATGACTTCTTCTCAGAAATATGTATTTATATGAAAACAAGAATTAGATTATTGTTGTTGATTTGTCTGTTTCTAGGACAAGTGCAAGCACAAAATGTTTGCTTTTCAATCTTTGATGAAAGCATTAAAACAAAAAATGATACATTGTACCTTAGATTTAAGGTTCATAATAGAACTGCAAGTAAATTCGCGTTTTATAATATTAATTATGCAGACTTTGACGGTCCTTGGGCTACTAACAATTTTTTAAAAAAGGATGTGCTTCCTCGCCTATTAATTAGCGTACTCGATAAAGAAAATAAATACTCTAAGTATCTGAGGTCTCGTACAGGGCCATATGATATTTCAACGTTTAAAGCAATAATTAAGAAATATATTATTTTAAAGCCAAATGAAAGTGTTGAATATAATATAAAGTTATGCCTTTGGCCAATTAATTTAAAGAGGGGAAGATATAAAGTTCAATTAAAGTTTTTTTCCAATAACTATTACCAAAAAGACTTTAATAAAGCAAAGAAAAAAGATCGCAAATTAGATAATTGTGTTTTATTTAAGGGCGTTGTGAAATCAAATGTTTGCTGGTTTAATTATGTTCCCTGATTTTTGTAGTCGCTTGTATCACCCTGTTCCAATATTGTGTATTGCAAAATGATAAAACATCTTTTCTGGAAATATTTTGATTCGAGGATGACTAATCAATATAGTAGTTTACATTTGTTATTTAGGCTCCACTAAAAAAGTCCAAGCCACACTCAATATAGTATTGGTGTGACTTGGATATTTTCTTAGCTGTTCCAAAGCACGTTTCGACCTCAATGTTTTTTAAGCGAACTCTATCTAATAAGCTAAACTTCTTCCAGAATTCCTTTTCCCTGACGAATAATTTCGGCTTCACCAGAAGTACAGTCAACAATGGTTGATGGCTCTATGCCTCCAATTCCTCCATCAACAACCAAATCTACTTCATAACCAAATTTCTCGTCAATCAGTTCCGGATTTGTGAGATATTCAATGTCTTCTTTTTCATTCCAGGGAATAGTTGTGGTTAAGATTGGTGCATCCAGTTGTCTGCAAATCTCGCGGATAATATTATTATCGGGCACACGAATACCAACTTCTTTCCTGTTCTTGAATATCTTAGGAAGTTTGCCGCCGGCAGCCAGGATAAAAGTAAACGCTCCCGGCAGATTCTTTTTCATTAGTTTAAATGTAGAGTTTTCCACTTTTGCATATTCACTGATATTGCTCAGGTCATAACAAATGATGGAAAGACTCTTCTTTTTCGGATCAATGTCTTTTATACGGCAGATGTTCTCTACTGCACGGACTTGCAAAGCATGACAACCAATGGCATACACTGTATCCGTTGGGTAAATAACCACTCCTCCGTCGCGGAGGACTTGAACGATTTGTTCTATATCCTTCGGGTTATTGTTCTTTTCGTATAATTTTAATAGCATTTTATATAGAGTTTAGATTACTCACTTTTTGCTTTTTCTATCAGCTTGTCACCTTGTGCTTCAGCTTCCTTTACTAATTTATCCGATTCTTTCTTAGCTTCTTTTACCAAAACCTCTCCGGCTTTCTGAGCAGCAAGTTTCTTTAATATATTACCTCCGGCTTTTGCAACTAAATCGTCTGCTTGCTTTTGCGCTTCGGCTACTATTCTATCTCCGGCTTTCTGAGCATTGGCAACTAAAGCCTCTTTCTGTTTCTGAGCATCACCTAAATCTATACCCAGTTTCTTTCCCACTTCGCTGATTGCTTTGTTTTTGGCACTGCTGAGCACTTGTTTTGCCATGCTTTTTGTATCGATGGAAACTCTTGGTGAAGTGAATGTTCCACCAATCTTAAGATCGAGTGTACTGAGTTGTCCAAGCGTACCGGTTGAAGCAGGAAGTTTAATCTTTCCTGAATAATCAATAGTCTGATCCAGACCGGTAGTTCCTGAAAGGTTAAGCAAGGTTTCGCCAAACTTGATGTCGAATGGTTTTGTAGACACCCGTCCGTCTTTTATGGTGAAATCTATCTTCATATCCTTTACTTTCAGATTCTTCAGACTCTCTTTCTTTACAGCTGAAGCAATCTTATCGATAACATTAACACCGCTGAGGCTGATGTCTTTTGTAGATATACTACCGGCTCCTTGCATTGAGTTAAATACCGGAGACAATTGATTATCTAGTTTAGTAGAAATATTCATATTACCAGAGAAGTCTCCCTTAAGACCTTCGAAGATAGGTGCCAGTTTCTGAACCATATCCAGTTCCTTATAAGCCTGAGCAAAAGAAATGCTGTTCATTTTAAATCCGGCATTCAGGTCGGGACTCTTTACGCTTTGAGCAGTAGAATAAGAACCATTCATTACAACCGATCCACCCATGGTGTTCATTGACAGATTCTGCATATCTACCTTGCCATCTTTAACCAATAACTTTCCGTTCATGTTATTGAAAGCCATTTTGTCGAAGAGAACCTGTTTCATGTTTGCAGTCATATTGAAATCGATATTCTTTGGAACCTCAATAGCCGATGTTGCAGCACTTGCTGTTGTGGTAGCAGCAGTTGCGCCCTGAGTTGTTCCCGAAGCTGCAGCTGCAGTTGTTGAAGTTGTTCCCATAAAGTCGTTCAGGTTGAAGTAGTTAGACTTTATGTTCATTGTACCTTTCAGCGTTTTGTTTTTCAGAACATATCCCATGTAATTCTCCAGTCGACAATCGGCTGTAATGTCATTCTTGCCAATTTTTACGGTTGTTTCGCTCAGATTCAGGTATTTTGGAGAGAAAGTAAACGTAGATCTTTGAATATCTACATCTGGCATATCTTTCATCTTTAGTTTCATATTGCTAAGCTTTAAAGAACCTGAAGCCTGGAACTTGTCATACTGTTCTTTTTCAATGTAAGACATACGGCCCGCCATATTTACATCGGCACTGATAATACCATTCAGAGCCATACCTTCATCCAAAGGATATACCTGTTTAATCATTCCCAGGTTCAGAGTACCTTTTGCACTACCTTTTACATCAGGATCACTTACAGGAGTCTTTATTATTGATGTTAAGCTAAACTGATTGCCAGCCATGCGGAAGCTGAACGGATTGATGTTTACCTCAGTTAAATCTGCACTACCGCCCGGATTTTTCACACTAGCATTGATATTTATCTGATCTACCCCCATAGGAAGTGACGGATATTTGAATGTTCCATTCTTTACCACCATACTTGCATTGAAAGCAGGTAAGGTGTCGCCCAGCATAATACCCTTAGCATCGAATTTAAGAGAAACATTGCCGGTAGCTTTTACATCTTCAAAATTTTTTGCATAGATAGCCGGTATCAAAGAAAGCACATCTTTAAAGCCTACTTCGTTAGTGTTAACTTTTAGGTCCATATCCGTACCGCCATTATTGAGCATAGCCACCCATCCGTCAACATCAGCCTTGATAGCATTCAACTGGAATTTGTTTTCTTTCAGTGTATATTTACTATGAGCAAGGTCGGCATCCAAATCCATATCTGCAGAGACAACCGCATTGCTGATATAAGGAATTGCACCCATCTTGAATGTAAATCCTTTACTTTTAGCTGCAATTTTCAGAGTAGAGCGATCGGCGGTCAAGTCGCCGGAACATTCTGTGTTTAATCCCACAATTGAAGCATACATATCTGCCTGACGATCATCATAGATGATGTTTACGTTATCTGCTGTAAGCTTTTTAAGCTTCAGTTTAAATGGTGTAGTTTCTTCTGTTGCAGGAGTAGCTTTGGTGGTGTCGGTTTTCATTATATCCCAGTTCACCTTTCCGTTCTTCAGAACAATGGCATGGATATAAGCATCTGATATCTCAATTTTAGAAACATCATAGCCACTGCTTCCAAATAGGGAGAAAAGATCTATTGCTACTGTGGCATCTCCGGCTTTTACCAAAGTATCTTTAGCAAATTCATCGACCCCTTTCAGGTAGAAGTTATTCAGAGAAATAGAAGCTTTAGGGAAGTTCTTGAACAAGCTAATGTTCAAATCTTCGAAGCCAAATCTGGCATTTAGCATTTTATTACCTTCTGTAATAACTATCTTCTCAATTTTTCCGCGAAAAGCATACGGCAATATTGCCATAAGTGCCAGAATACATACAATTACAAGACCTGTAATTTTTAAACTTTTCTTTGTTCTTTGATTCATAATATCTATGTCTTAGTTACTTGAATTATCTTTTTCTTTCCTTAATTCTTCTGCTATACGCCAATGAATTGCTGCTTTTTCTTCATCTCCCACCCGGGAATAAGCATCGCCCAGTAATTCGTGCGATTTATCATGCTCAGGTTTTATAGAACAAGCCTTTTCTAAATCGGCAATACCTTCTTCTATATGATTCAGCTGTAGATGAATTTTTCCTCTGTTGTATCGAGGCTTGAATGCTCTTGGGCTTAGTTTAACAGCTTCGTTCAGGCATCCCAGTGCTTCGGGTATTCTATTATCCTCGAAAAGAGTTAATCCCTTTCTTACCCAGGCATCAACCATTTTAGGGTCCAACTCCAGCGCTTTATCATAATTGGCCAGTGCTGCCCGAAGATCATGCGCATGAGTAATACACTGATTACCCATGACGTAATATTCCTTGGCATACTTTTTCAGATTAGCCCGTTGCTCCTCCATTTTCCTCTTAATAGCAACGTTTTCCTCCTTTAGTTTGTTTATGATTCCCAGCTTTTTCCGTATAAATCTTTTTACGACAGGTCTTTCTATGTCATATCTGGAATGAATGGCTAAAAAGAACTGCTCCAGGAATTCTTCAAAGTTTCCGTTGTCAAATTGCTTAACAGCCTCGGCATATTGAATATCGGCCTGAGCTTGCTTTAATGCTTTTTCAATTGCCAGCTGGTTATTGAAACGTGTGGCAAAGTCCACAATTTCCTGTCTCACGAATATATCTCCGCGGGAAATTTGCTTCTTCAGCTGAATACCTTCCAATGAAGTACACCGGCTAAGTGCCACATAAGCCTGTCCGCCTGCAAATACTCCTCCGCTAAAGTCTACAACTACTCTGCTAAAAGTAAGACCCTGACTTTTGTGAATAGTAATTGCCCATGCCAACCGGATGGGATATTGTGTGAATACACCTAGTTCTTCTTCTTCTATCTTTTTTTCTTTCTCATTATATACATAGCGAATGTTTCGCCAGCAGTCTTTATTTACGTCGCATTCCTTTCCATCATCCGTAAGCACGTAAATAGTGCCCTCTTCATCGATGGCAGAAATTACTCCGATGGTGCCGTTTACCCAGCGACGCTCGTAATCATTCTTAATAAATATAATCTGAGCACCCACTTTCAGCTCCAGGTCTTTCTGGGTAGGCAGACTACTTTCCGGAAAATCTCCCGTTATCTCGCCTCTGAATATCACAGAATCACCCGGCAACTCGCCTAGTTTCTTTTCATTGATGAAGTCTACATTATCCCGTCGCGTGGCCAAAGTGATGTACATATCTTCTTCCGATTCCTCTATACGAGTATTGTATCTGGTATTGAGCAATTGCAAGTCGGCAGCGCCGGCCGTATTATTACGGATATGATCAAGCACGCTTACGAAAACCTTATCTGTTTGACGGTAAACCTTTTTGAGCTCGATTGATACCAGATCAATTTCACCAAATACCCTTGCCGAAAAGAAAAATGGCGAAGGATAAAAACGATTTAAAATCTCACGTTCGTCACTCTTTATAACAGGCTCCAACTGGTAAACATCACCCACCAGGAGAATTTGCTTGCCGCCAAACGGTTCCCTCATGTTATTGGAATAGATTCTCAGCACACGATCTACAAAGTCGATAATATCTGCCCGCACCATCGAGATCTCATCAATGATAATCAGCTCAACCTCTTTAATTAATTTGCGGTGTGCAGAACGATATTTAAGGAACTCGTGAATTCGTCCGCCCTGAAGACTAAAGTTTGGATCATCGGGCAGGAGAGGGTAAAAGGGAAGTTTGAAAAAGCTGTGAAGTGTACTACCACCCGCATTGATTGCTGCTATACCCGTTGGTGCAAGTACTACATGCTTCTTTCGGGTATTTTCACAAATATATTTCAGAAATGTAGATTTTCCCGTACCAGCCTTTCCAGTTAAAAAGACGGATTGCCGGGTATATTGAATTAAGTTCAGTGCATCCTGAAACTCTTTGTTATCCGTATCGATAGTAAATTTCACGTTTTTACCTATTATTAGTATATTACAAAGATAAGATATATTACGAAAATACAATAAATGATTTTATTAAATACTAATGAATGACGTGTAAAATGAAATATTAAATATATTTGCATAAATTTCATTATTTGAATGAAACTAAACTAAATTCGCAGACACTTATATTTTTTGTATTAAAAACTAAACGATTTAAAAAATGAGAAAACTATTTTTATCATTAGGACTAATGTTTTTAGTCTCAATGGGGTATGCACAGAGTCCTCTTCGCGTAGGACAAACTCAGCTTAATGTCGGTCTTGGATTGTCAGACTACGGTTTGCCTGTATATGTGGGTTTTGACCACGCTGTTCACCCAGATATTACTCTAGGTGGAGAATTATCTTACCGCGGTTATAATGATCATGATTATTACGATTACCATCTAGACTCATGGGGTATTTCGGGTAATGGTAATTATCACTTTAATAGCATTCTTAACATTCCAAGAAACTGGGATTTTTATGCAGGACTAAATGTTGGCTTTTACGTTTGGAATGCACCAGATGGTTACCATGGAGATCATACATCTGGATTAGGCCTTGGAGCACAGATCGGCGGTCGTTATTACTTCAACAATAAGGTTGGTATTAATCTTGAAGTTGGTGGTGGCAATGAATTTAGCGGAGGTAAAATAGGTCTTACTATTAAACTGTAATAAATTTATTTTTTCAGCGAAGAGCCTTATTTCATTTTTAGAAATAAGGCTCTTTTTTTGTGATTGGATACTTTAAAAAAATACTTTCAGCGTAGTTTAATTATTTCTTTCCGAAGGCTAATTAATTTATTAACTATAAGTTTATAATAAGGTGTAGACTATAATAATATAAAGAGTAGATTATATGTTATTAAGGTCTATACCTTTTTTAAAAAAGCTCTAAAATAAAGATAAAATATATACTGAATAAATTATCAAGCTTAATTGATAAATGATGTTAAGCACCTTAATAATTTATCACAAAACATTTGTTAATCTTAAAAATTATCAACAATATTTGTAAAATGAGAAATTAAAAAAAAAGAAAATATTATGGAAACTGCTGAATTTGATTTCAAAGGATTTAAAATGAATGGATTTATGATGCTATTTCTTAATATCTGTTTGATATTTGTAAGTGTGGCAATGTTTATCTATTATGACGTATTAGGAACTTTAGGAATTATTTTAGGAGTGATAGGAATAATTTCCTGTTTCTTTATTTTGGCAGGTTTCATGCAATTGGAACCAAATCAGGCACGGGCCATGGTTTTTTTTGGAAAATACAAAGGAACGTTCAAAGAAACCGGTTTTTTTTGGGTAAATCCTTTTCTTGATAAGAAGAAACTTTCACTACGTGCCCGGAATCTTGATGTGAAGCCTATTAAAGTAAATGATAAAACCGGTAATCCGATAATGATTGGATTGGTTTTGGTATGGAAGCTTAAGGATACATATAAAGCTATGTTCGAGATTGATTCTCAGACATTGGCAGAGGCTGGGGCAACTTCTCCTAATGCGGCTGTCAGTCTAGGAAATTCTGTAGCCGGACGTATGACTGCATTCGAGAATTTTGTTAAAATACAGAGCGATGCCGCTCTTCGACAGGTGGCCGGACAGTATGCTTATGATGATAATGAAGGAGAAACTAGCGGACTTACTCTTCGCTCGGGTGGGGAAGAGGTTAATAATCAGCTCGAACAGAAATTGAATGAGCGCCTGGCAATGGCCGGAATAGAGGTTGTCGAAGCGAGACTTAATTATCTGGCGTATGCACCTGAGATTGCAGCAGTGATGCTTCGCCGTCAGCAGGCATCTGCTATTATTTCTGCTCGCGAAAAGATTGTAGAAGGTGCCGTATCTATGGTGAAAATGGCTCTGACAAAGCTTTCTGATGAAAAGATTGTAGAATTGAACGAAGAGAAAAAAGCAGCAATGGTGAGCAATCTTCTGGTTGTTCTTTGTGCCGATGAGGCTGCTCAGCCGGTTGTAAATGCCGGAACCCCAAATAACTAACTAATTTTAAATTTAAATAAAGACTAAAGGTATGATTATTCTTGTAGGTATAGTAGTATTCGTTGTCAATTTAATATTTATATTGACTCGTTGATAAGGTAAATAAGGCATTTATTCATTTGCCTTATTATTTATTTATTGGATTGTTCTAGTAAGAAAAGCAGTTTTATGATTAAATTCTTTTCAGTTAGAAGGCAAAAGTTGCCTGAAGTTCGTGTCCCACGAGCTTTTGGTGATAAGATTCTTGAGGCAATGGCCGTGCTTCTTTTATTGGGAATATGGGTGGTCGCTTTTATTTTATATAATAAGGCCCCCGATGTAATTCCTACTCATATTAATATTTATGGAAAAGCTGACAGAATTGGAAGCAAAGATACGTTGCTTGTTTTGGCTGGAATAGCAACATTTGTTATGGCTTTAACTGGATACAGATCATTCTTCCCTTCAAGAATGTCTCGTTTTCCTGTGCAGATCACTGAGGAAAATATGCTTATTCAGTATGCCTTGATAGTTCGTTACCTTCGGGTAGTGAATGTTTTGGTTGGTATGTTGCTCGTTAATATGTTATTCAGTCTTTCCGATTTCTTTCTCTCAATAGGAAATGGAATATTTGAAATTCTGATGGTAATTATCGTGGCACTACTATTACTTTCTGCAGTTATTTATAATATTCTGGCCAGAAAATATAGATAATGTTATCAGTTAAACATTAAGTACCTTTTTTATATAATCCATTATCTCTTCTTCCTGATCAGGGTGGAACCAGGTGATATCATTATCTCTTTTGAACCAGGTCATCTGTTTGCGAGAATAGATACGTGAGTTTTGCTTGATTTTTTCTATAGCGAAAGGTAAATCCCAAACACCATCGAGATAGTTAAAGAGCTCTTTGTAACCAACCGTATTAAGGGAGTTAAGATGCTTATATGGGTAAACGGATTTTACTTCTTCCAACAGGCCATCTTCCATCATGATATCTACACGACGGTTAATTCGTTCGTAAAGTTCTTCCCGATCTCGGGTTAGTCCTATTTTAAGGATGTGAAATGGTCTTTCCCTGGTAGAGCGAGTGCGGAAAGAAGTATAAGTCTTTCCTGTCATGTAGCAAATCTCCAGCGCGTGAATAACCCGTTTGGGGTTTTTCAGATCAACCATCTTGTAATATTCAGGGTCGAGAAGCTTTAATTCACTGCATAAACGTTCCAATCCTTCTGATTCATATCTGTGAATCAACAGTTCGCGTGTTTCCTTGTCTACAGTAGGTATATCATCAATGCCCTTACAAACAGCATCAATATACATCATTGATCCGCCGGTCATAACAATAACATCTTTGGATTGGAAAAGATTCTCCAGAAGTTTTAATACTTCTGCTTCGTATTGTGCGGCACTGTAGTAATCAGTGAGTTTAAGTGTGCCTACGAAGTAATGTGGAACTTTATTAAGTTGTTCGGGAGTAGGAGCAGCAGTTCCTATTTTAAGATCGGCATACAGCTGTCGGGAATCGGAAGAAATAATTGGTGAACCAAAATTTTCGGCCAAGCGTAAACTCAGCTCCGTCTTTCCGACACCTGTAGGCCCTATGAGAACTAGTAAGGTTTTAGCCATTAAAAGCTCCCTTTTTCTAAAGAATCATCAGCAATACTGTTAATGTCGATATCGAATCCTTCTGTGTCAAAGTCTTCAGTATCAAATGTTTCGTCGCCATAGAAATTCTCATCTAAATCAATGGTAGTATTAGTAGCTGCCATATCTTCAAAATCGATGACTTGTTTAGGCGCAATACCCGATTTCTTGGAACAAATAGCTTTGTCCAAGTCTTTTCCTGTGATGATTTCCGATAACTCAATGAAGAATGAACGTTCTGTCATGTAATCAAAAACATAAATCAGCTTTTGTTTTTCATCTTCAATTAAATCACTTAATAGTGTGTCTTTCATAACCCAGCTATCCTCCTCGGAATTGTTATCCATATCTTCGAGGGTGATTTCTTTTTCTTTTTCCCAATCTTCATCACAAATAAAGAAAGAGGTCATTTGATCATTTGAATAGTCAACTGATTTCAGAATTGCCTCGTGAAAATTCTGGAAGGTTGCTTCTGAATCAATTTGTATTTCTCTGACAAAATCATCAACTTCATCAGATATGATTGTGAATCTGTATACCATATTCTTTTTAAATTTATTGATGGCGTAAAAGTAGTAAAAATCTCAAAATGTACAATAATTAAGTTCTATTCGTTTATAAAAAAAGTAAAAGGGAAGAACCATCAATTCGATGATCTTCCCTTTTCTGCTGAATATAAACCTTACTATAGCAACGTTTATCTTATTATTCCTCGTTTTGAGTTTTGAACAAACTCAATAATATATTCAATTTCCGGACTTGACGGAATTTCTTTTTTTACTTTCTCCAAAGCTTCACTAACATTCAATCCGCTTTGGTAGATAATGCGGTATGCATTGTGAATATTCTCAATCAATTCATTTGAGAAACCATGTCTGCGCAAACCAACAATATTAATCCCGCAATAAGCAATAGGATCTCGTCCTGCAATAATGTACGGAGGTATGTCTTTGCTAAAACGTGAACCACCTTGAAGCATTACATAACTACCTACACGGCAGAATTGATGCATCAATACTGCGGCACTGACTATCGCATTATCGTCTATGATAATTTCGCCGGCCATTTTTGTGGAATTACCAATAATACAATTGCTACCAACTATTGCATCATGCGCTACGTGTACTCCTTCCATTAAAAGGTTATTGCTTCCAACAACAGTTTTTCCTTTGGCTGCAGTTCCACGGTTAACAGTTACATTCTCACGAATAGTATTGTTATCGCCTATTTCTGCAGTAGTTTCTTCTCCCTGATATTTTAAATCTTGTGGCACAGCACCGATTACTGCTCCAGGGAAAATAGTATTTCCGTTTCCAATGCGTGCTCCGTATAATATGCTTACATTGGACATAATGTTGTTATTATCACCAATAACAACATTCTTATCAATATAAACAAAAGGTGCAATTTCTACATTCTCTCCAATTGTTGCTTCGGGATGTATATATGCTAATGGACTAATCATTTGTTATTTTATTTGTTCTTAACTATTTGAGCCATAAATTCTGCTTCACAAGCCACTGTTTCACCAACAAATACATATCCTTTCATTGTTGATATGCCACGGCGAATTGGTGCTAACAGTTCCAGTTTGAAGATAAGTGTATCTCCAGGTACTACTTTCTGACGGAATTTAACTCCATCAATCTTCATAAAGTAAGTAGAATATCTTTCAGGTTCATCAACAGAGTTGAGTACAAGTAATCCTCCGGTCTGTGCCATTGCTTCTACCAGCAATACTCCTGGCATAACCGGTTCTTGTGGGAAATGTCCCTGGAAGAATGGTTCGTTTACTGTAACATTCTTTACTCCTACAATGTGGTTTGGACCTATTTCAATAATCTTATCAACCAAAAGGAATGGATAACGGTGAGGCAACAGTTCACGGATACGGTTTACATCCATAACAGGTACTTCATTGCAACTATAAGAAGGAGCTTGTATTTCGTGCTTTCTGATTTCTTTTCTCATCTGACGGGCAAACTTATTATTAATTGTATGTCCTGGACGAGTAGCAATAATACGGCCTTTGATTGGTTTTCCAATTAAAGCCAAGTCGCCAATGATGTCGAGTAACTTGTGACGAGCTGGTTCATTATCCCATACCAATGGTTTATGATTGATATATCCCAATTGATTTGCATCTTTGTGAGGCACTTTCATAACATCAGCCAGTGCATCAAGCTTTTCCTGCGAAACCTGACGTTCGTAAATTACAATTGCGTTATCTAAATCGCCTCCTTTAATAAGACCTGCAGAAAGTAAAGGTTCAATTTCACGAACAAAAACAAAAGTTCTGCTTGCAGCAATCTCTTTTGAGAAATCGTTCATACTATCTAATGTAGCATACTGGTTAGGTATAATCTTAGAATCATATGATATTAGAACATTTACGCTGAAATCTTCATCAGGAAGTACCATTATAGAAGAACCAGTTTCTTCGTCTTTAAACTCAATCTTATGCTTGATAATATAGAAATCTTTAACAGCCGCTTGTTCAACAATACCAACTTTCTCAATTTCTTCTACATAGGATATGGCGCTACCGTCAAGAATTGGGAATTCAGGTCCGTTAACCTGTATCAAACAGTTGTCTATTCCTGCAGCATAAAGAGCAGCCATTCCATGTTCTACCGTACTAACTTTAACTCCGCTTTTTGCGAGAACAGTGCCACGAGTCGTTTCTATAACATTATCTGCTACTGCATCTATAATAGGTTGTTCTTCCAGATCAATTCTTTGAATCTTGTATCCGTGATTATCCGGAGCAGGATTGAAAGTTACAGTAAGATCTAGTCCAGTGTGAAGACCTTTTCCTCTTAGTGAAAAGCTATCTTTTAGAGTCTTTTGTTTCAACATTGGTTACTTATTTAATTGTTTCTTAAGTTCATTAAATTCTCTCTCTAAATTATTGAGAGTAGTATACATTTCTGGTAATTTTTTGAATACAACAGATGATTTGAAATATTTCTTTGCATCAAATGCTGGAGCTCCCATTACGTTTGTGTTTGATGGAATATTGCCGGCAATTCCAGATTGCGCTGCCATACCTACCTTGTCTCCAATTTTTATATGTCCGGCTAAACCAACCTGACCACCAATCATACACCATTCTCCCACTTGAGTTGAACCAGCAACACCAGCTTGAGCAGCCATTACTGTGTGAGAACCAATTTTGTCGTTATGAGCAATCTGAACCAAATTATCCAGTTTTACTCCTTTATGTATAATTGTAGCTCCCATAGTTGCTCTGTCTACACAAGTATTAGCACCAATTTCTACATCATCTTCCAGAACAACGATACCTATCTGAGGTATTTTGGAATATCCTTCAGGAGTAGGAGCGAATCCAAATCCGTCAGCTCCAATTACACTTCCTGCATGCAAAATGCAATTGTTGCCTACACGGCAGTCATGATAGATAGTTGCATGTGGATATAAGATACAGTTGTTTCCCACTTTAGCATCGCTTCCAATTGTTACGTGAGGATGAAGTATTGTATTATCACCTACTTCGGCATTGTCTTCAACACATGCAAACGGTGCAATATATACGTCTTTACCTATTTTGGCGGTAGGAGAAATGAAAGCCAGCGGATCAATACCCACTTTTTTAGGTTTGCTCATTTCATATAAGTTAAGCAGTTTTGCCAGACTTTCATAGGCATTCTCTACTTTTATAATAGTAGTCTTGATTTCATGCTCGGCAGTGAAATCCTTATTAACTAATACAATGCTTGATTGTGTGTTATATATGTAATGAGTATATTTTGGATTGGAAAGGAATGAAATAGCTCCAGGCACACCTTCTTCTATTTTAGCAAAGGTATGAACACTAGCGTTCTCATCTCCTATTATTTCTCCCTGAATAAATTCTGCAATTTGCTTAGCCGAAAATTCCATGTTTTTATTGTTGATTGATTCTAGTATTTTTCAATATTGTAAAATGGAGATTACATTCCTATGTATATGACCATTGGGGCGCAAAGTTCGTGTTTTTTTTTTAGATTTCCGTACAGTTGGCTAAATATTTAGTTCTTTTTTAAGCTAAACGCTGATAACAAAGGTAGTATTTCTTTACTTTCTTTGAAAGCAGCGAAATGTTTAGCATATCTGATGCTTCAGCTATATTCTTTATTGTACCGTCCTTATAGATAATATCAATACTATCATCGGCAGGATCGTACATGTTTTTTTCTATGCTTGAAGTGGAAATTAAATAAACAGCGTCTTCTTTGTTAATTTGGACTGACCGGCTAATTTTATCGACTAAACTTTCCATTCTTTCTTCGCTAACCGGATCTGAAGAAATCTCAACTTTAAAGATGTTCCGGTTAATTAAGCCGTGGCTTAAAGTAGAAAGTACTTTATCGGAATGATTACTCCATACTTTTAGTGCAGTCCATATATCATTATCATCAAGTTGCCCGAAGTTTTCCAGGCAAGTTGAATTTCTATAAAATTCTTTTGAGTCTATGTTGTTATAAAGAAAAAAGCGAAGGGCAGGTGATGCAAACAATTCTACTCCTTTACTTGCTAACTCTTTTGCACGTAAAAGAGAATTTATTAGCATTTGTTCATACGCCACAGATGTTTTGTGCAGGTATACCTGCCAATACATTAGCCTTCTGGCGGTAAGAAAGTTTTCGATTGAATAAATGCCTTTTGATTCTACAACCAGATGATCATCTTTTACATCGAGCATTTTTATAATTCGTGCAGAACCAATATTTCCTTCGATAACTCCGGTATAAAAGCTATCTCGTCGTAAGTAGTCGAGACGGTCCATGTCTAACTGACCGCTTACCAGCTGATGAAGAAACTTTTTATGATACTCGTCTTTGAAGATGCTGATTGCCAGATCGAGTTGTCCATTCATCCCTTTATTCATCTTCTCCATAAAAAGAAGAGATATTTCTTCATGTGAGATTCCTTTTACAATTGTATCTTCCAAGACATGAGAAAACGGACCGTGCCCAATATCGTGTAGTAAAATGGCAGCCAGTACTCCATCAGATTCCTCCTGAGTAATTTCATTTCCTTTATTCCGAAGTTGAGCGATAGCTTCACTCATTAGATGAAAAGCTCCCAGGGAATGTTGAAAACGAGTGTGCTGTGCACCAGGATAAACAACCGAAGATAGCCCCATCTGTTTTATACGGGTTAACCGGTATAATAATGGATGGCTGATTATATTATATAATAAGCCACCCGGAATATTGATAAATCCGAAAACCGGGTCGTTGACTATCTTTCGTTCGTTTGTCATGTGTATTTTTATAGAATAGCTTTTAATTGCTCTTCCATTTCAGTCTGAACAGCTTTAGCTGCCTTTCTTGCTTCTTCTGCAAATTTTTCAGTTTTATCAGCATAAATAATACCACGTGAAGAATTTACAATTAATCCACACATTTTATTCATACCATATTTACAGACTTCTTCAAGAGAACCTCCTTGTGCACCTACTCCCGGAACAAGCAGGAAGTGATTTGGTACATGTTTACGAATGTCCAGGAACATCTTTCCTTGAGTAGCTCCAACTACATACATCATTTGTTCGTCAGAAGCCCATTGTTGAGAAGTCTTTAAGACTTTTTCGAATAAACGTTCTCCATTGACATCTTCTGTCAGTTGGAAATCATGTGATCCTTTATTGGAAGTTAATGCAAGCAGGATAACCCATTTCTCAGGATAAATAAGGAATGGTTTTACACTGTCTTCACCCATATAAGGAGCAACAGTAACTGAATCAATATTTAGTTCATCAAAGAAAGAACGAGCATACATTTCACTGGTGTTACCAATATCGCCACGTTTAGCATCGGCAATAATAAACTGATCAGGATAATTCTCTTTGATGTAATTTACAGTCTTTTCAAAAGCTATCCAACCCTTTACACCCATACTTTCATAAAAGGCAAGGTTCGGTTTATAGGCGATACATAAATCGGCAGTAGCATCAATGATTGCTTTATTGAATGCAAAGATCGGATCCTCTTCTTTCAGTAAATGTGCCGGAATTTTCTTGATATCAGTATCAAGGCCAACGCAAAGGAATGATTTTTTGCGTTTTATATTTCAAATAATTGTTGTTTATTCATTGGAAAATCAATTTTATAATTCACTTTCTTTCATTCGTTCCGCATTTTCCGCTACAATCAGGCGGTCGATGCAATCTTGAATGTCTCCGTCCATAAAGGCAGAAAGGTTATAGATAGTATAGTTTATGCGGTGATCGGTGATACGCCCCTGCGGATAGTTGTAGGTACGGATTTTAGCCGAACGGTCACCTGTAGAAACCATCGTTTTGCGCTTTGACGCAATATCATCCAGATATTTCTGATGTTCTTTGTCGTAAATAAAAGAACGAAGTCGTGTAAGTGCTCTTTCTTTATTCTTTGGTTGGTCACGGGTTTCAGTACATTCTATTCGAATTTCTTCTGCAATACCCGTGTTCGGATTCTTCCAGATATAACGCAAACGAACACCTGATTCTACTTTGTTTACGTTCTGACCACCAGCACCACCCGAACGGAATGTATCCCATTTAATTTCGCCTTCGTTGATTTCTACATCAAATTCTTCAGCTTCCGGAAGTACAGCTACGGAAGAAGCCGATGTGTGAACACGCCCTTGAGTTTCAGTGGCGGGAACTCTCTGCACACGGTGTACGCCCGATTCATATTTCAAAGTTCCGTATACGTTTTCACCGCTTACGGTAAAGACAACTTCCTTGAATCCTCCGGATGTTCCTTCACTGGTACTTGTTATTTCTACTTTCCATCCTTTGTTTTCGCAGTATTTCAAATACATACGAAATAAGTCTCCGGCAAAGATAGCAGCTTCGTCTCCACCAGTTCCACCACGAATTTCAACAATAGCATTCTTACCATCCTGAGGATCGGCAGGAACAAGGAGGAGTTTTATTTCCTCTTCCAGTTCCGGAATGCGGGATTGGCAGGCATTTAATTCTTCTCTTGCCATTTCACGCATTTCCTGATCTTGTTCAGTATCCAGAATTACTTTGGCTTCCTCAACTCCATCGAGCATTTGTATATACTCTTTGCGGGCGTTCATGATATTCTCCAGTTCTTTGTATTCCTTGGTTAGTTTCACGTAACGCTTCATATCTGAAATTACATCAGGGTCGGTAATCAGGGTCGAGATTTCTTCAAAGCGGCTTACCAAGCCTTCAAGCTTGTCTAATATTGTATTGTTATATTCTGCCATAATTTAATATCTGAACTCTCCGAATTCACTTTTAATAATCAGCTCTTTTTTATCAGATTCTTCAATGCGTCCAACGATTTGCGATTGAATTCCGAATGACTTTGAAATAGCAATAACTTCTTCTGCATGTTCAGGTGAAAGATATACTTCCAGGCGATGGCCCATATTAAACACCTTGTACATTTCACTCCAATCTGTGCCTGATTGCTCTTTAATAGTCTTAAACAATGGAGGTACTGGGAAGAGATTGTCTTTTATAATTCTTACATTATCCACAAAGTGAAGTACTTTTGTTTGTGCACCGCCGGAACAATGAACCATACCATGGATTTCAGGACGAAGAGCATCAAGCAGCTTCTTTACAACCGGAGCATATGTACGGGTAGGAGAGAGAACCATCTTTCCTGCATCAAGGCTGATACCTTCAATCGGATCAGTAAGCTTTAAATTTCCAGAATAAACAAGATCTTCAGGAACGCCGGCATCATAGCTTTCAGGATATTTTTCTGCAAGATATTTGGCAAATACATCATGGCGGGCAGAAGTAAGTCCATTACTTCCCATACCTCCGTTGTATTCTTTCTCGTATGTAGCTTGTCCGTAAGAAGCAAGTCCTACAATAACGTCTCCTGGACGGATATTAGCATTGTCGATTACGTCACTGCGCTTCATGCGGCAAGTTACTGTACTATCCACGATGATAGTACGAACCAAATCGCCAACATCGGCTGTTTCACCGCCAGTAGCATAAACACCCACACCCATTTCTCGAAGTTCGGCAAGTAACTCATCTGTTCCATTGATGATAGCAGAGATAACTTCTCCCGGGATCAGTAATTTGTTACGACCGATAGTAGAAGATACAAGAATATTGTCTACTGCGCCAACGCAAAGTAAATCGTCAATATTCATAATCAACGCATCCTGTGCAATGCCTTTCCACACAGAAACATCGCCAGTTTCTTTCCAGTAAAGATATGCCAGACTTGATTTTGTTCCAGCACCGTCGGCATGCATAATGTTACAATATTCAGGATCACCTCCCAAGATATCAGGAATAATTTTACAGAAAGCTTTAGGGAAGATTCCCTTGTCGATGTTCTTTATAGCGTTATGCACATCTTCTTTTGATGCAGAAACGCCACGCTGCATGTATCGTTGATTACTCATTTGTAGTTATATAAAAGGATTTTGTATACAGCGTGCAAAAGTACTGTATTTTTTTCTTGTAGACAAATCTTTGTATCAGAACTCTACTGCCGGAGCTTTTTCTGAGCCAGCTTCTGCTTCAAAATATGGTCTTTTTTCAAAGCCAAACATTCCAGCAAACATATTTCTTGGGAATTTGCGGATATAAGCGTTATACTCTTTTGCTAATTCGTTGAAACGTCCGCGTTCTACTGCAATACGATTTTCTGTACCTTCCAATTGTGCCTGTAGTTCAAGGAAATTCTGGTTAGCTTTTAAATCAGGGTAGTTTTCGGAAATAGCTAACAGTTTACCTAGAGCAGTTGTAACATCACCTTGCGCTTTTTGAAATGCCTGCAACTTTTCAGGAGTTAGGTTCTCAGGATCGACAGTTATCTGAGTTGCTTTAGAACGTGCCGCAATAACTCCTTCCAAAGTAGTTTTTTCGTGTTTAGCATATCCTTTTACTGTATTAACAAGATTTGGAATAAGATCAGAACGACGCTGATATTGATTTTCTACGTTCGACCAAGCTTTTGTTACACTTTCTTGTTTATCTACCATTGAGTTATAAGCACTTGAACCAAGTAATGCAATAAGAACAACTACCGCAATGGCAATAATTACTGACTTTTTCATGTTTATATTCATTTTTGTTGTTATGTTAAAAATCTGAACCTGCACCTCCGCCACCGGACATGCCGCCACCGAAACTGCCTCCGCTGAATCCTCCGCCTCCTGAACCTAAACCTCCGCCCAGACCGCCTAGGAATATTCCTCCGCCCAGACCACCTTTTCCACCACGGTAGTTATCGTCAGACGATTCAGTTTCACGAATTATTTTGTGACCACAATTCTGGCAGGTATACACCACTTCTTCTCTTTTTACTCCATGACGGTACGAAAGAAGTTTGGAATCCGTTCGCATCAATTTATGTTGTTTACATTTTGGACAGCGTGTTGCTCTCCAGGAAGCAATTCCCCCTATAAAAGCTAGCAATATAATAAATCCGCCTGCAGCAAAGAACAAAAACATAATATTTCCACCTTCCTCATTATTCAATTCATCGTTGGTCATGGAACCATCCAGACGGGCACAAACAGCCTGAATACCACTAACCATTCCTCCGTCCCAGTTATTGTTGCGGAAGAAAGGATTCATTTTTTTGACTTGAATTCTTTTACAGATGGCATCCGGTAAGTCTCCTTCAAGTCCATAACCGGTTATAAAACGTATTGTGCGTTGATCTTCTACCAATAAAATTACCAGTCCGTTATCTTTGCTTTTTTTTCCAACCTTCCATGCATTAAATATTCCAAGAGCAAAATCAAAGCTGTTCTCATGTCCAATGGATGGAAGAGCAATTACAGCAACTTCAATAGACGTTTTTTGTTCCAGCTTCCAAAGCATGCTGTCTATAGCTGCACAAGCTTCCTGAGATAAAAGCCCACCGGGATTGCTTACGTAGCGCATTTTATTTTCTAAATGCACATTCGGAACACTTTCAACTGTATATGCATTATCCTGGGCTTTTGCTTGAAAGCTAACGAATAACAGCAAGAACAGTATTGTCTTTTTTAATAAATCCATGATCGTATATTTCCGTATTTATTTATTTTATTTTTTTCTCAAATCGTCTAAATTCATCAGTCTCAATATGTAGTTGTATTCATTTGATTGCCTGAAAATAAAGATTCATACGATCCTACATATTTTCTTTCCGTACTATTCCAATCTGCATTAGCTGTAGTAATAGAATTATTAATAGCAATAATATCTTAGGTACAAAGATATAAAAGTATTCGGGTTATTTAATAGCAATTGTACCAAAAATGTATTAAAGTGAGAATCTGTAAATTAGAAACTGAAGTTTATCTCTAAGAACTTCATGCAAGTTTATTTTTTTTTGGTTTGTTTGCATAAATCATACTGAAAAAGATTGGGCTGTATCCTGTTTGAGTATATACTCTTCAGAATACGACCCGTGAAATTTTACTTTATTTCAGATAAAAGAATAAAGCTTTTGCCTGGTCTTAGTTTTTAGTTATTTTTTGCGAAAAAGATTCGTTTTCATTAGTAATACGGATAATATAGATCCCTTTATTGAAGTTTCCTAAATGTAATGTAGCAATAGAGGCTGAATTAATATTTTCACTCAAAATACAATTTCCCGTTGCGTCAAAAACCTGTATGATAATATCTCCGTCACATACTCGAGTTGCATCAACGTAACACTCATCTGTAACAACTGTTGGATAGATGTGTAAACCGTTAGCATCAGTCTTATTTATACCGGTGTTTAAGGTTACTTTCAATATTCCATTGGAAAGTAACTGGCTGTCGTCCCATGCCAATCCTTGAGCTGGTGCTATAGGATAAATATTGTATGAGCCAGTGCGAAGTCCATTTCCCGTAAATACAGTAAATGCATCGCCAACTGAGAGAGAACGGTCTGATATATCGATTAATATTGTGTTTCCTTTGAAAGTTGCATCGTTTGAAAGGGTAAAACCATCGTTTGTGTTTTTGCGAATTTTAATTTTTAGTGTGGACAAAGTATCTACAGTTAAGATTCCATTTATAGATAGTGTACCACAATCATTTATTGTGGCTCCTGCTGTCAGGGTTCCACCTTGCTTAACTTCTACATTTGCTACTGCGCCATTGCCTCCCAATATTCCACCATTGTTTATTGTGATGAGTTTATTGGTAGTAGAATTTACATTGTTTGCATATATTGTTCCACCGTAAATATTTAAAAGAGCTCCACTTTGTCCGTTAAGCGTCCAATTCCCAGTACCATACTTATTAACAGTAACTTCATCAAGGATGCCGGCAAAAGTAGCATCAGCATTATTGTAACCAATGTTGTATGTTCCGTTGACTAAGTGACAGTCGGTTGCAGTAGAAGCAAGAGCTCCTATTTTACTATTGGCTGATAGAGCTGTTCCACTTCCCTTTTTATAATGTCCGGCATAGAGTCCTGTTCCAAGTGATAGAGTTGTTTTGCTCATATCAGTTGATTGGCAAAGACGTAACTGATTGCCTGTTACATTTAGATTTCCTGAAAAATCAGACCAGTCAGCCAACATATCTCCTCTGACATAAGGCATGTTTAAGTTGATTGTTCCTGCTCCATGAAATGATCCATTAATATAGCAGCGGTCGCCTGCTTTGATTGCAACCGTTTTACCCAAAGGAATAGTCGTAGCATAATCAAAGTTTGGAACAGCCGAGGTATTGTTTATATTAAATATGGTAATGGTTCCACTATTGGCTTCAATATTTCCACCAATCTTTCCAAATGTGCTATTCCAGCTTCCCATTGCAAGAGTTCCCTCATTAAGAACAGTTCCACCAGTCCAGGTATTTGCTCCGGCATAAGTGATATTCACTTGTCCGGCACCGGTTTTTACCAATTGACCTTCTCCCTGGATTATTCCTTTAAGAGAAGTGGTTCCGGTAGGAATATTTATATTGCAAGTGTCAGTAATGGTTATGCCACGGTTAGTAGCTGTATTGGCATTATTTATAGTCAAAGTGGCACGGTTGAGTTGAAAATTAGATGCATCAGTTGTAGCAGCACCAATACTGCTGGCTGTTCCCCCATCGGCAAGTGCACTGATAGCAAGTGTTCCACCATTAATTATAGTTGCGCCAGTATACTCACTCTTATTTGCAGAAAGGGTTAATGTACCTTTGCCGTTTTTGATAACTCCACCAGTACTACTTAATCCACCTGAACCTGATAGAGTATAATTCAAATTATCATTGTTAAAAGTGACACCAGAAGTTTCCATAAGACTGTTTAAAACTATATTGCTGGTTATAGCATTATCGTTAAAGATCAGTTGATCTCCGGAAACAAACTGGGTTATTTCATTATTGAGTTTGAAATTTTCTGTCTGGTAGTCCCAATTATTATTGATACTTCCCATCCACACAACACCTTGTGTAGCAGCTCGCTGTCCTTTAATGTTTAATACAAGCGAATGTTCTTTTACTTCAATGGTGTATGAAAGGCCTTTCAGTCCACGTACAACAAAACTATCAGGATTGGCAGTAAGAGCTCCGGTGCAGTTTACTAATGTATATTCACCTACGGCAGGTTTTTCTTCACTTGGAATGATGGTAAAGATATTCGATCCTTTCATTGTTAAACTTCCACTTACCTGAATGAGATCACTTTTTACGCTACCTTCTGTTTGCAGATTCATTTCCATATAAACTTTACCTGGGAATGTTGTGCTTTTGTTGAACGTGATTGTTCCGAAAGGACTGTTGGCTGTGCCAGGTGCTAATCGGCATCCTTCGTAGTTGAGACCTCCTTCGAAAAGAACAGTGTCATTCAGAATGGCATTTCCGGCAAGAGTACCTTTTGCACGTAAATCCAGTGAACCAGCAAGAGAATTATTTAATTCAAGGGTGCCTTCCGAAATATAGGTTTTACCCGTATAAGATAAAGGGCAGTTTATAGTCAACCTTCCATTACAACTCTTCCAAAGTTCCATTTCGCCAGCAAGTGTCCCTGTTCCTTTCCATGTGTAATCTTTGTTTTTCGGAATCATTGCATACACGGACAAAGGCTTTAGAGTGCCATTTATATTAATTTCAGAAGTATTACTCCCGGATATATCAAACATAACACTTTTCCCATCTGCAAAACTAGTGGTAGCACGATTGTTGAAATCAATAAAATTCTGACTTCCTGCAGACCATTCAGAACCATTTTTCCAAACCATATCAGTTGCTATTGAAGGAGGTAGTGGAGGTACAGGCATATCATATCCCCAATAGAAATCGGTATTCGGACTTTGGTAATAACCACGACAAGTACATTGCATGCGATATGCCGGATTTTGTTGAAGACAATATAAGGTGTAAGGTGTTGCATAATCGGTCGTAAATCCCACTATTCCTGTATATCCATTAGTCTCATCACCTTTACGTAGAATAATTTCTTCTCGCCAGTCACCCATAATGTCACCGAAGAAAGCTGGACGAACACCATTAGAACAGGTAAGAGTCCAGTTTGATATGCGGCTAAACTCTATGAGACGATTGGTTGAAGAACTGTTCATTACATATTTACCAATGTATCCGTTATAGCCGTTTTTATCCGGAGCTGATAGAAGTTCATGATCAAGTTCCCCATCCCATGCAACTCCTTCAGTCGGAAAAGGTACACTGCCACTGCTAATCAAATCACCCTTACTGTCGTACAGGCTTCCCATTGTGCTCCAAATTTCATAACCTTTATGAGTCTTATCCACATCAATACATTCTCCTCTGCCTACGTCTCCTGTATTTGGAAGATACCATTTCTTGATAGGAGTGGCTGTTGCAGCATCATAAAGAATCTGCCCCAACATATCAGGTGCATACTGTTGAATGGCATAAGTCTCTAGTCCCGGACGATCTGGGTCAATATCACTTACACGGAAACGGTCTCCATGAGATATACCTGCGCTGCATAACATAGTACCGTCGTCATTAAGTACATAACCACCTTCCAGCATTTCATCCTTGCCGTCAAAATCAACATCACCAATACGAATCATGTGAAATTCTGCTGGCCATGGCGTTTTGTCGTTTCGGCTCCAGGTAAACTTTTCATGCCAGTTGCTGGCTGTAGCATCATTAAAGTCATATCCCCAGGCTGAAACGTAATAGTGATGAGTTTTATCTATTGTACGATCGCAATATTCCATTATAATACTTGGATGAATACCGTCCAGATAAGCAATAGCGCAGTGTCCGTTTAGTTCATTATACCGATCAGACATATAATCTGCTTTATTGTTGCGTGAATAATTATCACCTGTTGGGTCACTTGGATAATTAAATTCCACAGTATTCATCTCTTCGCCGGTGAGTCCATTGATAACGGTCATATACTGTGGCTGATTCCTTACAGATTGAGTATTATAGTCTATAATTCCGTCATTATCTGTATCTGCTGTAGGGTTGCCATTTACATATTTCCCCCAGGTTCCATTAGCCTTATCGTAAAAACGCGTGCCATCAGAACTTTTGATTATAACTTCTGATTTACCATCACAGTTAATATCATAAGCTAATACCATATCACCATGTCCTTCACTTATAGGGATATTAGGTCCCATATCTACGGTCCATAGATGTTGGCCAAACCGAGAATACCCTTCAATTTTAGAAGTCTCTCCTGTGAGAGAAAGACGATCTACTACATAATCGTATTCACCATCTCCGTCCAAATCGGCAGGCCATATAAATTTAGTATTATAAGCTCCTGAAAGAAAGTTGCTAAAAGTTATCTCCAGAAACTTACTTCTTAAAGCCATATCTTTTAATGTAAATGGTTGGCTTTTTGTTTGTTCTACACCATTAATAATTGGTGCTACTGCAATTTCACTGCCCGTGCTGATAGACGATGTTGTGAAATTTGTCATGTTAAGTGGTGAAGAATTTATTTTTGTATAGTCTGTCGTTCCTACAGGGCGAGAATAAATATTGTATTGTTGCTTCTCGGGCTCTTGTGCTAGCTTTCGCCAGGAAATAAAGACAGAACCGCTGTTGTTAACAGCTACAACACCGCGACCTAGTGGTTGCTGGATTCGTTGTGCATTTGTCGGCTGAAGTAAAAAGCAGGATGCTATACCGGCAAATAAATAAAATTTTAGTTTTTTCATAGTAATTATATATATGATTGTGTTAAGATCCACGGTTTCAGTTGCAAAATTATATTTTACTTCATTGAAACGCATGTGTAATTGTACAATCTTATGTATATTTGTATGTGTATAATAAAATTACATGAAATTTATTAAACTACTGACAAGGAATTTTTTGTGATTAATACAAAATATTGGATCTTCTCTATAGTTTCTGGAGACTGTATTATGTTTGTACTTTTATGGAATCGTACTTTATTTCCAATTAGGGAGGACGGAAACTTTTTTGAGAAAAAGCTTAATAGTGAAGAAAGAGTTATTTAATATAAGAGTCTGTAAACGCTTTAACTTTTGCAAGATAAAGCTGAGGATTTTGTTTGTATGACTTTGCATGCTCAGCTCCCCGAACAATCCATAATTCTTTTGGTGCTGATTTTGCTTCGTAAAGCGGATAAACCATCCAGGTAGGAACATAAGTATCTGCATCACCATGAATAAAGAACATTGGTAAACGGCATTTTTTAACTTGATTCAGTGGAGACGCTTCTTTGAAATTCCAGTTATATTTAATGTCGCATAGCAAGCTGGTAGCATACATTAACGGAAATTCGGGTAAGTTGAAACGTTCTTCCAGTTCTTTAGAAAATTCATCCCACACACTGGTGTATCCGCAATCTTCCACAAAGCATTTTACATTTGAAGGAAGGTTTTCTCCACTTACCATCATTGTTGTTGCAGCTCCCATTGAGATACCATGAACCACAATGTTTATACTATCTCCATATATACCTTTTGCTACATCAATCCAGTGAATCACATCAAGACGATCTTTCCATCCCATCTGAATAGTATTACCTTCACTTTTTCCATGTGCCCGCAGATCAGGAAGCAGAACATTATAATTCAAATCATGATTGTATAAATAACCAATCATCATCATGCGGATGGCATTGTCTGTATAACCATGAACCAATATAGCTGTCTTTTTTGTTGGCTTGTTAGCTGCAATGAAATAGGCGTGCAGTTTGTTATTTTCGTGGCCAATAATGAAAGTATCCTTTAATGCCGAAACCTTATTCAGGCTATCCACCCATTGATGCAGATAAGGATAATTGTCGTACATATACTGATACGACTCAGCTTCGTCATTATTATTATGTTTAGATGCTAGCGAGTAATCAAGCATATAAAAACTTCCCCCCACTGTACTTGCTACGAAAAGAAGTAATAGTGAGAGAAGTAAATATTTTATAATTTTGATTACCTTTTTTGCTACCATAAATGAATTATTTATTCCATATTTCCCATGCAGCAAAAGCCTGAAGTAAAAGCATTTCCAAACCATTTTTGGTTTTAGCTCCACGCTCTGCCCCTTTCTTCATAAATAATGTTGTGTCCGGGTTATACAGTAAATCGTATAACAAATGATTTTTGGTTAGACATTCATAAGGAATGTCCGGGCAGGCATCTACATTAGGAAACATACCTACAGGAGTAGCATTTATAATAATAGTATTTTTGGCTATAATTTCAGGAGTAAGTTCCTCGTAAGTAAGCATGTCTGGCTGCTGTTTAGTGCGCGATACATACGTACTTGTAATACCCAGATTCTTTAATCCGTGAAATACCGCTTTAGCAGCACCTCCTGCTCCCAGAATAAGAGCTTTTTTGTGATGCTCTTTTAGTAAAGGCTCAATAGATTGTGTAAAACCAATAATATCAGAATTATATCCAACCAGTTTTGTTTTTCCTTTCTGACGAATAATTTTAATTACGTTGACAGCACCAATTTTAGCGGTATCTTTATCTAATTCGTCGAGGAAAGGAATAATTTGTTCTTTATACGGAATAGTGACATTCAAACCACAAAGATCAGAGTTTTCACTGATTACATTCATAAAAAGATTGATATCAGGAATCTCAAAATTTACATATTCAGCGTCGATGTTTTCCGATTTGAATTTCTCGTTGAAAAATCCAATCGAAAAAGAATGTTTGAGAGGATAGCCTATTAAACCGTACTTTTGCATAGTCTGTGTTTTTAGATTTTATTATTTTGCAGCAGTGTAAAGGGTGCAGATTCCGAATGTCAGTCGTTTGAAAGAAACATCTTTGAATCCCGCCTTTTCAATAACTCCCTTCATAACTTCCCCTTGTGGGAAGGCTTTGATGGTTTCAGGTAGATAAGTGTAAGCATTATCATCTTTTGAAAGAAGCTTACCCATTGTAGGAATCACAATCTTAGAATAGATGGCAAATAGCTGTTTCATCGGGAAGGAATCCGGAGTGGTCAGTTCCAGAATTACCAAATGCCCGTCTTTGTTCAGTACCCTATGCATTTCTGATAAACCTTTGTCCAGGTTTTCAAAGTTACGGATACCAAAAGCAACAGTGATTGCATCAAAAGTGTTATCAGTGAAAGTCAGGTTCATACAATCTTCCTTGGCGAAAGATATACTTTGGTCAAGTCCCAACTTTAGCACCTTCTCTTTACCAATTTTCATCATCCCTTCTGAAATATCTGTGCCAATCAGTTCTTCAGGTAATAAATCGCGGTAAGCCTGAATAGCAAAATCGCCTGTTCCGGTAGCTACATCCATCATTTTCTGAGGACGAAAGGGTTTCAACCAGGCAATTGCCTTTCGTCTCCAGCCCTTGTCAATACCAAAAGACATGGTATGGTTTAACAGGTCGTAATGATGAGCTATATTATCAAACATAGTCTCCACCTGTTCGGTTTTTTTTCCTTCGGAGCTATAAGGCTTTATTTCTTCTTGAGGGTATTTCATGAATGAAAATAGATAAATATAAAAATCAAAAGCTATGTGTTGCAGTAAAAAATAATGAATAACAAGAGGACTTACCCCTTGTTATTCATTGAATGCTATTTATTTAGAAAGGAATGCAGTAACATTCTTTTCAATTCTTGCAGCTACATCATCAAGATCAGCTTTTACAAACTTTTCTCCAACAATGTTTTCGTATAATTCAATGTAGCGGTCACTTACACTGTTTACATATTCTTCAGTCATAGCAGGGACCTGTTGTCCTTCTTTTCCCTGGAAACCATTTTCAATTAACCATTGGCGAACAAACTCTTTAGATAACTGCTTTTGTGGCTCATTCTTAGCCAAACGTTCTTCAAAGCCGTCAGCATAGAAATAACGTGAAGAGTCTGGAGTATGAATTTCATCCATCAGAATAATCTTGCCATCTTTCTTACCAAACTCATATTTTGTATCAACAAGGATAAGTCCCATTTGTTTGGCAATTTCACATCCGCGTGCATAAACAGCTAATGTGTATTTTTCCAATTGTTCATAATCCTCTTTGCTTACAATGCCCTGTGCTATAATCTCTTCTTTAGAGATATCTTCGTCGTGACCTTCGTAAGCTTTTGTTGTAGGAGTAATGATAGGAGTAGGGAATGGTTGGTTTTCTTTCATTCCTTCAGGCATTGCAATACCGCAAAGAGTACGTTTTTCTTCTTTGTATTCTCTCCAGGCGTGTCCGGTAAGATATCCACGAACCACCATTTCCACTTCAAAAGGAACACATTTAATACCTACAGTAACCATTGGGTCTGGAGTAGCAATCTTCCAGTTAGGTACAATATCAGCAGTTGCATCAAGGAATTTGGCAGCAATCTGATTCAGCACTTGTCCTTTATAAGGAATACCTTCAGGCAGAATAACATCGAATGCTGAGATACGGTCACTTACAACCATCACCAATAATTCGTCGTTGATATTATACACATCACGTACTTTTCCGTGGTAAACACTCTTTTGTCCCGGAAAATTAAAATCTGTTTTTACTAATGCTTTGCTCATTATTGTATTTGTTTTTGGGATTCTTCTAATTGTTTTTCTTTTTTCTTTTTATCGTCGAATTTTTCATAAGCTTCAACGATTCGTTCTACCAACTTGTGGCGAACAATATCTTTCTTTCCAAGCTCCACAAAGCTGATACCTCTTACTCCTTTCAGAATACGAATTGCCTGAACAAGTCCGGAAGTTTGGGCAGCCGGTAGGTCAATCTGAGTGAGGTCACCCGTAATAATCATTTTAGTATTCATCCCCATGCGGGTAAGAAACATCTTTATCTGCTGAGTGGTAGTGTTCTGGGCTTCATCGAGAATAACGACAGCGTCGTTTAGAGTACGGCCGCGCATAAAAGCCAGCGGCGCAATCTGAATAATATTTAGTTCCATATATTCCTTTAACTTAGCAGCTGGAATCATATCCTGAAGTGCGTCGTATAGAGGTTGCAGATACGGATCAATCTTTTCTTTTATATCCCCCGGAAGAAATCCTAGTTTCTCACCGGCTTCAACAGCAGGGCGACTTAAAATGATTTTTTTAATTTCTTTTTGTTTCAATGCTCTTACGGCCAGAGCAATAGAGGTGTAAGTCTTTCCCGAACCAGCCGGGCCGATAGCAAATAGCATATCATTCTTTTCAAATCCTTCCACTAATTTTAGTTGATTGTCACTACGTGGAATGATAGGCTTTCCGGTAACACTGAATACAATTACGTTCCCGTTTTTTTCAGTCTGGGGAGCGTTACCCTTTATTATATCAATGATTACCTCTTCTTTTAAAGAATTGTATTGAACACAATGTTTTTCTAAAGCTAAAATATTCTCCTCAAACGCGCACATCTCCTCTTCATCCCCCATCACCTTAATTATATTTCCACGGGCTACTATCCTTAATTTGGGGAATAAGGCTTTTATTAGTTGAATGTTGGTGTTATTCACACCATAGAAGATAACCGGATCGATGTCTTCGAGAACAATCAGTTTTTCTATCATTGAATCAATTTAAAGGATCAAATGTTTATTTCTAAATTGCTTGCAAATTTACATAAAAACTTCGAATTATATACCTCTCTAACGAAAATAAACTGAGCGCTCTTGCATTATGCAGAAACTTTATCTGCCGTTCTTAAATCATTTACTTTTATAATTGAGTTTATTCAGGAATTGTTTTTATAAAAAGGCATTTTAATATATATTTGCAAAATAAAGTACATAATATAAAATCTGATAATTCACTTTCTGATGCGCAAACTTATACCAATTGTAGGCTTGTTTTTTTTAATTTGCTGTTTGTCTGCCTGTAAGGATAAAACCTTAAAGCTAAATCATCCTAAAAACATACGGGGTGTGATAAGTTTTAAACGTTCATTTGGTGATTTAAATGATTTGCATTTGTCGGCAGCTCAGGCAATTGGTATTCGTCCTATATCTTCACGCGAAGATGCCGAAAAGCTGAAAGGCGATTTGGTGTTTATAGAAAGTAATGAATATTATATAGTAGATTCTCTTACTCACTCACTTCCTTACCTTGTACCAAAAGCAAGCGATTTATTGTCCAGTATAGGTTCTAATTTTCTCGATTCTTTAGAATCTAAAGGATTAAATCCTAATCAGGTTGTTGTAACATCAGTGCTTAGAACTCAGGATGATGTTAAGAAGCTGCGCAAACGTAATGGCAATGCATCCGAAAAGTCGGCTCATTTTTATGGAACAACTTTCGATGTAAGCTGGAAACGTTTTAAGAAAGTAGAGGACGATCGCCCGATGCAGGATGTAAACCGAGATACCTTAAAACTGGTTCTTTCCGAAGTACTTCGCGATCTTCGAAAAGCAGAAACCTGCTACGTAAAGTACGAATTGAAACAAGGCTGTTTTCATATTACTGCCAGATAGCAACTTACATAAAAGAAAAAAAACGTACCTTTGCGCCAAAATAATAAAAACGCGTGCAACGATACTTTATTTATTTAGCCTACGAGGGAACAAATTATCACGGTTGGCAGGTGCAGCCTAATGGCGTGAGTGTACAGGAATGCTTGCAAAAAGCACTTTCTACTCTACTTCGCGTTGAAACGGAAGTAGTAGGTGCCGGCAGAACTGATGCTGGTGTTCATGCCAAACTGATGGTGGCACACTTTGATTCAGAGAAAGAAGATCTTGATCTTGCATTGCTGACTGATAAGCTGAACAGATTGCTTCCACCAGATATTTCCGTATATCGTGTTTGTAAAGTACATCCCGAAGCGCACGCTCGCTTTGATGCTTTGTCTCGTACCTATAAATATTACATCACCTCTGTAAAATCACCGTTTAACCGTCACCTGAAATGGCGGATGCATGGATCGCTCAACTATGAACTGATGAATGAGGCAGCAAAGATACTGTTTGAATATACCGACTTTACCAGTTTTAGTAAACTCCATACTGATGTAAAAACCAATAATTGCAAAATTATGCAGGCGGAGTGGATTCAGGAAGATGAAACAACCTGGGTGTTTACTGTAAAAGCTGACCGCTTTCTTCGCAATATGGTGCGTGCTGTTGTAGGAACGCTGGTAGAAGTAGGGCGAGGTAAAATGAGTATTGAAGAATTCCGTAAAGTAATAGAGCAAAAAGACAGATGCAAAGCAGGTGCTTCTGTTCCGGGTCATGCGTTGTTTTTAGTAGATATTGAATATCCTGCTGAAACTTTTATATAATATGTGGTTATTATTAGCTTTTACTTCAGCCTTCTTATTAGGCTTTTATGATGTTTTCAAAAAGAGATCTTTAAAAGATAATGCTGTATTGCCGGTGTTGTTTCTTAATACACTGTTTTCCAGTCTGATATTTTTGCCGTTTATTATTTGTTCCGCAATGGGGCAGGAGTGGATTAGCAATACCATTTTTTATGTTCCGGTCGAAGGATGGGAAGTTCATAAATACGTATTACTGAAATCGGTAATAGTACTTTCTTCCTGGATTTTTGGCTATTTTGGAATGAAGCACTTGCCGCTTACTATTGTAGGACCAATCAATGCAACCCGTCCGGTTATGGTATTGGTCGGTGCTATGCTTATTTTTGGCGAACGACTCAATCTTTATCAATGGATCGGAGTTTTGCTTGCCGTGGCATCATTCTTTATGCTTAGTCGCTCGGGTAAAAAAGAAGGGATAGACTTTAAAAGCAATAAATGGATTTTCTTTATTGTGATGGCAGCTTTAACAGGAGCTATCAGCGGGCTTTATGATAAATACCTGATGAAGCAGTTTAATCCAATGCTTATTCAGTCGTGGTATAATGTTTATCAGCTCTTTATTATGGGTGGAGTACTGATGCTTTTATGGTGGCCAAAACGGAAAGAAACCACTCAGTTTCAATGGCACTGGAGTATTATATTTATCTCCATATTTCTAGGTGCAGCCGATTTTGTTTATTTCTATGCGCTTAGTTATGACGATTCCATGATTTCTATTGTATCTATGGTTCGCCGAAGCAGTGTAATTGTTTCGTTTATCTTTGGTGCAATGTTTTTCCGTGAAAAGAATTTAAAAAGCAAAGCAATCGATCTTATTCTGGTGCTAATTGGAATGATATTCTTATATTTGGGCTCAAAATAAATTAATAAGATGAAAAAGATAGTCCTTCTTTGTTTTTTGATGGCTTGTGCCATCTCCTTGCATGCACAGGATGCCAAATCGGTATTTATTAATATGCCCGATTCCTTGTCGCCTTTGCTCACAAAAGTAAACCGGGAAGACTTTGCAGATTTTCTCGAAAGCAATATGAAAGCGCAAGTCAAGAATAAGATGGAAAAAATGTCGGAAATGAAAACTCTGACTAAAGATTATGTTTATTTGCAGGCTACCCCTCAGAGTAGTTTTCAGATGAAATTGCTTCAGCTGAACGATACAACAAAAATTATTTGTGTAGTTAATACCGTTTGCGGTCCGGCTTGCGATAGTCGCATACTTTTTTATACTACAGCATGGAAAGAACTACCGGTGAAAGATTATATAGAATTACCTAAGATGGAGCAATTCTTCATTACTCCCGATTCTAGTCAACTCGAAGCATTTAATAACGCACGGGCAGCATTAGACTTTTATTTGTTGAAATCGGATCTTTCAAAAGATAGCAGTGACATTACTTTTACTTTTGCTTCTCCAGAATATCTGGATGAAACTGCAGCGAAGAATTTAGCTCCTTTTGTAAAGAAGGCACTTATCTATGTTTGGAAAGAAGGTCGATTTACATTGAAAATGTAACTTAAAGGGAAATGTTAGATTTCTCTCTCTAAAAATAATATTTTCGCAAATAAGTCTTGCAGTCTAGCAGTAGTCATTTAATGTGTTGTGAATGAATGAAATGTAGGCGCTAGACTTCTTTAAACTAAGTCTAGCGGTAATCTAGCAGTCTGGCACTTTGTCTCGTCCTGATTCTGGTTGACTGTGTTTTGCCTTTTAAATCAAACCCTTATCTGATTATTACAGGCTAACCAATAAATTCTTATTCCATCCGGGTGTAAGATATTGGTACACCCGGGTGTAGAGGTTCGTTACATCCGGGTGGACGAGTATTGTACACCTGGGTGGACAAGCAATAAAAAAAGCTCTAATACAAAAATGTATCAGAGCTTTTTTATCAGATATAATCTGAAATATCTTATTTCTTGCTACGATCTCCGTAACGGCTTTTAAACTTATCAATACGACCGGCAGTATCAATCATTGTAGATTTACCAGTGTAGAAAGGGTGAGAAGTGTTAGAAATTTCAAGCTTAACCAATGGGTAAGTTGCACCTTCGAATTCGATAGTTTCTTTAGTGTTGCAAGTTGATTGAGATAAAAATACATCGCCATTAGACATATCCTTAAATACGACTGGACGATATGATTCTGGATGAATACCTTTTTTCATTTCAGTATTTGTTTTTTAATTATTATTACTTTGTACTATTTGGTAAGAATAGTGTAATGGTCTATTTCAGAGCGCAAAGATAATGCTTTTCTTTAAATTGGAAAATTATTTGAGGAACTTTTTCGTATGATAATAAAATAATGTTTGTTTTGTGTTAATTGTTAATTTTTTAAATGAAAAAACGAACCGATAATCAGATTGTAATATAACTGACAAATAAAATTAACCCTTATGGCAGATTATTTATTGTATAATTATTAACTTTGTACTCCTTAATGGGCTAAATGTCTATGAACTACTTTTTTATATACTATGAAAGGATAATATTGAAGTGTATTTAAATTGGTCAATAAAAAAACGATAGAATGAGAAAATTTTTCCTGCATTTGTTAATGCAATTATTAATTGTCTGCATAGGCGGACAATTAATGGCACAGATCCCGAGTGGCTATTACACATCCGCAGTAGGGAAGAAAAAAGCAGAATTGAAAACGGCTTTGCATACCATTATTATGAATGCAACTGTGCTCAATTATGGTAGTGGAGATGGTAAAACATGGTCGGGATTTGCAAAGACAGATGTTCGTCCGGATGGAACGGTTTGGGATATGTACTCAAACAATAAGGTTCCGGTAAACGGTAATTATGCAGCATCAGGAATGAATATTGAACATTCATTCCCCAAAAGCTGGTGGGGAGGTGATGAACGTCAGGCTTATAAAGATCTTTATAATCTGAATCCATCAGATATTGCAGCTAATTCGGCAAAGAGCAATTATCCAATGGCTGTTGTTGACGGTACTGTTACATATTCAAATGGAGTGATAAAAGTCGGAAAATCAAGTAGTCGCCCCGGAGGTTTAATTGATGCCTGGGAACCTTCTGATGAGTATAAAGGCGATTTTGCACGTGGGTATATGTATATGGTAACATGTTATGAAGATTATTCAAACGACTGGACTACTACATCAGCTCTTAACGAACTCGAAAAAAATACTTATCCAACCTTTCAGCAATGGGCTTATCAGCTTCTTCTGAAATGGAGTCAGGAAGATCCGGTAAGTGAAAAGGAAATAAACAGAAACAATGCTGTTTCTAAAATACAGGGAAACCGTAATCCATTTATAGATTATCCGGAATTGGCCGAATATATTTGGGGAGCTAAGACGGAAACCCCATGGAGTGAGAGCGCTGATCCTGCCTTATATTCACCAACAAATAATTCAACTTTGGATTTGGGGGTTACTTCAGTTAGTAAAATACTAGAGAAAGAAGTCTCTGTAAGCGGAAAAAATCTGACTGGCGATTTAGCTGTAAGCATTTCCGGAACCGGATTTACTGTAAATGCATCTTCTTTAACGAAAGATCAGGTGGGCGCAGGTGCAAAAGTGACTGTTCAGTATACTTCTGCTTCAGCTGCAACTGCAACAGGTACACTTTCCTTATCAGGAGGCGGAGTAACAGTTTCTGTAAATCTTAAAGCTGAAGCCGTTGATGGCATACCTGTACTCGCGGCTTCAAATATAACTTCAAAATCATTCGTAGCTTCATGGAAGAATGTAAGCGATGCAACAACTAAATACGATTTTAGTCTTTATCAATCGGATAAAACAACATTGGTTACAGGTTATCCGGTAAGCGTTGATGCTTCTTTAGAAACTCAAACTGTTACAAATCTCACACCGGATACACAGTATTATTATAAGCTTACCGGTGGTGGGCTCTCTTCAAATCTTATAGGTGCAAAAACATTAGTTGCTGTACCTGTCGTAACAGCTACTTTGCAGGGTGGAAGCCTTGATTTTGTAACATTACCAAATGCTGCATCATCTGTAAAAAGCGTAACTGTTTCAACAGAATATATCAATGGTAATATTTCTGTTAAAGTTGGTACACCTTTTGAATTGTCATCAGATCAACAGACTTGGTCAAATACTATCACTCTTGCTTCTGCCGGAGGAACGTTCTTTGTTCGTATGGCTTCTTCTGCTGCAGGTAGTTATCAGTCAACTCTTTCTCTTTCCTGTACTGAAATTTCAGACGATCAGGAAATTTCAGTAACCGGATCTGCTGAATTGGCTAAAACATTTTTAGAGGATTTTGAAACAGGAACAAAAGGATCATATACAACTGGTACTGCTAATTGTACAACTGGTAACTGGACTTTTGCAAATTCATTGTTTATGGCGGGCGAACTGAAAGATTTGAAGAATGGTGCAAAATCAGCTCGTTTAAAACCTACTGGTTCTATATATATGAACACTGATAAACAGAATGGTGCAGGCGCACTTTCTTTGTTTGCAGGAACTTTTGGTACAGATGCTGCTACTACAATTGGGATTTACTACTCTTCTGATGCAGGAACAACATGGAATGCAGTAGCTGAAAATGTAGCTGTATCAAACTCATTAAAGGAGTATAAGTATTCAATAAATATATCTGGTCCGATACGAATCAAAGTTGCAAATTTAACAGCTTCAAGTGGTTCTTCTCGTGTCAATGTTGATGATATCTCTATGACAGATTATACTTCAACCGCTATTTCCAAGAATGAAATTGATTCATTCCGTTTCTATGTACAAAGTAACCAACTTGTTATTCAGAATGATAAGATTCAGAATATCAGTATCTATAATATCTCCGGGCAAATAGTATATAAGCATAAACTGAATCCGGGTGTAACTTCTGTCACACTTCCTCAAGGTATATATATACTTAATGGAGATGGGGTAGTGAAGAAGATTATTATTAAGTAATAAGAGGGCAGATATACTTCCTTTTAGTTTATAGAACGATAAGGAAAAAAATATATAAGCAACTGTATAAGGTTAGAGAGTACTTGTTTGTTCCCTCTAACCTTATTTTATCTTTATGCATTTCTCTTTTTCTAATAATAAAATATTGTTGTTCTGAAATGCATTATAGTTTTTTTAGGTATAAATGTTCTATTAATATGTCCTTCTTTCGTTTTTTTTTAAGACTTTTGTCTGTGAATGGCATATTGCCTATCTTTAATAAATTTAGTGATATATAAATATAATAAAAATAGATTTTAAAATGAAGAAACTGCTGATAGCATTGAATTTACTTCTTCTGTTTTCCTTATCAGTTAATGCACAGGAAAAAAAGAAGTATGCGCTTTATAGCGTAGCTTTTTATAACATGGAAAACTTATTTGATTACACCCATGATCAGGGTAAAGATGATTATGAATATCTTCCCGAAGGAAAAAACAATTGGGATTCAACCAAATATGTATCCAAACTAAAGAATATGTCCGAAGTGCTTGGCATGCTGGCACGTGATAAACAGCCCGAAGGTCCGGCCTTTATCGGTTTGGCTGAGGTAGAAAACAGACATGTGCTTGAAGATTTGATTAAACAACCGGCACTTGCTTCTAACGATTATCAGATTGTTCATTATGAAGGACCAGATCAACGTGGCATTGATTGTGCACTTTTGTACAATCCTGCTTTATTTAAAGTTAAAACAAGCAAGCTTCTTCCTTATGTAAATCCTGATGATACAGTTCATAAAACACGTGGATTCCTGGTTGTAAACGGAGTAATGGCCGACGAAAATGTTACTGTTATTGTTAATCACTGGCCATCCAGGGGAGCCGATTCACCTGCCCGTATATTGGCTGGCAAACAAGTTTATGCTATTAAAGACTCTTTGCTTCGCGAAAATCCTGCTTTAAAGATTGTTATTATGGGAGATATGAATGACGACCCAATGGATGAAAGTATGAGCAAAGCTTTAGGTGCACGGAGAGAAATAGCCGACGTGGAAGTAGGTGGACTGTATAATCCATGGTGGAATACTTTGCAGGTAAAAGGAATGGGAACACTAACTTACCGGGGAAAATGGAATCTTTTCGATCAGATTGTAGTATCATCCAACTTGTTAGGTGATGACAGAAGCACATTGAAGTTCTGCAAAAATGAAATTTTCTATCGTGATTTCATGATACAGCAAGAAGGCAATTATAAAGGCTCGCCTAAAAGAACTTTTGGAGGCAGTTTATGGCTGAATGGCTATAGCGATCACTTACCAACTATTGTTTACTTTCTTAAAGAGGTTAAATAAAAAAGGAGTTTTGATTGCTCAATAAATATTAAAGGAACAGATTCCGTTGAACTAAAATTTGCCCTTTTTGTTTTTATTGCCATATAGAGATTACAATATGATATTTATTCATGGGGAAAAAGTGTCATTAGTAATGAAATATAACGTTTTATAAGATAAAATCTTTCGCAGAACATTTTTATTCAAACTATTCTTTTTAATTTTGCGAAGAATTTTAATTCACTAACAATAAATATTAAAAAAACATGGTTAATTACAAAGATTTAGGCCTCGTAAACACAAAAGATATGTTTAAGAGAGCTATCGCTGGAAAGTATGCCATTGCAGCGTTTAACTTCAATAACATGGAGCAAATGCAAGCTATTATTCAGGCTGCAGTAGAAACAAAATCTCCTGTTATCCTTCAGGTTTCAAGTGGCGCTCGTAAATATGCAAATCAGACTTTACTTCGTTACATGGCTCAGGGAGCTGTAGAATATGCTAAGGAATTAGGTTGTGCTAATCCTGAAATTGTTCTTCACTTAGACCATGGTGATTCTTTCGAACTTTGCAAATCTTGTATCGATATGGGATTCTCTTCAGTAATGATTGACGGTTCTCATTTCTCATACGAAGAAAATATTGCATTAACTAAGAAAGTAGTTGAATACGCTCACCAATTCGATGTAACAGTTGAAGGTGAACTTGGTGTATTGGCTGGTGTAGAAGATGATGTTGTTGCAGAACACCACACATATACTCAACCATCTGAAGTTGTAGATTTCGTATCTCGCACAGGTGTTGATTCATTAGCTATTTCAATCGGTACTTCTCACGGAGCAAACAAATTTACTCCAGCTCAATGTACTCGTGATGCTAATGGTATCTTGATCCCACCTCCATTGCGTTTCGATATCCTTGAAGAAATTGAAAAAGAAATCCCTGGATTCCCAATCGTTCTTCACGGTTCATCTTCAGTTCCTCAGGAATTGGTTGCTCAAATCAACCAATACGGAGGTAAGCTAGTTGACTCTATCGGTATTCCAGAGGAACAACTTCGTAAAGCTGCTTCTTCTGCTGTATGTAAGATCAACATCGACTCTGATGGTCGTTTGGCAATGACAGCTGCAGTACGTAAAGTATTCGTAGAACAACCAGGAGAATTCGATCCACGTAAATATCTTGGTCCTGCTCGTGATACTTTGAAAGCACTTTATAAACTGAAACTAGAAAATGTTCTTGGTTCAGCTGGTAAATTAGCTAAGTAATCAATTAACAGATTATAGCATTGACAGAGTCCTGTCCGAAACTATTCGGGCAGGATTTTTTTTTGTTGATCACTACTGTATATTAATTAAATAAAAAACGAAAGTATTAATTGCTAAAAAAGGTATAAGTTGTATCTTTGTGAATTATGGACAGAAAAATAAGTTTAATTTATTATACAATTTAATCACAAAAGCAGAATATGGCGGATGAAAAAAAGTTCGTGCCTTTCGTTTCGGCGAATGCAAGCATGAGAGAATTTACCGGTAGAGCAGTGCTCATCGGTTTGGTACTGGCCGTTATTTTGGGAGCAGCGAATGCTTATCTTGGCCTTAAAGCCGGTATGACAATTGCTGCTACTTACCCGGCAGCAGTAATTGGTATGGCAATTTTGCGTTTCTTTAAAGGAACAATCCTGGAAGAAAACATAACCCGTACCGTTGGTTCCATTGGCGAGTCGGTTGCAGCAGGTGCAATCTTTACCTTACCGGCATTTTATATTTCCGGTGTTTGGAGTGGCGAACAGTTCAGTTCAATAGGCAGTTACTTTATTGCTTCATTGATTCTTATCACTGGTGGTATCCTTGGTGTTCTTTTCGTAGCTTTACTTCGCAGGGTAATGGTGGAAGATAAAGAACTTCCTTTCCCTGAAAGTGTGGCAGCAGCCGAAATTCATAAAAGTGGCCGTAGTGGTTCCGGTGGTTCCAAATATTTATTCTCTGCAATGATTGTTGGTGCTGTTGTTAAAATAGCTGGCGATCTTCGACTGTTTGCAACAGAATGGACTACGTTCTTTAAATCATCTATCGCTAAGTTTGCCGGAGGTAAAACACTCGATGGAGGTTTCCTTGCTGGCGGACCATCTATCAGTCCGGCATATTTAGGTGTAGGTTACATTATCGGTCCACGCCTTTCAGCACTCAACTTTAGTGGTTCAGTAATGGCATGGGGGTTAATGGTTCCAATGTTGCTTACTGTTCTTGGTTCTTCTTTTGTAGGATCTTTACCACAAAACGCAGGAATTGCAGTTGATTCTCCTGATGCATGGATGAATGCGGCAAATGTAGTTTGGAAAGAAGTTGTTCGTATTATTGCTATCGGCGGTATGCTGGTTGCAGCATGTTTTACTTTGTACAGAATGCGTGGAAGTCTTGGAACAGGATTGAAACGTTCTGTAAAGGACTTGAAACGTGCAACTCAAGGAAGTGCTGCCGATGTGGAACGTACTGAAAAAGACCTTAAGTCATCATGGATTCTTTTAGGTATCTGTTTTGCTGCCATCGCTACATTCGTAATCACATATTTCATCTTCAATACAAGTATTCTTGTAGCCATTGTTGCTTCAACCATTATGATTGTGCTTGCGTTCTTCTTTGCAGCTGTTTCTGGTTACCTGGTTGGTATCATCGGTTCAAGTAATAACCCTATCAGTGGATTGACTCTTACCGCTTTAGTTGTTACAGCACTGATTCTTGTTGCTTGTGGTGTCGATTCTCACAATGGTGGTGTTGCAGCTGTATTAGGAATTGCAGCCATTGTTTGTGTGGCAGCAGCCGTAGGTGGAGAAATGTTCCAGGACTTAAAGGCTGGACACATCCTTGGTGGTACACCATGGAAAATGCAGGTAGGCGACCTTATCGGTGTTGTTGTCGCAGGTTTTGTAATGTTCGGTGTATTGATTGTCCTTAATCAGGGAGATATCAACATGGGACTTCAGCAAGGTTACGAAGGTGGTTTCGGAAGCAAGAACCTTTCAGCTCCACAAGCTGGTTTAATGGCAGCCTTGTCACAAGGAATCATTGGCGGACAGATGGCATGGGTACTTATTATTGCCGGAATGGTTATGGCTGTAGCATTTATTTTGATGGGAATTACAAGTCCGATGCTAATTTTTGTGGGAATGTATCTTCCATTTAACACAGTATTTGCTATTTTTGTGGGTGGCTTGATTAAAGGAGTTCTCGATCTATATGTAGCACGTCGCAAATATAGCGTTGGTCAGCTGGCTACCGTGGAAAATACCGGGGTGCTTCTCGCTTCCGGATTGATTGCCGGCGAAGCATTGATGGGGTTGGTAGTTGCCATTTTTGCAATGTTCAACATCTTCTTCGCTGATATGCTTCCATTTGCCAGTCCAAACTACGTAGTTGGTTTGGTTATTATGTTGGTAATAGGCTACTTCTTTGTTCGTGTTCCTATTAAGAAAGCCGATTCAATGAAAGAGTAATATATGAAGGAAAAAGAAAAAATAAACCTGTTTGATGTAATTCCGTATATTAGTGAACATGTTACAACGGAAAAGGAAGAAGATTTTTTTGTGATTGTCTTTCCCCGTTTTCGTAATAGGTTCATGCAGAAATTCTTTGCTCCGTGTGGGAAATCGGCCAATCTTCATGTAAAGCTCGAAGAACATGGCTCTGCAGTGTGGAATTTAATCGATGGAAATCGTACGGTAAGAGAGATTACGGAGCAACTTGCCGAACATTTTGAACATGAGGAAAACTATGAATACCGTATTACCACGTATATTTCTCATTTGTACACTAATGGGTTTATAAAATATAAAACGGCTCTTTAAATTAACAGAGGAGTTTTACATTCATAAAACAGAGGAGATAAGTTTGCTTATCTCCTCTGTTTGCTTTTTGTTCTAAATTTCTGGGATAGCTTATGTTAATGTCTTATACTATTTACCTTTTTATTATTAGAAAATACATCTTATATAACATAACCCACTCACTGGTTGTTTAGTTTAAGAGTGCGGAATTAAGTTTAAATATAAAATGAAAATTACTACATGAAACAAAAAAATATAAAATTATCTGCTTATCTGCCACTAAATGCTTAAAAGTACTTGCTATAAAGTTTTTCAGGTAGTGGCAGATAAAAAGTCATCTGCTACTAAATCAAATCATCTGCTACTAAAATCTGTACTGAAAACAGCGATTCTTTTTTATTATTCCTATACCCGTAGGCGCTTACCTCGTTTGGACTGATTATCTAATACATAATACATTATCTTACTATTCTCTTGTTAGAAACTGCCTTTTCTTGAAGCTGTTGTTTATGATAAATCACTCTAGAGTTATGCAAAACTCTCGCCTTCTTTTTATAAAACTACTAAATTAGTTTGTGTGTTCTTGTACAAAAGAATACATTCTTTTGTACAAAACAAATCATTCTTTTGTACAGAAGATTGATTTGTTTTGTACAAGATTAAATAAAGATCCCGACTGAAAAATAAAATATCCCGAGATATTCTTTAAAAAGCTCGCCGCAGATTTTTAATCAAGTGGAATAATTTTATACGACTCATATTTGCACGTTAAGCAGAGTATATGTTATGCTTTTAGGATATAAAATTTAATATTACTCAATGTTCTGATATATTTAATTATATTTTATTGGATTTGTGATATGAATTTTATTCAATTTGCTAAATTTGTCAAACATAGCTGAGAAACTGATAGTTGTATATCTGTATTGCGAGATTAGGATAATAAAAAGTATAAAGATTTATATAATGAAAAAATATCAGCAGGAAAGGGAGCTAGGCTAAAAGCATTAAATGCAGAAAAAGCAAATGCTGAAAGATTAAGAAATCAAGGATGTTTAAAAAATAATCAATACCATAAAAGGCCTTAATATATGAATTTAAGATATATAGCTTTAAATTTAGAAGCAGATGAATTAGACCGAATGTATAGCTCGGATTTTACATATTACACACGTTTTATTAGTAACTATTTTTCTAGAGCAATTAGAAAATATAAAAATGTAAATGATTTTGAGTTCAATATGATTTGTATAGATGTTACAACTGATAGATTGAGTGAGTGTAAAATAAAAGGTTTTAATTCTTTGAGCGTTCCAGTTCCATTTGATAAATCTCATTACGAAAAGATACGAGGTACTGAAGATTGTAGTTATTATTTAGTGTTATTAGAACAAGGTTTTAGAAAAGCATCTGAGAACAAAAGAATTCCGTTAAATATACTTCTGAATTTAATAGATGAATTTAAAAAAGGCGGTTGCAAGAACGAATGGTTGCATAAAAAAAAACGATTTAAGGAGCAAGATATTGTAGTAAGATTAGATTGCTATTTTACAACTTTGGATTTTAAGTTAGTAGTAACCATAAGTAAAATATCAACAAAAGAAGAATTGTGTTCGGGAACAGTTATCAGGACTAAACCTGATGAAGTTCATTTTGATAAAATGTTTAAAGATGTTCTTATACACCAAAACTTTATAATTATTACAGATGCAAGCGATTCGGCAAGAGTGCTGATAGATTTAGCAAATGCTCAAAAAGGGATTTTTAATAAGATATTTGCTCCTTATATATATAGTGAAGATTATACTAAAGAAGAAAATATAAAATTTGAAGAAACTCATAATGAAGTTGTTAAAATATTTTCATACGATGGTAATGGTTTTAGATAAAAATGAAAAAAATATAAAGATGAAAAATGTAAATACTATGTAATTGGTTGCATATTAAATGTTTATATCTTTTTATTGGGGCTTTAATAATATGAAATCATAGACAACTTCAGAACAACAATCAGCGGTTCAGAAGTTGTAAAAAGCAATAGGCAATTTTGTAAAACAGTACCAGGCGGATTTTTGAAGCTGCAGATAAACATTCTTAATTTCTTTTATTATGAATTGGTTTGTTAGAATATTGAGAGTAATGATAAGATAGAATATAAGTCTTATGCAAGCGGAAACTTAATAGAAGATTTGTAAAAAAGATAACCAGGATTTAATGCAATTTACTAACTTTGCCAAGTGTGTTAATCTTTAATAAAGAATACTCCCTGCTATTTAGATACTGCAAATGTTATTTCTTTATTTACTAACAAAATCTAGTAACGATGAAAATAAATAAAATTATTTTATTGCTTATGCTGTTGATTAGCAGCGCTGTTTTGATGGCTCAAAATGTGAATGATTGGGCCCAGTTTGATAAGTATGCTGAAGCTAATAAAACTGTAAAGTTTCCTGTCAAAGCTGTATTTATGGGGAACTCTATTACTGAAGGATGGCAAAACAAAGATCCTGATTTTTTTAAAAAGAATGGTTATGCAGGGCGAGGCATTAGTGGACAAGTTACTTCTCAAATGCTTGTCCGTTTCCAGGCCGACGTTATTCAGCTAAAGCCTCAGGCTGTTGTTATATTAGCTGGTACAAATGATATTGCATTGAATAATGGCTATATTTCTATTGAGCATATTTTTGAAAATATAGTATCAATGGCCGAATTGGCTAAGGCTCACAAAATCAAAGTCGTTTTATGTTCGGTGTTGCCAGCTTATTGTTATCCATGGCGTAAAGAAGTAGAATCTGTAAAGCAGATAAATGAACTTAATCAAAAGATTAAAACCTATGCGAAACAAAACAAAATAGCATATGCTGATTATTATAAGGTTATGGTTGACGAAAGACAGGGATTAAATATTCAATATCAAAATGATGAAGTACATCCTAACTTAAAAGGGTATAAGGTTATGGAACAGGTGATTCAGAAGATCTTGAAATAAGGATATTGTATAAATAATATTATTTAAAACGAGAAAACCAGTATTCGGGCATATTGTGATTATACCTGAATGCTGGTTTAATATAGATATTCTATCAGATGCTATTTGCTAAGAGTTTCTCTATCTATTTTAATCAAACCTCCGGTAGAAGGATCGAATGTAACCTTCACTACAGATTTCTTCTCGAATAATTCCTTCATTAATGTATCGGTACTGCCGAATTGAGTAATCATGAAATCACCGTCGAACAAATTGTTTTGCGAAGTGAATATTGAGAAATGAGCCTTGCCTGGCACATTATAAACCACTCCTTCAATCTTTTTAGGTTTACCAGTTTCAGGCGCTTTTTCGGGAACTGTTTTTAAATTAGTCAGTGTATAGTAAACAGGTGATCCTGCTAAGTCGTTCACTCCAAGAACTCCTAGTTTCTTTGAGAAACGGAATGCTATTGCTTTGTTTACGTCCAGAGTAGGAGCGATGGTGAACTTATAGCTCTTGGTCTCTTTTTCTACTGTTCCCGAAAATAGTTCGGTCAATGCCTTCTCTTGTTCGTCAAGCTTCTCGAGTACCAGTTTCAGAGAAGCACCATCCTTTGGCATACTTTCTACTTCGCCTCTAAGCAGTGAACTTTTACTATCACGAACTTTATAGATTTCTTTAGCAACAAGCTCAGCAACTTTTGCGCTGGAACCAGCCATCAGGATTTCTTCCGTCATAAAGTCGCGTGCATTTGGTTTTGCCTTCTTTTCAACAGGTACCTCTTTTATCGGAGTGACTTTAGGGCTCAACGGAAGATTGATAGTTTTAATAATACCATTTTCTGTCAATTCCATTAAAGGAGCAAGAGTTTTATCTTTCAGCTTTATGAAGTAAGTCTTTTCGGCATCCGGGATACCAATGCTTTTAGCTTTTACGCCGGTTATTTCCCAATGTTCTTCTTTTGTGTCGGAAATGTTTGTTAGTCTGAGATAGCGGTCGGCATATTTGCAGAATTCGCCTGGTATATAAGTGGATTTTACAGTTTCGACTTCTATTTCAATTACACTTTTAGGGAGTGTGTATGTAACTCCATACTCCTGATCCTTTCCTCCATATTTACTAACTTCTGTCTGCGCGAATGTGTTTGCAGAAAGAAGAAGAAGGCTCAATAATGCTATTGATTTTTTCATATAAATCTCTGTTTTAACTTTACCTATATATTAAATCACAAATGTAGAGAAAAATTCTCTAAGAACATATTTATTTGCGTTACTTATCTGTGTTTTGGGTTAATTTAAGCCATGCAAATGGAATATTATCGGCTATATCGCCCGATGTTAATCCTCTTTCTCCCAGCTTTTCCTTAGCAATATCTCCTGCCAGCCCGTGTAAATAAACTCCTAGTTTGCAAGCTTCTTCGGATGTGTAGCCTTGCGATAATAAAGAGAGCAGAACTCCTGTCAGCACATCACCACTGCCGGCTGTTGCCATTCCCGGATTTCCGGTTGGGTTAAAGAAGCAGTTACCTTCGGGAGTAACAACAATGGTGTATGCTCCTTTTAGTACAATGTAGATTTTACAATTGGTTGCCAGATCGCGTGCCTTAATCATCCGTGCAAAACTGCTTTCGCATTTACCCACCAAGCGTTCCAGCTCTTTAGGGTGAGGAGTGAGGATGGAACCTTTTGGAATAGAAGGCAGAATCTGACGGTGTTCTGCAATAATATTCAGAGCATCGGCGTCGAGCACAATTGGTTCCTGACAAAGTTTTATTTGTTCCATTAAGGCTGCAGCTGTTTCTTCTGATTTTCCCAATCCCGGACCGATGGCTATTGAGGTATAACTATCGGGATATACGGGCGTGGTGAAGTAGCTTTCGTGCATATCATGCTGAGCCATTGCTTCGGGAACAGCAGTCTGAAGTATGTCGTTGTTCTTTAAAGGTGTATGAACGGTTAATAAACCAACACCGGTTTTCAGGCAAGCCTTAGCAGCCAGTATAGAAGCACCCGCCATGCCATACGATCCTGCAATAAGCAGTGCATGTCCGTAGTTTCCTTTGTGAGTGAAACGCTTGCGTGGCTTAATCAGTTTCTTTATATCAGTTTCTTCAGTTAGATACCAAGATGTAAAATTGTTTTCAATTCCTTCCTGACTTAAATTTATGTCTAAAAGTTCCCATTCACCTAAATAATCTTCATTTTCAGCGAAAAAGAAAGAAAGCTTTGGTAATTGTAAAGATAGCGTTTTATCGGCGCGAATTATATGATTCTTTATATTGTAAGTGTTGTCTTCGCACATTAATCCGGATGGAAGATCAATAGAAACGACCTTTGATGGTGATGAGTTAATGTATTTTACTACTGCTGCAAAGCCTCCGGATAGTGCTTTCTTGAGTCCGGAACCAAAAAGTCCGTCAATAACCAGACAATCTTCATTCAAAACCGGGGGCTCAAATGCACTGGTGATTTCTGTGAATTCTACCTCTGTGTTTTGCAACAGACGCTCTTTATTCATCTCGCAATCTTCCGATATGTGATCGCCTGTATTAAACAAGTATGCTTTTACCTTGTAGCCCTGTTCTCCCAGAAGACGAGAAATAGCAAGCGCGTCACCGCCATTATTGCCCGGACCTGCAAATACAATAACCGGAGTTTCCTTACTGTAATATTTTATAATTGCACCTGTTAAGGCTACTGCTGCGCGTTCCATAAGATCTATAGACAAGATAGGCTCATTCTGTATAGTGTAAGCATCTAACTGTTTAATTTGTATGCTTGGAAATATTTTCATTGCTTTTTATTATTGATCGCGCAAAAGTACTAAAAGCTCACAAAAAAGTCAACTCTTTACCTATAAACTACTGTAAAATCACTACTTTTGCATCCAATTAATAAAAATATAGAATAATATAGTATTTATGAGTCAATCTAAAGGGCATCCCAAAGGTCTTTACCTCATCTTTGCAACAGGTACCGCTGAACGTTTCAGTTACTACGGTATGCGTGCAATTTTCATTTTGTTTTTAACACAGGCTTTAATGATGGATAAAGAGCTTGCTTCGTCCATTTACGGTAGTTACACAGGTTTGGTATACTTAACTCCGCTGATTGGTGGTTATGTTGCCGATAAATACTGGGGTATCCGTCGCTCAATTTTCTGGGGAGCGATACTGATGGGGCTTGGACAGTTCTTTTTATTTCTTAGTGCATCGTTCCTTAGTTCGGTGGAACTATCTCATATGCTGATGTATACCGGTTTAGGATGCATCATTTTTGGAAATGGTTTCTTTAAACCTACTATTGCTACTTTGGTTGGACAATTATACGAACCGAATGACCGTCGTCTGGATTCCGCTTTCACCATTTTCTATATGGGTGTAAATGTGGGAGCATTCATGGCACCTCTTGTTTGTGGATATTTCGGTGAGACAGGAGATCCTAATGATTTTAAATGGGGATTCCTGATTGCTGCCATTGGTATTGTGTTTACCGTTTTGGTATTTGAAACGTTGAAAAATAAATATTTGATTTCTCCTACTGGAGAACAGATTGGTATTATACCGGATGCACACAAGGCAAAAATGGAAGCTACTGAAGAAGAAAAGCAACCTACAATCTCAAAGGAAGACGCTATTAAGAAGGCCTTGTTCTTTGTTGGTGTTACAGTTGCTCTTTTTGCATTATTCATGTATCTGTTTAATGGTGATATCATTAGCGCGGGTATCTTCTCTTCATGTATTGGTATTCCTGCTTATATTATTTGTGATAGTTCATTGAATAAGATTGAAAGACAGCGTATCTGGGTAATTTATATCATTGCTTTCTTTGTTATTTTCTTCTGGGCTGCTTACGAACAAGCAGGAGCTTCATTAACACTCTTTGCTGCCGAACAAACTAACCGTACACTTTTTGGATGGGAAATGCCTGCTTCTTACTTCCAGTCATTCAATCCACTGTTTGTAGTTGCTTTAGCTTTTATAATGCCGGCTATTTGGGGATTCCTGAACAAAAGAAAGATGGAACCATCTTCTCCTACTAAACAGGCTATTGGTTTGTTCCTTTTGTCGCTTGGTTATTTGTTTATTGCTTTTGGTGTGAAAGATCTTCAACCAGGTGTTAAGGTTAGCATGATTTGGCTTACTGGTCTTTACTTTATTCACACGATGGGCGAAATGGCTTTGTCACCAATAGGCTTGTCTATGGTTAACAAGTTAACTCCTGTTCGTTTCGCATCTTTAATGATGGGCGTTTGGTATTTGTCTACAGCATCTGCCAATAAGTTTGCCGGAATGCTTAGCGGATTGTATCCTGAAGCCGGAAAAGTAAAGCACTTGTTTGGTATTGAAATTGCGTCATTATACGATTTCTTTATGGTGTTCGTTGTAATGTCGGGTATCTCTGCCGTTATCTTATTCCTGCTTTCTAAGAAATTGCAGAAATTGATGCATGGTGTAGAATAACTTATTAAGTTGTTGCACTTCTTTTCGTAAAAAGTAGTACTTTTGCGCAATTATACTAAAATATAAATGTTATGAAAACAATTCAGATAAAAGATAAAACATTTGCTCTTTCAATTGATGAGCAGAGCATTCAAAAGGAAGTGACTCGTGTTGCTAACGAAATTAGTCGTGACTTGAAAGATGAGAACCCTATTTTTATTAGTGTTCTTAACGGATCTTTTATGTTTACTGCTGATTTAATGAAACAAATCAATATTCCTAGTAAGGTGACTTTCGTTAAGCTAGCTTCTTATGAAGGTGTTGCTTCTACCGGAGTTATCAAAGAAGTGGTTGGTTTGTCGGAAGATATTCAGGGAAAAACAGTGGTTATTGTGGAAGACATAGTTGATACCGGTCTTACCATGCAGCGTTTGCTCGAAACACTTGGCACAAGAAACCCTAAAGCTATTCATATAGCATCGTTGCTTGTAAAACCAGACAAACTTGAGGTGGAGCTTGATATCAAATATTGTGCAATGAGAATTCCAAATGATTTTATTGTAGGATATGGTTTGGATTATGATGGATATGGCAGAAATTATCCGGATATCTACACTTTAGCAGAATAATTTTAAATAAAAAATAGGTAAAAAGAAATGTTGAACATTGTTATTTTTGGTGCTCCCGGTTCTGGTAAGGGAACACAAAGTGAATTTATTATTAAGAAATTTGGTGTTAATCATATCTCTACTGGAGATGTACTTCGTGCAGAAATCAAAAACAATACAGAACTTGGTAAAACTGCTAAAGGGTATATCGATCAGGGACAATTAGTTCCCGATTCTTTGATTATTGACATCCTGGCTAGCGTACTTGATAATTTGAAAGAAAGCAAAGGAGTTATCTTTGATGGTTTTCCAAGAACTATTCCTCAGGCTGAAGCTTTGAAAGTAATGCTTAATGAAAGAGGACAAGATGTTTCTATCATGCTTGATCTTGATGTGCCAGAAGAAGAATTAATTGCTCGTTTAATTAAACGAGGTCAGGAATGTGGTCGTGCTGATGACAACATGGAAACTATCAAAAAACGTTTGGTTGTTTACAATACTCAGACTTCTCCATTGAAAGATTACTATAAAAAAGAAGAAAAATATCAGTATATCAAAGGTCTTGGCACATTGGAAAGCATCTTTGCTGATATTGTTACTGCTGTTGAAAAATTATAATTTAAGAAGAATATATTATTATGGCTGAATCTAATTTTGTTGACTACGTTAAGATCTATTGCCGCTCCGGAAAGGGAGGCAGGGGCTCTACGCACATGCGAAGAGAAAAATATATCCCCAATGGCGGACCCGACGGTGGCGACGGCGGAAGAGGAGGTCATATTATATTACGTGGTAACCGTAATTACTGGACACTCTTGCACCTGAGATACGACCGTCATATTATGGCCGGACATGGTGAATCGGGTGGTAAGCAACGCAGTTTTGGTAAAGACGGTGAAGATAAATATATTGAAGTTCCTTGCGGTACTGTAGTGTATGATGCTGAAACTGGTGAATATATCTGCGATGTAACGGATCACGGACAGGAAGTAATGCTGCTGAAAGGTGGTAGAGGTGGTCAGGGTAACTCGCATTTTAAAACTGCGACTCGTCAGGCTCCTCGTTTTGCTCAACCTGGTGAACCAATGCAGGAACTTACAATTATTATGGAGTTGAAGTTGCTGGCCGATGTTGGTTTGGTAGGTTTCCCTAATGCAGGTAAATCTACTTTGCTATCTGTTGTATCTGCGGCTAAACCCAAAATTGCCAATTATCCTTTTACTACACTCGAACCAAATTTGGGTATTGTTTCTTATCGTGAAGGAAAATCTTTTGTGATGGCTGACATTCCAGGTATTATAGAAGGTGCAAGTGAAGGTAAGGGACTGGGACTCCGATTCCTTCGACATATTGAGCGAAATTCTCTTTTGCTTTTTATGGTTCCTGCTGATGCAGATGATATTAAGAAGGAATATGAAATTCTGCTCAACGAGCTTTCTACCTTTAATCCGGAGATGCTCGATAAACAACGTGTTCTTGCCATAACTAAATGTGATATGCTGGATCAGGAACTGATGGACGAAATAGAAAAAACGCTTCCGGAATCTATACCGCATGTGTTTATCTCGTCAATAACTGGCCTTGGCGTAGCAGCCTTGAAGGATATTCTTTGGGAAGAACTGAACAAAGAGGGAAACAAGATTGAAGGAATTGTTCACCGTCCTAAAGATGTGACTAAGCTTCAGGCTGAATTAAAGGAAATGGGCGAAGACGAAGACTTCGAGTATTCTTATGAAGATGAGGATGAAGAAGAGGAAATCTTCGATGATTATGAAGAAGAAGACTGGGAATAATCATGACAGAATTAACAGAAGATAAAGTAATATTGGGTTTTGAACAACTATGTTCAATTCCCAATATTTCTCATTTTGTAACCACACGTAAAGGTGGTTATAGCGAAGATACTTTCGCATCATTTAATTGTGCGCCTTTTTCGGGTGATGATCCAGAGAAGGTAAAACGTAATCAGGAAGTGTTATGTGCTAAAGTAGGTATTCAACCGCAGCAGTTGGTAATTCCATTTCAGACTCACGGAAATACAATCAGGGCAATTGATCCTTTCTATGTGAGCTTATCTTTGGAAGAACAGCAACGCAGACTTCATGGTGTGGATGCTTTAATTACCAACATACCGGGTTATTGTCTTTGTGTTTCTACTGCCGACTGTGTTCCGGTTCTTTTATATGATACGGTTAATAAGGCGATAGCTGTAATTCATGCAGGATGGAGAGGTACTGTTGCTAAAATAGTTAAACAGACTCTCGACTTTATGGATAATACATATAATACTGATGCGAAGGATGTTTTAGCTGCCATTGGTCCAAGTATTTCCTTTGATGCCTTTGAAGTAGGAGAAGAAGTTTATAGTGCTTTTCTTAAGATTGGATATGATATGACGAAGATCTCTTCCTGGAATGAAGATACTCAGAAGCATCATATTGATTTATGGGAAGCTAATCGTATTCAATTGACTGAAGCTGGAGTGTTGCTGGATAATATAGAGGTGTCGGGTATCTGTACCTACGAACAACACGAACGCTTTTTCTCTGCCCGTCGTCTGGGTACTAAGTCCGGACGTGTTTTGTCTGGTATAATGTTGAAAAAATAAAAAGATCTGATGTTTATTCTCAAAGTATCTGAAGAAGTCCGTAAGGCTTGTCCTGATTATAATGGTGCGGCTATACTTGCAACGGTAAAGAATTCCTCTTTCAACGGGGAATTGTGGAAGCAGATAGATTTGGTGGCAGCAGAATACAAGGCTTCTCACAAGATAGACGAGGTGAAGAATAATCCTCATATTCTTGCAACGCGTAATGCATATAAGAAATTCGGTAAGGACCCTAATCGTTATCGTCCGTCGGCTGAAGCTCTTTGCAGAAGAATTGTCAGAGATTTACCTCTTTACAAAATAGATACTTTGGTGGATCTCATAAATCTGGTTTCTATCCGTACCGGATATTCAATAGGTGGCTTTGACGCTGCGAAGATAGTAGGAAATACCGTGGAACTGGGCGTTGGTAAAGCGGATGAACCTTTCGAAGGCATTGGCAGAGGCGTACTTAATATTGAGGGGTTACCTATCTACCGTGACGCAATTGGCGGAATCGGCACACCAACCAGTGATAATGAGCGCACAAAACTATCGGTTGACACAACTCAGCTATTAGCTATAATCAATGGTTACAGCGGAAATGAAGGGCTAGTCGAAGCTGTGAATTACATGCAATCTCTGCTCAGGGAATTTGCTGAATCCGATGGTGGTGAAGTTATTTATTACTGATTAACAAGCGTACTATCTCTTACCTCCTGCTGATCAATGGCAGGACTGGGCTGATTTCCTTTTGTCTTTGAATCAAACTCGTACATCATAAAGATAACAAATGCGTAAGCAAGAATCATCAGTGTTGAGTATGTCATTATTTTCTTTGCTCTTTTAGGCTTATAGACCATTCTCGACAAACGAATTATGGAGATTATCAATCCTGTAATCATACCTACCCCTACCAAGTAAGGAAGAATTCCCAGAAATAGGAATACGATGAAGTATATTATGTAGTATAATACTACTGCCGATATAACAGGTATTACTACTAAAATAGTCAATCCTGGAAAAAGATATTTTTTAAGTTTGCTTTTATTTTCTTCTTCCGGTTCTGTTTCGGTGTCTGTAGCTGGTAAAGTATCTTCTTTTACCTCTTTCTTGCCAAATCCAAGAATGCCTAGTCTGTGAGCCAGTGCAATGAATACACCAACAAACCACAGGATGCAAAGAATGGCCACATCATCGAGTATATTTATACTCAGCGGATTTGTAATATAAGTGAGAGACCCATTTATAATAAGGTATCCGGCCCACACAGTGAATAGAGTAAGTATACATAAAACTCCAATCACTATATTTTTCCACTTTTTAGTAGCTGAAGAATTTTCGTCAATCATAACCTGAATTTCAGAATTCTCTTTCTCGCTGTGTTCATTATATTCTGTATTCATAATTAGTGTGTTTAGTTGTATGCAAATATAATTAAATTATTCATGTATCTAAATCTTAATGTTTCTTTATTTGGAAATATCATTTCAATTCATTACGTTTGACAAAATATTAGATCTAACTAAAAAGGTGTAAATTATGAAAAATTGGATGAAAGAAGCTACTATTGTGGCACTTGGGCTATTTCTTTTGGGTATTTGTATAAGAGCTGGTATAAATGATTTTAAAGATAAGGACCGGGTAGTCTCGGTTAAAGGTTTAGCTGAAATGGAAGTTCCGGCTAATAAAGTTACGTGGCCATTGATGTTTAAAGATTTGGGAGATGATCTTCCTACTCTTTACAATAATATTAAAGCGAAGAATAATATCATTGTGAACTTTCTTAAATTAAAAGGAATTACAGAAAAGGAAATTAGTATCTCAGCTCCTGAAATCATAGATATGCAAGCAGAACGATATACCGGGAATAACACTTCTCCATATCGTTACAATATAACATCGGTTATTACTGTTACTTCCGAAAAAGTAGATAAAGTAAGAAGTCTGATGGCAGAGCAAAGCGAATTGCTGAAACAAGGTATCGCTCTTACCGGAGGAGACTATCGTTATAATGTGACTTATGACTTTACTAAACTTAATGAAATTAAACCTCAGATGATAGAGAATGCAACTAAAAATGCACGAATAGCAGCTGAAAAGTTTGCTAAGGATTCTGATAGTAAACTGGGAAAAATCAAGACTGCTAATCAAGGACAATTTTCTATTGTAGATCGTGACGCAAATACTCCTTATATTAAAAGTGTTCGTGTAGTAACAACGGTGGATTATTATTTACAGGATTAGTATGTACTATACTTGTTTCTTTTGATAATGTTCCTGTTACTTGCAGGTTATCAGACTCATAAATGCAATATATTTAGTAATAGAAAGGTTTTCTCTGATAACTCCTGTTCCTGATATATAAACCTGTAACCGGTTTGGAATTTAATTCCTGACCGGTTTTTATTTATGCTTTTATGTCGTTTAACATAGATTGGATATATAAACAAATATTTACTAATGTAGGTAAAAATTAAATTTAATTAAAATGTTATCTTTAAATTAAAAAATATGTATATTAGGCTGTTTTTTTGAAACACGAATCTTAAATCTTAAACAATGAATGCCATGAATAAACTCATGAAATTTTTCTTTTTAACGTTTTCGTTATTTGGACTTTGTTTGAATATGCAGGCGAGTGAAGCTGATTTAGCTATACCTGATCTGCATCAAGGTACTTACCACATTTTTGGTGGAACTGTCTCCTCTTGGGATTTTCTTTTCTATGGAGCTTTAATTATTGTAGGAACGTTGGGATTCAGCTTGATCTTGTTCCATCAGATTAAAAAGTTAAAGGCGCATGATTCGATGCTAAAAGTGGCTGCTACAATTTATGCTACATGCCGAACTTATTTGTTGCAGCAAGGTAGATTCCTTTTGATGCTTTTTACTATTGTTGCAGCTATTTTATGTATATATTTCTTTGGATTATTGGGAAAACCGATTGAGGTGGTACTGGAGGTTTTGCTATTCTCTGTTGTGGGTATGGCCGGATCTTACTGTGTGGCATGGTATGGTATTCGTGTAAATACCTTCGCAAATGCACGAACTGCTTTCGCTTCTTTGCGTGGCAAACCACTGGATGTGGTGAACATTCCTTTGAAAGCTGGTATGAGTGTGGGCTTATTCCTTATCTCTCTGGAATTAGTGATGATGGTGATTATCTTGTTGTTTGTACCACGTGACAGAGTAGGTATTTGCTTCCTGGGATTTGCTATTGGTGAATCTTTAGGTGCAAGTGCTTTGCGTATTGCCGGTGGTATTTTTACCAAGATTGCAGATATTGGTTCGGATTTGATGAAAGTTATATTTAAAGTTAAGGAAGATGATCCTCGTAACCCTGGTGTTATTGCCGATTGTACCGGTGATAATGCAGGAGATAGCGTAGGTCCTACTGCCGATGGTTTTGAAACTTATGGTGTAACAGGTGTAGCTTTAATCACATTTATAACTTTGGCTATAAATGATCCTACAATACAAGCTAAGTTGATAGTTTGGATTTTTGGTATGCGTTTTTTGATGGACTTTCTTTCCGGATGTTCTTTCTTTATCAATCAGGCAATTTCTAAAAAACTTTATGCGAATAAGAAAGACTTTAATTTTGAGAATCCATTAATGCGTTTAATATGGATTGCTGCTATTCTTTGTATTTCTGTCAGCTTTTTTATGAGTCATTTGTTATTGGGTGATCTTCCAAATCAGACTCTATGGTGGAAAATGGCTATTATAATTAGTTGTGGAACCTTGGCCGCTGTGCTGATTCCTGAATTTACCAAGATGTTTACTAGCTCAAAATCAAATCATGTGCAGGAAATTGTAACTGCTTCACGTGAAGGTGGTGCATCTTTAAATATTCTTTCTGGTATTGTAACTGGTTATTTAAGTGCTTTCTGGACCGGGTTACTGATTGTTGCTCTAATGACTATTGCATATTTTACTTCAGAACAAGGTTTAGTTGAGATTCTTGGTCCTCATGCTTCAATATTTGCATTTGGATTAGTTGCCTTTGGTTTTTTGTGTATGGGGCCCGTTACCATTGCGGTTGATAGTTATGGTCCTGTTACAGATAATGCACAATCTGTCTTTGAACTTTCACAAATAGAACAAATTCCTGGTATCAGCGAATCAATTAATAAAGAATTTGGCTTTACACCTGATTTTGAAGTAGGAAAACATTTCCTTGAAGCAAATGACTCTGCTGGTAATACATTTAAGGCAACAGCGAAGCCTGTACTGATTGGTACAGCTGTTGTTGGCGCTACAACTATGATATTCTCTATTATTCTATTACTGGAAAAAGTGGGAATGCTTAATCTTTCTCTTACCGATGCACCTGTTATTCTTGGTTTGATTTGTGGAGGTGCAGTTATTTTCTGGTTCAGTGGAGCTTCTATGCAGGCAGTAACAACCGGAGCTTATCGTGCTGTGGAATTCATTAAGAAGAATTTTGATATGAGCAAGAAGGAGGCGGATATTGAAGATTCTAAATCGGTAGTGAAGATTTGTACTCAATATGCTCAGAAAGGTATGTGGAATATTTTTATAGCATTGATCTCTCTTACTTTATCTTTTGCCTTTATGGATCCGAACTTCTTTGTCGCTTATCTGGTTTCTATTGCTGTATTTGGTTTATTTCAGGCAATCTTTATGGCAAATGCCGGAGGTAGCTGGGATAATGCCAAGAAAGTGGTGGAAGTAGACTTGAAACAGAAAAATACACCATTACATGAAGCTGTAGTTGTGGGTGATACAGTAGGAGATCCATTTAAGGATACTTCATCTGTGTCATTGAATCCTATTATTAAGTTCTCTACTTTGTTCGGGCTTTTGGCAACAGAAATTTGTATTGAGATGAAACAAAATCCAGATTTGGATTATTCAATGTATATTGCTATTCCCTTCTTAATTCTCAGCCTTATTTTTGTATGGCGTTCATTCTATGGAATGAGAATCCCCGTAGAGAAGAGTCATCATGCAGATAAAAAAGTTTCGGATGAATCATCTACTGATGAGGCTATAGCTGATGATTCATGTGTTATGACTCCTTGTAGAGAAGAAGTGAAATCATAAAATATGAATTTGTAATTTTAGGCTCTTTGATCTTTTGATCAAGGAGCCTTTTCTATGAATAATAGTATATTATTGAATAAAGATTGATTTAGTTGAATATTCTCAAAAAACGATTTGCGATAGATAACTCTTACGGCAGTTGTTTCCTATCAGTAAATTTATTAATAATAGGAAATATTTATATTATGCCAAGTCATATTTTAAAAATATTATTATTAATGAAATTAATACAGTCTTATTTTTATATAATGGCGTTTTTCTGATGCTTTTTTATATTTATAATGCCATTGAGTAATCTTAACTTTTAGTATTGCTTTTAATTTCTTATTTTTGTCTCAAATAATATAAATTAAACGAAGACTTATGAAAAAACTCTTGCTCTTAGCTTTGGTATGGTGCTGTTTTCTTTGCTTAATTTCTGCTCAAACCCGTACTGAGTTCTTGTTGGAAAAAGGTTGGAAGTTTGCCAGAACTGATAATCCCGAATCATATTATCCTGGTTTTAATGACAGCAAATGGCAATCTGTAGTTGTACCGCATGACTGGGCTATTTATGGTCCTTTTAGTTCTAAAAACGATATGCAAAAAGTTGCTATTACACAAGATGGGCAGAAAGCAGCAATGGAACATGCCGGACGTACTGGTGGACTTCCTTTTGTAGGTGTTGGTTGGTACAGAATAAACTTTAAAGTGCCCGAATTCAACAAAGGTAAAAAAGCAGCAATCCTTTTTGATGGAGCAATGAGTCATGCTCGTGTTTATTTGAATGGAAAAGAAGTTGGATATTGGCCATATGGGTATAATTCTTTTAAATTTGATATTACTCCTTATTTAAATGAAGGTGGAGAAAATCTGTTGGCTGTACGTTTGGAAAACCTCACAGAATCTTCACGTTGGTATCCGGGAGCTGGATTATATAGAAATGTTCATGTGATTATCACAGAAGATGCACATATTCCTGTTTGGGGAACGCAATTGACTACTCCTAAGATTACTTCTGAATTTGCAAAAGTGAACTTAAAGACTAAAGTAGTACGTCCGGTTGATTCTAACGTTGATAACTTTCGTCTGGTTACTGAAATAAAGGATGCTAATAATAGAGTTGTAGCAACAGGTGAAGAAAAGCTCTCAAAGTATGATGGTGACGTTTTTGAACAGAACTTAATTGTAAATCAACCAAAGTTATGGGATACTGAGAATCCATATCTTTATAGAGCAGTATCTAAACTGTATGATGGTTCTTCTTTGAAAGACGAATATACTACAACATTTGGTATTCGTTCTATTGAAATTATTCCAGGTAAAGGTTTCTTTCTGAACGGGAAGCTTACAAAATTCAAAGGTGTTTGTTTGCACCATGATTTAGGTCCTCTGGGTGCTGCAATAAATGAAGCTGCACTTCGCCGCCAGATTACAATATTAAAAGATATGGGTTGTAATGCAATTCGTACTTCTCATAATATGCCTTCTCCTGAGCAGATTAAAGTTTGTGATGAAATGGGTATGATGGTTATGGCCGAATCTTTCGATGAATGGAAGATTGCTAAATGTCAGAATGGTTACAATCATCTGTTTGATCAGTGGGCTGAAAAAGATTTGGTTAATCTGATACATAATTTCCGTAACAGTCCTAGTATTGTAATGTGGAGTATTGGTAATGAGGTTCCTGAACAAGGTTCTAAGGGTGGAGCTAAGGTAGCTCGTTACTTGCAGGATATTTGTCATCGCGAAGATCCTACACGTCCTGTAACTCAGGGGATGGATAATCCGGGAGCTGTTGTCAATAATAACTTTGCGGCAATTATGGATGTTGCCGGATTTAATTATCGCCCGTTTAAATACAAAGAGAATTACGAGAAACTTCCGCAGGAGCTTATTTTAGGTAGTGAAACAGCTTCAACTGTAAGTTCTCGAGGTACTTATAAATTCCCGGTAGAACGTAAAGCTATGGCAATGTATGATGATCATCAGTCTTCTTCATACGATGTGGAATATTGTAGCTGGTCAAATCTTCCGGAAGATGATTTTATTCAGCATGATGATTTACCTTATTGTATGGGTGAATTTGTGTGGACTGGTTTCGATTATTTGGGTGAACCAACTCCGTATTATACAAACTGGCCAAGTCATAGTTCATTATTTGGAATTGTAGATCTTGCCAGTCTTCCAAAAGACAGATATTACTTGTATCGTAGTCATTGGAATCCAACTAAGGAGACTTTGCATATTCTTCCTCACTGGAATTGGGCAGGTCGTGAAGGAGAGGTTACTCCAATATTTGTATATACCAATTATCCTTCTGCAGAACTCTTTATAAATGGTAAGAGCCAGGGTAAACGAACAAAAGATATGTCGGTTACTGTTGATAACAGTGGCGATGATGCTTCAATGAAGGAACTTAAACGCCAGAAACGTTATCGTCTGATGTGGATGGATACTAAATATGAACAGGGAACTGTAAAGGTTGTAGCTTATGATAAGGATGGTAAAGCTGTAGCTGAAAAAGAAATTCATACAGCAGGTAAACCTCATCATATTGAGCTGGTAGCTGATAGAACTTCATTAATAGCTAATGGAAAAGATTTGGCTTATGTTACAGTTAAAGTTGTTGATAAAGATGGCAATCTTTGTCCGAATGTCAATCAATTGGTTAAATTTAAGGTGAAAGGTGCCGGAACTTATCGTGCCGGTGCAAATGGCGATCCTATATCTATGGATTTGTTTCATTTACCTCAGATGACTTTATTTAATGGAATGCTTACTGCAATTGTTCAAACAACAGATAAAGCTGGTGAGATTATTCTTGAAGCTTCATCAAAAGATTTAAAGAATGGAAAAATAATTCTGAATAGTAAATAAATAGATTTAATATACTAATTAAAAGCAAACAGCCGGAATGAAAATCTTATTCCGGCTGTTTGCTTTTAATTTGCACATTTTCTTTTAGCAGATATTCGCGCACAGATTTAATTTTGCTTGTCAGATAGTTATAAATGAATAAAATAGAATTGTATTTTGCCTTTAATGAACCTGCGGATAATTTCATCTTCTCGTAATATTCTTTTTTAAGCAAGTCGGACAGTAAAATTGTGAAGTCTCCTTCACTTTCAGAAATATCGTAAATACTTAATTTGTAAGCATTATCCATGCATTCAATTTTTAGTGTAAATCGATATATGTATGTGTTCAGCACTGTTGAAAATGTTTTTTGTGTCCTGTCGAAGCGAATAAACTTTCCTTTATATATTATTATATTATTTACGTCATCATAAAGAGGTATAGTTGTTGATGGGGCATTTTTAAAGCAATGATCAATAACCTGAATAGCTTTAATATAAATAACTCCTTTACTTGAGTTTTTAACCGAGTCGATTATACAGAAATCCACATCTCCTGATTTGTTAACCGGAAATTTGTCAATCAGGTAGAATAGGTCTTGTTTTGTTTGTGCAAAAACTATAATGGGCAAGAATAATACAAGAAATAATAACTTTCTCATTACTAATATCATTTTATATTCTTCTTTTATTTAAATGATTCTGTTACTTATACTATTTTTATATGTAACAATCTACTTTAATGAATAGTTTTATGAATTGAGTTATACTTCCTTTGTTTATTCCAATCTGAAAACAGATAGTCGGATTGTTCACTCGGGTGATACTTTAAGAGTTACATTTCAGCTACGCAATAGTGGAGCAAGAGATGGAGAAGAGGTAGTGCAACTTTATGCTAGTAAGCTAAACCGTAAAGCCAATGATCCTATTAAGCAGCTTAAAGTTTTTAGTCGGATAGCACTTAAAGAAGGAGAAAAGAAAGAAGTAACTCTCTCGGTTGCTGCAACGGAATTGATGCGTTGGAGTGAGGAAAGCCATTCTTTCGTTCTTCCGAAAGGAAAAGTTGTATTGGAGATTGGTGCCTCTTCTGTTGATATACGACTTAAATCGGCTATTGATTTTCAATAAATAATGCTGTAATAGCTTGATTTATAATTTAGTAAATAAAATGATTTATTTTTGTAACTTATTTTGTTTAAGTATAAATGTATGTATTTAGAAAGGTGCTTTTTTAATTTATAAATTACATATTAATAACTTAAATGTTATTTAATTATATGTTATATTGAATGATTATATAAATAGAAATTGATATGATAATTTATAGTATACTTTTATATATCAGGCTATTTGTTCTTTTTCTTATATATTTATATTTTTAATATTCAGTTTATCAGTTGTTTAAATTGAAGTTTTATGATGTTTTCTTTCTTTAAATAGATTGTATTTTAAATATTGTTCTTGCTTTGTTGGTAAATTTGTCTATCTTTTTTAAGTAAATGGATTAAGAATATTTCTTTTATTCATTCAAATGAATTAATTTTGCAAATTATTTGAAGTGAAAAGGAAATATTGAATATAATAAGATGATTAATTTGAAATACTTATTTGCTGTTTTATTGCAAATAATTTTTGTGTTACCACTTGGCGCACAAGTAAATAAAACAGTTTATATAGCTACGCCGGGGAAATTGAGTAGTCTACTTACTCCTGAAGAATTAAAAGCTGTAACTAATTTAACTTTGGTTGGTAAAATAGACCAAAAAGACTTTGAAGCAATGAGAGATTGCATGCCTGCGCTTGCAAACATTGATCTTGAGGCTACCACTGTTATTTCTAATAGTCTTGATTATAATGCAAATGTTATTCCTGGATATGCTTTTAGTAGTAATGATGGAAATTTTAGAGGGAAAACTTCCCTTAAATCAATAAAATTACCATTCACCATAACTTCAATTGAGTTTAGTGCTTTTTCAGGATGTACGTCATTAACTAAGGTAACGTTTCCTTCAACTCTGAAGAATATTGGTAATTATGCTTTTGATGGTTGCGTTAATTTAACTGACGTGGTTTTTCCTGATGTGCTTTCAAGCATAGGTGATTGTGCCTTTTATGGTTGCTCCAGTCTGACTAATATCAATCTTCCTAAATCTCTTTCTATGTTAGGTGATGATACGTTTTATGGTTGTAGTGCCTCAACCTGTAAAATAAAGGCCACTACTCCTCCGATTATGCGCTCAGGTTCCTTAGATAAAAGAGTGGTTGCAATATATGTTCCGAATGGAACCGGAGACCGTTATCAGTCAGCTTTTTATTGGAAGAATAAAGCAATTGTTGAAGGTGATGGCAATACGCTTCATTTAAATATTGAAAAAGCCGGTACACTGGCTTCTGAAATATTTGCTGCGGGCATTGTTCTTAATAAGGTAAATTCTCTTATTCTGGAAGGAAAGCTAGATAAGAATGATTTTCATGTGATAAAATCTCATATGCCCAATTTGATTTCTATTAATTTAAGTGCGGCTAAGATGCTGACTATACCAGATTCTCTCTTTATTAATAAAAAGTTGTTGAATATTGATCTTCCATTGTCATTGGTTTCAATAGGAAATTGCGCCTTTAAAAATTGCAGAGGTTTGAAACAACTTAATTTCCCGTCTACGCTAACTACCATAGGTAAAGAAGCATTTGCTGATTGTACATGTTTTACGAAAATCACTCTTCCTGCTAAAAGTACAAAAATAAACTCATTTGCTTTTAAGAATTGCTGCTCCATATCCGAGATTAAAAATTTCAACTCGGTTCCACAGACTATATTGGATAATGTTTGGGAAGGTATAGATAGAAAAAGTTGCAAACTAATTGTGCCTGAGAATTCATCTACAGCTTATATGACAAATAAAGTGTGGGGTCAATTTTCAGAAGTAGCAGAACAAAGAATAGAGAGCGAGTACGTTTTAATTGTCAAAAAGAATGTGGGGGGAGTTGTTCTCTGCGAAAATAATACTCTATTGAGTGGACAAGCAATAACAGTTCCTGCAGGTGAAGTGCTTACTTTTAATATCTCACCCAAAAAGGGTTATCATATTGGAAAAGTTATTTTTAATGATAAAGATGTTACCGGATTATTGCAAAATGGCAACTTTAAGACCAATTCGGTTAATAGTTCTGCCACTTTATCTGTTCTCTTTGTGAAGGATTTGGATGTACAGTTGGTGTAGTATCCTTTTTTGTGGAGCATATCGGACTCGAACCGATCACCTCGACACTGCCAGTGTCGCACTCTAGCCAGATGAGCTAATACCCCATATAATTACGGCGTGAATATAGATATATATTTCGAATTATAAACTATCTTTGCCAAAACAATTTTTTGAATATGCTAGTTTATAATACAACTTACAATATTGACGAAGAAGTTTTAAGTAACTTTCTTATCTGGATAAACGAGGTTTATGTTCCTGAAACCGAGAAGAATGGAATTTTAAAGAATCATAGGTTACTGCGAGTGCTGAGTCATCGTGACGAAACAACAGAATGCTTTTCTCTGCAATGGGAAGTAGAAAGTAGTGCTTTGCTGCATCGCTGGCATACGGAAATAGGAATCCAACTAAATGACGAACTAACAAAAATGTTCGGAAATAAAGTCGTGGGATTCCCCACATTACTGGAGGTAATGGAATGATTAAACCGGTTAAAGAAAAGATTATTCTAGGAATCGACCCGGGTACCAATCTGATGGGATATGGCGTGCTGAAAGTAGTTGGCACAAAACCGGAGATGATTGCCATGGGAATAATTGATCTTCGGAAGTACAAAAATCATTATCTTAAATTGGGGCATATCTATGAGCGTGTAATAGGTATTATTGATGCTTTCTTGCCGGATGAATTGGCAATTGAAGCTCCTTTCTTTGGTAAAAATGTGCAGTCTATGCTAAAACTGGGACGTGCGCAAGGTGTTGCTATGGCTGCAGCTCTTGGCAGGGATATTCCTATAGCCGAATATGCTCCGCTTAAGATCAAGATGGCTATTACCGGAAACGGTAAAGCCAGTAAAGAGCAGGTAGCGGATATGTTGCAACGAATGCTTAAAATTCCAAAAGAAAGCATGCTTCCTCAGATGGATGCTACGGATGCACTGGGAGCAGCTTATTGTCATTTTCTACAATCCGGCCGTCCGCAACTGGATAATGCTTATCATGGCTGGAAGGATTTTATTAGTAAGAATCCGGACAGAGTAAAATAAAGAGTGAGATATTTATAAAAACAACCATTATGAAGTTAAAATCAATTGTCCTGATGGGATTAGCTATTTTTGCAATGAGTTGTACGCCGGAGAAGAGAGCCTATAAATCGTTTGATGAATATCCGGTTCCTTCAGCACCTATTAATGAGATGGTTTACACACCTTCTCAGACAACCTTTACGCTTTGGTCTCCAACGGCCGAGCAGGTGGAATTAATGTTATTTGATTCGGGCGATGAAGGCTCGGCTTATCAGTCGGTTACGCTCGAACCTAAGGAAGATGGTCTTTGGAGTGCTTCTGTAAACCAGAACCTTAAAGGTAAGTTCTATGCATTTAATGTGAAGATCAAAGAAAAATGGCTGGGAGAAACTCCAGGTATTATGGCAAAAGCTGTGGGACTGAACGGTAAACGAGCAGCTGTTATAGATTTGGCGGATACCAATCCACAAGGATGGTCGTCCGATCAACGTCCGCCTTTAAAGAGTGACGCCGATATTATTCTGTATGAAATGCATCATCGTGATTTTTCGGTGGATACTACTTCGGGCATAAAGAATCGGGGGAAATTCCTGGCATTAACGGAGAAAAGAACAAAGAACACGGCTGGTGATGCAACCGGAATAGATCATTTAAAAGAGCTTGGTGTTACCCATGTGCACCTTATGCCATCGTTTGATTTTGCATCAATCGATGAATCAAATCTGAAAGCTAATAAATATAACTGGGGATACGATCCGCAAAACTATAATGTACCCGAGGGTTCTTATTCAACTAACCCAAAACAACCTGCAGTACGTATTGTTGAATTTAAAAAGATGGTACAAAGTCTGCACAAAGCCGGCATTCGTGTGGTGATGGATGTAGTTTATAATCACACTTCCAGTTTGCAAGGCAGTAATTTCGAACTGACAGCTCCCGGCTATTTCTATCGCATGAAGAAGAATGGTAAGTGGGCAAACGGTTCAGGATGTGGTAATGAAACGGCTTCCGAAAGAGGAATGATGCGTAAGTTCATGATTGAATCGGTTGTTTATTGGGCTACTGAATACCATATTGACGGATTCCGGTTCGATTTGATGGGAGTTCATGATATTGAAACCATGAACCAGATACGTGCTGCTCTTGATAAAGTCGACCCTAGCATCTACATTTACGGTGAAGGATGGGCTGCCGAACAACCTCAGTTGCCAAAAGAAAAACTGGCTATGAAGGAGAATATTACTAAGATGCCGCGTATTGCTGCCTTTAGTGATGAACTTCGCGACGGTCTTCGTGGACCTTTCAATGATGACAAGAAAGGTGGTTTTATGACAGGTATTTCTCGCAAAGAAATGAGTGTGAAGTTCGGTTTGGTAGGAGCCATCAAGCATCCGCAGATACTCAATGATTCTGTGAATTACAGTAAAGCTCCATGGGCTTTGCAACCCACTCAGATGATAAGCTATGTAAGCTGCCATGACGACATGAGTTTGGTAGACCGTATAAAATCGTCTATGCCAGATGCTTCGCCTGCAGTTATTGCCGCCATTGATAAACTAGCTGTTACTGCTGTCTTTACTTCTCAAGGTGTACCGTTTATATATGCCGGTGAAGAAATTATGAGGGATAAGAAAATGGTACATAACAGCTTTGAAAGCCCCGATGCTGTAAATGCAATAAACTGGAATAATAAGACGCTTTATAAGGATGTTTTTGATTATTACAAAGGACTTATTGCCATGCGCAAAGCACATCCGGCCTTCCACATGGGAAATGCTGACTTAGTCCGTAAAAACATGGAGTTCCTTCCGGTTGCAGGAAGCAATCTGATTGTTTTCCGCTTAAAGGGATATAGTAACGGTGATAGCTGGGATGATATTTATGTGGCATTGAATGGAGACAGAGCTCCCCGTAAGTTTGCAGTTGAACCGGGTAAATACACCGTTGTATGTAAGAATGGAATGATTAATCAATATGGCTTAGGAACAATGTATGGCGGAGAAGTGTATGTTCCCGGACTTTCTGCACTGATATTCCATAAATAGTTTTTTTAGAATAATCATTGCAATAATAAATAGAAATAGGAGACTGCGAAAACAGTCTCCTATTTTTTTATTCCATATTATGTGAGTAGTATATACTACAAAATAGTTTAAGTAATATATGGCCAAACTTAAACAAGCGTCTCAGGTTATGATATTTATAAAGAGTATAGCTAAATATAATAAGTAGTACGGTTTAATTATATAAGCTGTACACCATTTGTAATTTAGCTGTACTTAAAATAAGTAAATTAACCTGAATGAAAATCTTAGTACTCTTGAAAAAATATCTAATAGCCTTGACTCTTTTACGAAATAAGCTAGTACCACTGGTTTATTGCTATTTTACTTTTCTCTGCAATTCTAAGCAGCTTTATAGCTTGCTTTCATTAATACTCATTACTTCAATTCAAAAGAAACTTTTGATCGGATATCTGTAGATGAAGCACCTACAAGGGCTTCAAACATTCCTGGTTCAGCTATCCACGAATGCTTAGTATCATCATAGAAGCTTAGCTCTTCTTTAGATATAGTAAATGAAACCTTTTGCTCTTCGCCTGCATTTAGCTGAATCTTTTTAAAGCCTTTCAGCTCTTTTACCGGACGAGGAAGAGAGGATTTTAAATCACTAATGTATAGTTGAACGACTTCGGAACCGGAACGTTTACCTGTGTTTTTAACTTTTATACTAACGGTAAGCTGCTCATCTGCAGATATTTTTGATTTATCTATTTCTGCTTTTCCATAAGCAAAGGTTGTATAGCTCAGGCCATGACCAAAGCTAAACAATGGTTTGGCTTTCTGTTTATCAGCCCAACGGTATCCCACAAAAATATCCTCTTTATAGGTTTGTTCCTTGCCATCGCCGGGATAATCGCCCATAACAGTAGTACCGTTATCTTTCAGGCTTACCGGAATGGTGAAAGGCAGCTTTCCTGATGGATTTACATCGCCCATCAATACAGAAGCAATGGCATTTCCGGCTTCCGTTCCGCTGTACCATCCTTCTACAATAGCTGGAACTTCTTTTGCCCAGGGCATTGCTACTCCATTGCCTGTAATAAGCACAACCACAAGATTAGGATTGGCTTTTGCCAATGCGCTGATCAGTTCATTCTGGTTATAGGGCAACTCATATTCCTTCCGATCTACTCCTTCACAATCCTGATGTTCATTCTTGTTCAGTCCACCAAAGAAGATAACTATATCCGCATTTTTTGCTGCAGCAACGGCTTCTTCTCTTAATCCAGATACATCTATCATTTTCTGTTCGGGCGCTTTGGCACCTCTCACATCCTGTTCGGCTACGGCTGGTGATTCGTATCCCGGAGCATAGATAATCTCAGCCTGAGATCCGATTCGTTGTTTTAATCCGGCCAAAGGAGACTGCTCATATTTAACTTTCAAGGAAGAGCTTCCACCTCCGACGGTCATTCTTTTAACAGCATTCTCACCAATAACGGCAATTCTCTTTACCTTTGCCAGGTCAACCGGCAAAACGTTCTTGTTGTTCTGCAGCAAAACAATACCTTCCTGAGCAATTTTTCGTCCTGCCAAAGCATGTTCCTCTGTTCCAAACGATCCGAATGGACGGTTTTTGTCCATAGTAGTACGGAAAATCATCCGAAGGATGTTCCGTACTTTCTTGTCCACCTCTTCTTCTTTTACTTCGCCCGAGCGGAGTAACTTCAAGAACGGCATGGCCAGATAGTAATTATCGTATGCATTGCTGGCACTCCAGTTCAGTCCGTTGGTCCAGGTTCCAAATTCCATATCCAGTCCGTTGTAAATAGCCTCTTTAGTATCATGCACTCCGCCCCAGTCGGAAACTACCACGCCATCAAAGCCCCATTCTTTACGAAGAATGTCATTGAGTAAATACTGATTGTGACAGCAATGTTCCCCTTTGTATTTATTGTATGAACCCATGATAGACCAGGCTCCACCTTTCTGAACAGCAGCTTTAAAGGCCGGCAGATAGATTTCATACAAGGCACGGTCGCTGACATTCACATTAACGTGGTCTCGGTCTACTTCCTGATTGTTTAATGCGAAGTGTTTTACACAAGCAGCCACTCCATTCTTCTGAACTCCCTGAATATAAGGAACCACCATTACCGAAGAAAGGTAAGGATCTTCTCCCATATACTCAAAATTACGTCCGTTCAGAGGAGTGCGGTATATGTTTACACCCGGTCCCAATAACACATTTTTGTTGCGGTAACGGGCTTCTTCGCCAATAGATTTACCGTAAAGTCCAGACATTTCTGGATTCCATGTGGCAGCCAGACAAGTAAGAGCCGGAAAAGCTATGCAAGAATCGTTTGTCCATCCTGCAGTATTCCACTCATCCCAGAACACTTCGGCACGAATACCGTGCGGACCATCGGTACACCACACCTCAGGTATTCCTAAACGTGGTACACCTGCCGAGCTAAACTTTGACTGTGCATGACACATAGCTACTTTCTCTTCCAGTGTCATGCGTGAAAGAGCATCCTCAATTCTTTCTTCAATCGGTTTTTTATCGTCTAAATAAACAGCCCCCTTCGGCTGTGCAAAGGAGGGGGCTGCAAGGAGAGACAGACTTAAAACGATAAGCTGTTTTATTCCATTCATTATTTCTTTTTTTTCTTTAGTTCACAGAATTCTCTATATTATTTTTCAACCACTGTAAGTACACCTGCTGTTTTTCCACCTGTTACATCAAGTGTAAACACATAAGTTTTTCCAACTGTGAGTTTCTTGTCGGTAGCTAAACTAAGATTTCCACCTCCGGTTATTACAACAAGGTTTGTACTATTGGAAGTTATTGATGTTTCACCAAATTCACCTCCCCAGCCTTTTTGATGGAAAAACTTGAAGTTTATTGCATCCGGGTCTACATTACCCAAAGCACCCTTACCTGCAACAACAGTTACCTGATACTTACCGGCGGCAACAGGAGCCATGCAAAGAGCTTTATCTGTATTCCAACCCACTTCATTTGAGAGCGAAGGTTTACCAATCTTTTCACCAATAATCCATACAGCACCACTTCCATCATCAGCCAGTGTTGCAAGGTCAGAACCGGTCATACGCTCTACAATGAAATAGTTATATTTAAAGTTGGCAGTAATACGATATTTTCCACTCATTGGCAGAAATGTAAGTTTACCCTGAGCATCTTTAGAGAAATAATCAGGATCAATCCACCATGAACTGAAATTACTAATACCGGCAACCTCAAGAACTTGTCCTGTAGTTAGATTTTTCTCAATCTTATAATTATTATCGTCTATCATAGTCATCTCTTCACCACCAAAAAGCAGTTTGATGAATGGAGAACCTGCATAGGTCAATGTGTTAAAGGTAATATCATACGTTCCGGCATTAGAATTCGAGAAAGTAATTGCGTTTGTGGTTCCTTGAGTAATAGCTCCGCTAGCCCATCCGAAGTTAATCTCATTTCCGAGAGTTCCTGCTTTTGGTGCTTTGATATATGCTTTTACCTTTTGAGGAAAATCGGCAGTAGCTTTATACTGATACAGTCCGGTGCGTGCCATTGTATATTCTTTACCTTCAGCAGTTACCAAAGTAAGATGATCATAATCCGGACGTGTAAGTGGCAAGGAAATATCCTGCACGGTAGTGCCGAAATGTGTATTCTGAAGAATAAGTTTTAATGTGGCTGCTCCATTAGGAATATTTGCCAGATAAGGAATAAATATCTTTCCTGTATAATCTCCGTTTTGCTTTGTGCGAATAACTGTTTCCGATACTTTGTCGGTGCCAAAGAATAGCTGGGCTTTCAAAGTAGAAAGAGGATATTCAGCATCAGTAGCAGTGGCATTGAAAGTTAGACTATCTCCAAACATTGCAGAAGTTAACTGCGATTTGAGAGTTATAACCGGGGTTCCTTCAACAGGCGGTTCCGAATAATTCTCATTATTGCAGGCACTGAATGTAGCCAAAGCAATAAGTGACCATAAAATTGATTTATATTTTTTCATGTTTTTATTCTATTTAATGATTAACCTTTTTATTTGTTCCATTTGTAAGAAGCTACGGCTTTGGCTGGTACAGAGTAAGCAAAAGAGTGATTTCCGTCAGACAATGTTATGTTCATTGCACTGTTTGTATCGTTTTGCAATACTACTGCGTATGAACCATCAGTATTTTGGAATGCAGCATAATAAAGCCCGTTTACCTTATAACCAGTTGTACCAATTCGTTTAGCTCCCGGCTTAATTACTTTAGCCAAATGACTGATGGTGTAATAGTGTGAATTCTTTGTCATTGTCTTGTAATCGAGATTGATATCAATTGCTCCATAACAAGTAGTGCAACCTCCCGGGCGATTTGGTCCGCGATTTTTATCCAACATAAAGTTCCAAACAATAACTGCTTTTGTCCAGTTATTAATAGTTCCGATACACACTTCAGCCATGTTCCACATTAAGTCTCCTGCGAAACTGTAATTCCATTCACCGATAGACATCTCGGTGAAATAGAGATTCTTTTCGGGATTTGCATTATGAACATCAAGCAATTCGGCTTTATCACCTCCGTAAGCATGGAATCCAGCTCCATCAATATATTGAGCGGCTTCAGCATCTTTGTAAATGTTGATTGGATAATCTTTTTGATCGGCAATGTTGTCGTAATTATAATTATGGTCAAAGACAATAATCTTTGTATTGATTCCCGCATTGCGGAAAGCTGGTCCTAAAGCTGTTTTAATAAAGTCTCGTTGTTCTTGCCATGTCATGTACAATGAAACGGAGTTTCCACGGTTTAACGGCTCATTCTGAATTGTCATTGATGCAATATTAATCCCTTCTGCTTTCATTGCCTGAATATACTTCACGAAATATGTGGCATAATCCTGATAGTAATCAGGATTTAACTGTCCACTTGTCCAGGAATCAAAAGGCTTTTTCTCTGTCAGATTATTCACCTTCATCCATTTTGGACAAGTCCATGGCGAAGCCAAAATCTTCACATTAGGATTGATAGCCAAGATCTCTTTCAATACAGGAATAACATAGTTCTTATCCTCAGATTGCAAAGCAAAGTTTTCGATGCCCTGATTATCACAATAAGTATACTCGCTCAGAGAAAAGTCCGAAGCACCAATAGATATACGAATATAACTGTATCCCATTCCATCTTTAGGATCAAACGTTTCTTTTAGTATTTTAGATCTATCTTCAGCAGTCATCTTTAATAGATTGTAACAAGAAGAACCTGTCATCGCTGCTCCGAATCCATCCATTTCCTGAAATACTTCCGAAGGATTCATTTGAATTGTGAATGGAGACATATTGTCTTTTGTGCTGAATGACAATGGAATCTTTTTGAATAGTAAAGATTGATTTGCCGTTGTAACGTACAAATCGACATCAGAAGTTATCGTATCTCCGGGTTCTTCGGGAGAAGGCACAGTGCCATTACCACATCCCAGGAAAGCAAATCCTGTGATAAACAAACCGGTCAAGACTGATAACATTTTTTTTCTATAATCAACTTTCATGATTAGTACCCTTTGTTTTGTGTTAAGTTTGGATTACTGTCAATCTGAGTCTGTGGAACAGGCATCAGCAATGAATTTTCGGTAAAAGTAGCCATCTTCTTACGGCCAGAATCGCGTGAATTTAATGCGTTCATAACTTCATATACCTTTCCTGTGCGAACAAGATCGAACCAACGTTGTCCTTCGAAAGCTAGTTCCAGACGGCGTTCTTTGAGCACGGCATTCACCATGTTATCTTTAGAAGACTTAACTGAAGCATCCAGCTTCGCTAACTTTGCGCGAACTCTTATTTGATCAACTAAATCTGCAGCGGCAGTTAAATTACCCTGAGCCGTATAAGCTTCAGCTTCCAGCAAAAGAACATCAGCCAAACGGAACTTAAGGATGCTGTTATAACGTGAACGGGTTTTATACATAAATGGGTAATGATCTGATGGATAATGAATGCTCCAGGATGGTTTTGCCCATACAATTGCTTCATTCATGCGAACATTATCACCTTCGTTTTCATAAGCCTGAATCAAATCTCTTGAAGGAGTAATCCATTTAGCCCAGTTATAGGTACTGCTTGGATCGCATTGATCAATGCCAAACATCCATGTAACCCAGCTTCCGCTACCTAGAGGATAAATAACCTCAAAGATAGATTCAGAAGTATTTCGGTAATTCACATCTGTCTTAGTATCGTTTACAGAGAATAAATCTGAGTAGTTAGCTACAAGTGAAAAACCATCTTTTTTTATAGATTCACAATATTCAATAACTTTGGCGTAATCCCTAACAGGTGCTTCAGCATATACTTTGGCAAGAAGAGTTTTAGCCACTGATTGTGTTAATTTGAATTTATTAGTTGCATCTACTTTGGGTGCATATTGAAGCCCGTACTGTAAATCGCTTATAATTTGTTTGTAAACATCTTCAACACTGTTGCGGACAGGGAAGAGGATAGGGTACATTTCTTTTACGTTTGTAGCAGTTATATTTGGAGTTTCCTGAGTAACTACAGGAACTTCACCCCATAATCTGGTCATGTCAAATAATACCCATGCACGCCATATAGAAGCTTCAGCTTTCCATTGTTTACGTTCTGCATCAGTCAGAGTTTTATCTGGAACGGAATCCACATTACATATAACTCGGTTTGCTGAAACAATATATCCAAGAAAAGACGTCCAATCACGTTCAATATTCTTATTTGTGGCATCTTGTTTGTTCGATTCCAGTGAAATAAGTTCTGCATCAGTAGCTCCGCTATAAGCATTGTCTGCATGAGTTTCAGCAAATACTAACATATCCATGTACCAGGATTCCTGCGCATTTTGTATGCTCTTATAAATATTATCGTACTGTTGCTGCATTTCAGCTTTGGTTTCGTATTTGTTACCAGTACCTCCGGTTTCATTACCAAAAGTGAGTTCGCTATAATTAGATATTGGGTCATAATTTAATGAACAACTTCCCAAAAGAAGAGTTGTGCCCAATAGTAAACTAAGTTTTATTTTATTTTTCATTGTATTATTCTATTTAAAATTCAACATTTACACCAAATACATAGCTCTTTGTCTGAGGATAGGTACCCCAATCGAGTCCTTGTACCAAAGCACTTCCTCCCCATTGGTTTACTTCAGGATCAAATCCTTTGTAATTAGTGAACGTTAGCAAATTTTGAGCAGTGAAATATGGCTGAAGACGACCAATATTAAGTTTCTTCAGTAGCTTTCCGGTAACGTTGTATGATAATGTCAATGATTTCAATCGCAAGAAACTACCGTCTTCTACAAAGCGACTGGATGTCTTCAAGTTTTCTTTAGAAGCAACAGCTCTTGGCATATCAGTAATTTGTCCGGGAATTTTCCACCTGCCAAGTACGGCTGTAGATTGATTCTTAGCATCGTACATGCCTTCTGTTTCCATGCGTGAAAGGTTATAAATATCGTTTCCTACCGAACCTTGGAAGAATACATTTAAATTAAATCCTTTATAGGAAAGATTATTTGTTAGTCCAAAAGTAAAATCCGGATTTGGGTCACCTATGTATGTTTTATCATTAGGAGTAATACTTCCACTTTTATCTAGATCTCTGTACATGATATCACCTGTTTCTGGATTTACTCCATCAGAAATATATCCCCAGAACATTCCCAAAGGTTTTCCTGTAGTAAGCTTGGTAATATATTCACCTGTGGTAGATTGTGCATAGAAATAGGATTGACGCGTATCGAACTTCTTTACTTTATTCTTGTTAAATGAGATATTAAAGTCTGTATCCCATTTAAAATTGCCTACTAGGTTTTTTGAGTTGATACCAAATTCAATTCCCTTGTTTTCCATTTCGCCTTCATTTCTATAGATATCGCTAAAAGAAGCTGTTGGTCCAAGAGGAACATCCATCAACAAATCTGTAGTGTGCTTATAGTATGCGTCTGCAGTAAATGTCAGTCTATTATTTAGAACAGTGAAATCAACTCCAATATTTGTTTGAGTAGTTGTTTCCCATGTAAGTTCACTGTTACTCATGTTAGCAGGAGAGGTTATAGGAAGTGCATTTGCCTTTCCGGTTTCCCACCAGTTTTGACGGGTAATGTTACGAAGCTGTAAATAACCATAATCTCCAACTCCTGATTGATTACCAGTTTGTCCCCAGCCTCCACGAATCTTTAAGTCATCAATCCATTTAATATCTTTCATAAATTCTTCAGATGAAATTCTCCATGCTGCAGAAACTGAAGGAAAATAACCCCATCTGTTTCCCGGAGCCAACTTTGATGAACCATCGGCACGGAAATTGGCTGTTAATAAGTATTTACTGTCGAAGTTATAAGAAAAACGACCTACGTATGACATGATTGCCCAGTCGGAAGCAGTAGTCCCATTACCTTGTTCAACTTTGTTTCCTGCATTCAGTGTTTTAATATCACCATTTAAGAAATGGCTTACAGTCTGGTAAGTTTGAGACCACTTAGAAGTCGTTCCTGATGCTCCGGCCATAACATTGAAGTTATGCTTCTTTATGCTTGTGTCATAAGTCAGAATGTTATCATATACCATAATAGTACTTAGTGAACGGTTATCGCTGGCACTTCCATATTGAGAACGTCCGTATTCTGTTTTGATAGGGTCAAGAAAACTTGTATTGTGATAATATACCCGGTCAATAGATATAGAACTTTTAAACTTCAATTTTGGAGAGAATGTAATTTCTGCATTAGCACTTCCCAGCAAACGGTTGTTGTTTGTTTTATTATCTTCAGTACGTGACATGTTTTCTACTGGATGGGTAACATTGGCTCCGTAGAAGTTGTTATAGTACTGACCAGGATTGTTCTCGTCCCAGATTTTTGCATAAGTTGGAGTATTTATAACAGAAAGAATAACTCCGGCACGATTGGCACCTTGTCCTGAGATAATGCCGTTGCTACTGTAATCAGAGTATGCCAGATTAGTTCCTATCTTCAACCATGAACGAATTTGATTTTCAAGATTAGCTCTTAAGTTATATCTTTCATAAAAGGCAACTTTAATAATTCCGTCTTCCTTTGTATAACCTCCTGAAATGAAATATTTCAGTTTATCGTTTGCATTAGATACTGACAGCTGATAATTTTGAGTAACTCCCGTACGGTAAGTTTCATCAAACCAGTTTGTTTCGTCCTTTAATCCATCGGGAAGGTTTATAGAACCAAGTTCATCCATTAAATCCTTATATTGTGCTACATTTAAAGACTTCATTTGTTTGGCAACCTCTGTAACACCAGCTTGAGCAGAGAAATTAATCTTTGCTTCACCTTTTACACCTGCTTTTGTAGTTATTAATACTACACCATTTGATGCTCTTGAACCATAGATAGCAGCAGATGATGCGTCTTTTAGAATTTGCATGCTTTCAATGTCATTCGGAGATAAGAAATTAATCTCTGTCATAGGTACTCCGTCCACTACATAAAGCGGATCATTGCTTGCATTAATAGACGAATTACCACGAATCCGGACAACCATTCCTGCACCTGGCTCTCCATTTGGCTGAATAACATTAACTCCGGCAGCTTTTCCCTGAATAGCCGCTGCTGCAGAAATAATTGGTCGCTCGTCTAAATCTTTTGTTGAGACACTTGCAACAGAAGTAGTTACATCTTTTCTCTTTACAGATCCATAACCAATCACTACTACTTCTTCTAGTAATTCTGCATTTTCTTGTAATACAATGTTTAAAGATGTAGTACCTTTTACTACAATCTCCTGACTTCTATAACCAATATAAGTAATTGTTAATGTTGCTTTTGGAGATACGGTAAGAGAAAATTTTCCATCCATATCTGTCATCGTTCCGTTAGTTGTGCCTTTTTCAATAACACTGGCTCCAATTACACCTTCATTAGAAGGGTCTTTAACTTGTCCGGTAACTGTTATTTTTTGTGCGAAGGCACTTAGAGATACAAATAAACCTATAAGAATGAAGAGGACACTTTTACAGAAGCTCATGCCATTCTTTGTAATTGGTTTTTCCTTGCTTTTTTTCATGAATTAAAATTTAATTAGTTAACATTAGATTAGATTATTCGTTGTCTCGAATATCTTGAAAGCAAATGTAGGATAGAAATAAATACATTCCTATCATCTGTGGTTATTTGGTGGATTAATTGAATAAACGTAGCTATGCAAATCGTTTATTATTAATAAGTTAATGATTTAAGATGGCTTTGAAAAAGTGGAAGATATATTAATAAAAAGAAGCAGAATTTTTGTTGTTATAACTTTCTTTAAAAAGAATATAAGCTCAGTTTTAGCACTAATAATAATTTGTAGTAGATATTATTGAGTTATGAGAATGCTCCGATTCTCATAACCAGACTTTCAAAATCATCTCTAGATCCTAATGCTTTGTTCTTAACTTTAGCACGATAGTTATAGATAGTATTTACCGAATAGCGTAGAAGATTAGCGATTTTAGAACTATCATCAATACCTAGACGAATTAAGGCGAAGATACGTAACTCTGTATTCAATAATTCCCCTTTCTTCAAAACAATTCTTTCTTCTTTTACTAAAAGGTTATTAAATTCTTCCACAAACTTGGGATATAAATGCAGGAATGTATTATCGAAATTAACATAGAAATCTTTCAATTCGCTTTCTAGAACTTCAGAAGATTTGGTTATCTTAAGCAACTCGGTAACTTGTCCGCCATTGATTTTCTTATTTACCATTTTACGGTAACTTTCCAATTTATCTATATAAGTAGAGCATATCCCGAGGAAATGAGCAATATATTCTTCTTTTATATGATTAGCTTCGGCAAGTTCATTATTCAATGATTTCAATTGATTGTTGATTACTCCTAATTCATTACGAGCTTTGCTCAATCGTTTCATCTGTTTATAAATATAGCCAAGAGCTCCAAATAAAAGGAGTGCGAGAGCGCTTATACATATCAGACTTGTTTTTAATTCATTTTTTTGTTTTTCACTCTTAATCTGATAACTCTTTTCTATAATTGGAAGGGTATTTGATATTTGAATATTTCGTAAACGTGCATTATAGAAATTAGCGTCTTCTAGTGAATATTTTATATATTGATAAGCACGGTCAATATCTCCTTCTTCATAAAGTAGATTTGCCAGGTTGGATAAAGATGCATTATCTTTTATTGCAGCTTTAATATCAGACATTGCAGAAAAAATTAAATGTTTTTTCTCATCTTCAAGTTTTTTTTCTTCTCTGTCAATAAGAGAGACTTGAAAGGTTATCAAAGCATACTCTGGAGTTCCGAAAGGGGCTTTTGACAATCTAAGAGAATTTATTTTTCGTGCTTCAACTAAATTTTTTTGTTCAAGAGCTTTTTGTTCTTTTATTGCCAGATAATTTTCTGAAGAAGGATCAAAAACAGTTAGCAAGGTGTCCTGGTAAGTTTGAAATAATTTAAAGTAGTTCTTTTTTAGTTTTTGATCGTGAGTGTAAAGGTACATTTCATTGTATAAATGCTCGTAACATTTATAATAGTATGGAATCAAATCTTTTGTCAGCTGATTTTTATTTATGGAATATAATATATCGCTACTCTCTCTATACATACCTGAAGAAGAATGAAGATGAGATAAAAATAATTTTGTTTCATTTATCAATCCTTTATTCTTCGAAGTTTCAGCTATTTCAAGATTATTATTTAGATAGTGTATCGCTGAGTCACAGACAAAAGTTCTGTATTCTTTATATAGTAATTTGTTAATAGAATAAATTTGCTCAGGGGAAAGTGTACTATTATTAAGCCGCTTTTTTAGGCTATTAATGCGGTTTTCGCGTGCTTCTACATAACTTTTGCTTTCTTTTATTGTTTTATCCAATACATTTAATAAGGAATCAATTTGATTTCCTGCAAGAGAAACAATTGAATATAGAGTAAAAACAAATAATAAGGTTAGCTTTTTCATTATACTAGAGTAACTTTTAATCGCTTCAAAGTTAGAAAAAATATTGTGATAGACCTATATGATGTGAAATATTAAAATAGTTTAATGACTTTATCTATTCTATTAGGTTAATTACGCTTTAATTTATAATGTAACGCTAGAACAATTTTGTGTAACAAAAATATATTTTTTTGTATATTGATGCATTTATATTTGCATGAAAATATAAATTTAATTGATTTATGAAAAACATGTTATTTCGTTTGCTGTATTTATTATTCTTTAGTCAGATATCATTAAGTCTATTTGCATTAACCCCTAAACAGACGATTTTAAAACCTTGGGAAAAGGGGGCATGGGAAACCGGAAAGTATAGAAATCTTTTTGCAGAGGCTGGATATAGCCAGAAGGATATTGATGCTAAGTTGGAAAACACGTTTAAAGGAGTATTTGAAGGGCCTAACAAAGTTTACTTTGAAGTTGGTGATTCCATGGCTTATATATCTGATATAAAAAATCACGATGTTCGTACAGAAGGAATGTCTTATGGAATGATGATTGCCGTGCAATTTAACCGAAAAGATATTTTCGATAAGCTGTGGAGATGGTCAAAGACTTATATGCAGCACCAGGGTGGAAGCAGTGACGGTTATTTTGCATGGAGTTGCCAGACTTCGGGCAAACGTAATTCAGACGGTTCGGCTTCGGATGGAGAACTATATTTCGTTACGTCGCTTATTTTTGCCTCAAATCGTTGGGGAAATAATTCAGGAATCAATTATCATGCCGAGGCAAAACGAATATTAGATGCGATGATGACCAAGACTGGCGAGAATGGAGTAACGAATTTAATTAATAAGGAACATAAACTTATTACGTTTGTTCCGAGCAAAGGAGGAGATCAATTTACCGATCCTTCTTATAACATACCTGTATTTTATGAGGTTTGGGCAAAATGGGGTGGTGATGGGAGAGCTGATTTCTGGAAAGAATGCGCCAAGGCTTCCAGAGAGTACCTTCACAAGGCATGCAATCCAAAGACTGGACTTACACCTGATTATTCAGAATATGACGGAACTTCCAAAGGAACATTTTTTCATCCAGGGGCACAGTTCCGCTTTGATTCCTGGCGCGTTCCAATGAACATAGCACTCGATTATTCATGGTCGGCTGCAGATAAAGAATGGCAGCAGCAATATGGAAATAGGATTCAGGATTTTCTGTATTCACAAGGAATAAATAAGTTTGTAGACCAGTATAATATAGATGGAACTTCCGTAGAAAAGGTTTTGGGTGCCGGAGGTTATACCAAATTACGCCACTCTTTGGGATTAGTTGCAACATCGGCGGCAGTGTCTCTTACTACTACACATCAAAAAAGTAAAGAATTTATAGATGCATTGTGGAATGCTAAGCACGAGTCTTATGAGGATGGGTATTTTGATGCTTATTATGATGGATTACTTTATCTGTTTAGCATTATGCATCTAAGTGGAAATTATAGGATTATTGAACTATAAAAGAATTAAGTTGGTTGGTTTGGTTAGTTTTTAGAATTGTTTTTTATGCAAAAGGGCACTCCGTGAGGAATGCCCTTTTGCATAATTCTATTACGATTATTGATCCGTTTTCTCCTTATCCAGATGATCTGATGCATATTCAGTTGGAGATATTCCGTAAAATTCGCGGAAAGTATTCGAGAAATGCGATAAGTTACTGAATCCGGTAGCATAAGCCACTTCAGAAACGCTGATCTTTTTGCTCGACAGGAGCGATGCTGCTTGTTTCAATCGGATACCTTTGATAAAATCCCGGGCAGATTGATTAGTCAGCTCTTTTAGTTTTCGGTGCATGTGCACCCTGCTCATACCAACATGGCTTGCCAGCATTTCAACATTAAGTGCTGGATCGGCTATATTTTCATTTATTACTTTTATCACTTTCTCCATAAGGACTTCGTCAGACGACTTCATCTTAATATCCTGAATCTTAATCTGCAGTTGTTCATTTCCATTAAACTTAGTCTTCAACCGTTCTCTGTTTTCAATTAAGTTTCCTACTGTAGATTTCAACAGTTCTGTATTGAATGGTTTTACAATATAAGCATCTGCACCGATTTCCAGACCCTCAATTTTATCTTCTGTTTTAGATTTGGCAGTAAGTAAGATAACTGGAATGTGACTGATATTTATATTTTGCTTAATCTTTTTGCAAAGTGTAATTCCGTCCATTTCAGGCATCATAACGTCGCTGATTATTAAATCAGGCATATCCTTTAGCGCTGCTTCAAGTGCTTCCTTACCATTTTGACTTTCACTGATTCTGTATTCACTTGAAAGCTCTTCCTTTATATATTTACGTATTTCGTATTCATCTTCAACAATTAAAACCTTGAAACGAGTTCTCGACTTAATCTTCTTCTTTTCCTCCCCTTCCTCCAGCTCAAATTCTTCAACCATTTCAGCTTTTTTGTGATGAATACTGGCAGAGGCTGGTGATTCAAAATCTTCCGGGTTCTCGAATTCTTCCGATTTCAGGTGATTACAGCCTAAAGGTAAGCGAATGATGAACCGGCTTCCCGTTCCTTCTTCTCTGTTTTCGGCTTTAATTGTACCGTGATGAAGTTCCACCAATGAACGAGACAGGTGGAGACCAATTCCTGTTCCGAAGTTAGAATTGGTAAGATCGTTATTGATTTGATAGAAACGTTCGAATATCTGTTCAATCTTGTCGCTGTCAATACCAATCCCGTTATCACTGATTACTATCTCAAAATAATGTTTTAATGCTCCTCTTGCCGATTCATCTTTGCCTGTTGATAATTCTACTTTAATTTCACCGTTCTCAGGAGTATATTTAAATGCATTCGATAGAATATTGAGAATAATCTTATCAAAATTATTAAGATCAATCCATGCTTTCAGACTTTCATCCAGATGGTAGAATGCAAACTGGATATTTTTTTTCTGAGCCTGATATTCAAATGTTGTGATCAGGTCGTCAATGAAACCAACAATGTCTGTTTCCCTGAACTTCATGTGCATCTGACCTTTGTCGAGCTTTCGAATATCCATTAGTTGATTGATAAGACGCAGAATTCGTTGTGCATTACGATAAATCATCATGTAAGTTTTCTGCTTTTCTATATCATTGTTCTCCTTAATGAGCTTTTCCAATGGATTGATAATAAGAGTCATCGGGGTGCGAATTTCATGAGATATATTAATAAAGAACTGCAGCTTGGCTTCGTTTATCTGTTCTGCGTGTTCTCTACGCATAATTTCCTGACGATGTCTCACTTTTGAGATAATATACATGGCTATGCCGTAAATCATGATTCCAATAAGCAAAGCATATATACATTTTGCCCACCATGACAGATACCAGGGAGGAGTAATTATAATGGTTACTTCTTTGGTAGGCGATACATAGTCATTGTTTCTGGCTCTGAATTTAAACTTGTAAGTTCCCGGACTTAAGTTAGTGAAGCTGGCTCTGTTCATTCCCGGACGAGTACTAATCCAGTTCTTACTAAGTTCCTCCATCTGGTATTCGTAAACAATACGCTCGGGGTTGCTAAAGTCTAATACAGATAGCTCAAAACTAAATGCATTGTCGCTGTATGAAAGAACGAAAGTATCTTCGTCAATAACCGCTTTAGTTATAATATTGTTTCTACCCGATTTGGCACCTTCCCGTACAGGCTTTTCAAACCGGTAGAAATCGGTTATAAACACATTCAGATTGCTCACTCTGTCACTTATCTCTTTAGGGTAGAAATAGGTGATACCCTTAATTCCGCCGAAGAATATTTCACCGTTTGCTGCTTTGAAGCCAGCTCCTCTATAGAATTCGTTACTCTGTAATCCGTCAAATGAATAGAAATTGATGAATTTTCGTTCATTACATTTAAATTTGGATATTCCATAGTGCGTACTGAGCCATAAATTCTTCTGCTCGTCTTCGAACATGGAGCATATTACATTACTAGGCAAACCGTCGTCTACCGTGTAATGAGTGAATATTTTAGTGTGTTTATCGAATGAAGCTAGTCCTTCGGATGTTCCTATCCAAATTTTATGAGATGAATCTTCGAGAAGAGCAAAAACTACATCACCAGGAAGTTTATTGTTTTTGCTTGAATAAGTGATATATCTTTTTGTTTTTGGATTGTAGCAGCATACTCCTTTGTAAGTTCCAATCCAGATTAAACCTTCATGATCTGAAATCACACAGTTAATCCAGTTACTTGGAACAATATTCTGCCTTAAATCCTTATCGTCTCTGCTTGATGGGTGATGAGTAAGCTTATTGCTCTTTAAATTGAGGCTGTATATTCCATATCCATAGGTCCCAATCCACAAGTTTTTGTTATTGTCTTCAGATATGCATGACACTCTATCGTTGGGTATATCTTTTTCTTTAGGAAACAAATCCTTAGCATATAAACAAGTATTATTGTTTCTGTTATATTGTTCAAGTCCATTAATATACGATCCGAGCCACAGAGTGTTATTTGAATCTTCAAAAATACTCATAATTGTATTAGCAACAGATGAAGACATATTAGTCTGTGTATAGTGTGTTGCTTTTTTCCCGTTTTCGCTGATACCGTAAAGTCCGTCATTATCAGTACCAACCCATATTGTGTTTTTTTTGTCTTTAAAAATAGACATTACACAACTGGAACCAATATTGTTCTGTTTTAGCGATCTGTAACCAAAATAGTTAAACTTATTTGAGTTTCCCGGAATAAAATAGACACCTTTCTGAAAAAGTCCGGCCCATAGATTACCAGCTCTATCTTCAATAATAGAATGTACTTTTGCTTTGGAAAAATCAAATTGTATAGTGTTTATTTCATAATCATCAATAATATTCTTACTATAATTATATGTTTTCAATCCCTGCCCATCTGTTCCAATAAGTAATTCTCCACGGCTGTTTATTAATAGTGACTTGATACGAAGTTTGGTCGATGAATTTTTATAAGATATAGGAGAAATTCTTTGTGTCTTAGGATTAAAAACGTTCAGTCCTCCTGAAAGAGTTCCGATAAAAATATTCCCTTTTTTATCTTCACATATTGATGTAATGTTGTTACTGGTAATATTATCGGGAGCTTTTAGCAATCTGGCTTTTTTTGTGTACGGATTATAAATATTAAGTCCCTTGTTTTCAGAACCAATCCAAAGCAGGTGATTTGAATCTTCAAAAATATCAGTAAGAAAAGCACTGCATAGGTTCTTCGAAATCTTACTTTCAACAGTAAACTGTTTATCTCCTTTTTTTAAGGAAATTAATCCTTCGCCGGATGTAGTCATCCAGATATCACCATTTTTTGTTTCTAAAATAGATATTACTTGTGGATGTATTATTTGCTTGTCTCTGTGTACTATAACCTCAGAAAAGGAATCTTTTGCTCTGTTGTATAGTAATAACCCGTTAATGCAAGCTACCCAGAAACGTTCCTGACTATCTTCATAGATAGTTTTTACATAGTTATTTTTTAATGATGCATTATCTTTTAATATGCTTTTGTAGATGGTAAATTTTGTGCCATCATACTTATTGAGGCCATCTTCAGTTGCAATCCATACAAAACCCTTCTTATCCTGATAGATTTCATTGATTAAGCTATTCGAAATATCTTTCTCAGTTGAATAAAATTTCTCTACTTGTGCAAAAGATTTTCCAGACGAAAAGAATATAATTATTAAATATAGGAAAAAACGTATCGTGTTTTTCATTGTGTGTTCTTCAATTTATGTACAATACAAATTTATGGAATTATTTAAATATATCGCAAGAAAACGCAATGAAGTTGGTAAACAAAAGTAGATTGTATAGAAACTCAGATGCACATAAGCATATCTGTGATATCAGAATTATACAAAGATACACGTCTGTAAAGTTGTTGTTAGTGGTTTGGCTGGAAAAGATGTAAGTATCTCGTTTAAGTTGAGCTTAAATATTAATTGGTTGAGATTGATGGTTTGTGAAAGCGAGGGTGGAGAGTGAAGACCTCTCCATTTTTTAAAGCATTATTCTATTTTAAAATTTAAGAATTAAAGCAACTCTGTGTTTAAATTGTTTGTAAACAGCCTTGATGTAACGGGTATAATATATAATGTAACCATTATATAAATGAATGTAACGCCGTTTCAATTTTAAGATACTATTTTTATCTGATTTTGAAAACTTATATTTTACCTTTGTTGTATCACTAGAAAATATGTTGAACACTTTAATATATAAATTTATGAAAACTTGAAAGAAGCCTTTTAATCACACCTAATTAAAAAAAGAAAATTTCATTACTAATCACTAAATGATTTTTTTATTATGAGAAACACTAATTTAACGAAGCCTTTGAGGCTTTTATTTCTATTCTGTTTTATTCCCTTTTGGGCACTTGCTCAGAATATCACTGTGAAAGGTGTCGTGAAAGACATAAGCGGTGAACCTCTTTTAGGAGTTAATGTTCGCCAGGTTGGAACAACAACCGGTACCGTAACAGACATTGAAGGTAATTATACTCTTCAGGTTAAGAAAGATGCTAAACTTCTTTTTTCATTTGTAGGTTTTGTCAATCAAACTATAAATGTAGATGGCCGCAATACTATAAATGTAACTCTGAAAGAAGATAGCAAAACTCTGGAAGAAGTTGTTGTTGTAGGTTATGGTACTGCAAAGAAATCGGATGTTACAGGTTCTATCGCATCAATAAATGAAAAAACATTGAAGGAAGTTCCTGTTTCTAATGTTGCTCAGTCCATGCAGGGGCGTATTGCCGGTGTACAGATTCAACAGACATCAACACGTCCGGGTAGTACTTCTCAAATCCGAATCCGTGGTACTCGTTCATTATCTGCAACAAATGATCCATTGATTATTGTAGATGGTATTCCTTTTGGTGGTTCATTGAATGATATTGCTCCGGATGATATTAAATCTGTAGATATTTTGAAGGATGCTTCTGCTACTGCTATTTATGGTTCTCGTGGTGCTAATGGTGTTATCCTTGTTACTACAAACCGTGGTAATTATCAAAAAGCAACTGTTACATATAATGGTTATGCAGGATTTGGTAATGTAGCTAAGAAATATCAAGTGTTTAATGCCAAAGAATTCCTTCAAATGAAAGAGCAGCCAGGCGCAGCAACCTGGCCATTGTTATCACAGGAACAAGAAGGTGTGGACAATGGAACGGACACAAACTGGCAGGATTTGATGTATGAAACAGCAATTATAAATAGTCATGACCTTTCATTTAAAGCTGGTTCTGAGAGTTTATCAGGAAGCGTTGGCTTGGGATATTATAATGAAACATCTGTTTTACCAGGTCAGGGCTATAAACGTTTTTCTGTTCGCGCTGCATTAGATTATAAGATTAATAACTGGTTAAAGTTTGGTCTAAATACACAAAATACATTTGGTATAACCAATGGCGAAAACGCAAATTACATGTTCAGCTTATTGGCAAACAGTCCGCTTGTTGCTCCATATGATGCAGATGGAAACATTGTTAAGCAACCGCATAACCCTCGCGAAGATTCTTATAGTCCATTATTGGCAAAAGATTCAAACACTTGGACTCAGGAACGTAAACGTTTAAGTTCATTAAACTCTATTTATGCTGAAATTCAGTTCCTTCCCGAATTAAAATATCGTGCCAATATAGGTTTGAATTATTCTCATGACGATTATGGTGATTTTTATTCATCTGAATCATGTTTCAAGAGTGGTGGATTATCTTCTGCATCAACAAGCTATACTACTCAATACAATTATGCAGTTGAAAATTTGCTTTATTTTGATAAAACATTTAATTCAAAACATCATGTTGGGGCTACTATAATGCAATCTGTTGAAGATACATATTACAGATATTCCAGTTTATCCGGAACAAATATGACAGCTGATTATATGCAGTATTATAATATGGGTATGGCAATTGACGGAGTAGCTGTTGATGCAAGTAAACAAAACTACTATCGCAAAAGTTTGATTTCATACATGGGGCGTTTGAATTATTCTTATGACAGTAGATACATGGCAACTGTAACTTTCCGTTCAGATGGTTCTTCCGTATTGTCAAAAGGACATAAATGGCATACATATCCGGCTGTTGCTTTGGCTTGGAATGCTAAAAATGAAAGTTTCCTGAAAGATAATTCATGGCTAGATGTACTTAAACTACGCTTGGGCTATGGTCAGACTTCTAACCAAGCTGTCAATCCTTACAGTACATTAGGTTCTTTGTCTCAGAATAAATACAACTATGGAACAGACTATGTATATGGTTATTATGTAAGTACATTGCCTAATAAAGAAGTGGGCTGGGAGTACACCACATCTTACAATGCCGGTATTGACTGGGCTTTATTTGGTGGTAGAGTTAGTGGTAATTTCGATGTATATCTTCAGAAAACACATGATGTACTTGTTTACCAAAGTCTTCCGGCTTCAAGTGGTGTGAGCGGATCTATCTTAGTAAATGTAGGTAAAACAGAGAATAAAGGTTTCGAAACAGCGATCCATTCACAAAACTTTGTAGCAAAGAAAGCTGGTGACTTTACCTGGGATACCGATTTCAATTTGAGTTTGAACCGTAACAAGCTGGTTGCTCTTAATAGTGGTGTAACAGAAGACGAAGGTAATGGCTGGTTTGTTGGTCACCCTATCGATGTTATCTACGATTACAATAAGATTGGTATATGGCAGACTGCTGAAGCTACAGAAGCTGCAAAATATAACTGTGTTCCTGGAGATATCAAGATTGAAGATCATAATCCTGATGGGAAAATTGATGCAACAGACCGTTATATAACACATAAATTTGAGCCAGATTTTGAATTTGGATTTACGAACCGTTTTACATTCAAGAACTTCGATATGGATGTTGTAACTTACGGACAAGTAGGAGGTACTTTAGTTAGTACTATACATCAGCCACAAGCATATATCAACCGTTTGGAAGGTCGTCGTAATAACCTGAAGGTTGATTATTGGAGAGAAGATAATCCTACTAATGCTTTCCCACGAATCAACTCAGCTATGGTTGATACCTATTATTCAACTCTAGGATACTATAATGCATCTTTTTGGAGGATTAAAACAATAACATTAGGTTATACTATTCCTGATAAACTTATTTCGAAATTGAAAATATCCGGTTTGAGAGTTTATGTTACTTGTAATAATGTTGCAACATTGTTTTCTCCTTATATGAACAAAGCAGGTGGTGTTGATCCTCAGCCGACAGGTTATTTCACTACAGAAAATGGTGGTGGAAAACAAGAGAGCCGTCAGCTTACAGTAGGTATGAATACACCTCCTACACGTCAGTTCTTGTTTGGACTTAATTTCAAATTATAATCTTATATTCAGGTAATTATGAAGAAAAATAAATATATCAGCTTATTATTAGCTGCAACACTTAGTCTGGGTACGATTTCTTGCTCAGACATGTTGGATGAGGAGCCAAAATCAACGCTTACTCCTGAGTTTTTCCAGACTGGTCAAGGATTGCAAGCTGGTGTGATTTCAGCTTATTCGGGTTTGAAATGGCTTTACGGTCCTGATGGTGCTTTATGTTTTACTGTTGCAGGTACCGATGAGTTTACAAGTACAAATGCAATGAATGGAACATTAGGCTCGTTTGATACTTATGATGTTAACCTGTCTCCTTCAAATGGTTCTGTTGCCAATTACTGGGGAAATGGTTTGCAATTTATCAATACTTGTAATGGGGTAATACAATATGGGGCAAATGCTTCAGGACTTACCGATGTAGAAAGAAAAGCATTGTTAGCTGAAGCTCACTTCTTACGTGGATATTACTATTATTTACTAACCATGTATTACGGTGCAGTTCCATTGGATCTGGGTTCTGGTAAGCTGGCATTCAATACCACTCCTACAACCACTTCTGTACGCGATTCAAGAGCAGATGTATTTAATGCTATTATTGAAGATTTAATCTATGCAAAGGAAAACCTGACAGATAAACCTTCTGAATCTGGTCGTGTTGCTAAACCTGCAGCTATGCATTTCTTAGCTAAAGCTTATCTTACAAGAGCTGGTCTTGAATGTGCTCAGTCTACCGACTACCAGAATGCTTATACAGAAGCAATGAATCTGATTAATAATGCAGCAACTTACAGCGTTTCTTTAACTAAGGATTTTGCTAATATTAATTTGGAAGGACATGAAAACGATCCTGAAGTTCTTTTCAATGTACAACGTACATGGACTTCATCTGGTCCGAACCTTACTTTTGATGAATCAAATGATGGTAGCTTTGCTGTATCCAATAAAGGTAACCGTGCCAACTTCTATTTTACTTCTGGTTATGAAAACGTGAAAGTAAAAACTGGTACCACAACAAAAGCTGTAGTTCCTCGTAGTATACAGTATCAGCGTCCTTGGCGTATGATTATGCCTACGAAATGGTTGGTATACAATGCTTTTGCTGAAAAAGTAAATGATGCTCGCTGGGATGGATCTTTCCGTACAGAATGGATGGCAGGTGTTGATTTTACAGTTAAAGGACGTAGCGTAAAAACAGGTTCATTGGCTATCAAGTTGTCTTTAAATGATACAGAAACTGCTGCAGCAGAAGATTCAGTAGCTGCAAATGGCACAATCTATAAACCTTATGCACTTTATTATTGGAGCATGCTTTATAATGCTGACGGTACATACAAGAATGGTGATGTTCAGTACATTTATCCTGACCTGAAGAAATATGATGATACTAAGAGATCTAATATGAATTATGACTCTAACCGTCCGTTTATTCTTGCTCGTTTAGGAGAAACATACCTGATTGCTGCAGAAGCTGCTATGTATCTTAATAAAAAATCAGAAGCTAAAGATTTGATAAATGTAATTCGTGAGCGTGCTGCTTATCGTTCTACTTTAACAGATGCTGAACTGGTTGTTCGTAAAGCTGCAATGGATATTACAGCAAATGATGTTACTATTGATTTTATTCTTGATGAACGTGCTCGTGAAATGTGTGGTGAAAGCTGGAGATGGATTGACCTGGTTCGTACCAATAAGTTGCTTGAAAGAGTGAAGTTGTATAATCTTAGAGGAAAGAATAATATCCAGGAATATCACAAACTGCGTCCTATTCCTCAGAGCCAGATTGACTTGTTAAGCGACCCTACTCAGAAGTCTGTTTATCAGAACCCTGGCTATAATTAATCTTATAGTTTTTAAGATTTACTGAGAATAGATAACCTTTTATGGTTATAACTTAATAAAATGGCTGATTGGAAATTGAACTACAATCTGATTTCTGATCAGCCATATTTTTAATAATTAAAGTGATTCAGCAATGTTAAACATACGTATTCTATTTTTGTTATTGGTTTTATCCGTAGCAACTTCTTTTGTAAATGCAGATAATACAAAAGCTCCTTATCTGACAAAGAAAGATGCTGCTTCTCAGCTTATTGTAAATGATAAGCCTTTTTTGATTTTAGGAGGAGAGCTTGGTAATTCGTCGGCATCTTCCATTGACGATTTAAAATGGATATTTCCAAAACTTCAGAAGATGGGACTCAATACAGTTTTAGTTCCAGCTTATTGGGAACTGATAGAGAAAGAAGAAGGTAAGTATGATTACACACTCACAGATCAAGCTATTAATCTGGCTCGCAAACACAATTTGAAAATTGTTTTTCTTTGGTTTGGCTCATGGAAAAACTCTATGTCTTGCTATGCTCCATTATGGATAAAAGAAAACTCAAGGAAATATCCTCGTGCGGTAACTAAATCGGGCAAACCACTCGAAATGATGAGTGCTTTTTCGGAATCTAATCTGAATGTTGATAAACGTGCTTTTTCTCATTTTCTGAATCATTTGGCAGAATATGATAAAGAGGACAATACTGTAATCATGATTCAGGTTGAGAATGAAATTGGAATGCTTGAAGATGCCCGTGAATATGGGAAAGTGGCCGATCAGAAATTTGCTTCTGATGTTCCGGCTAAGTTTATTGATTATCTGAAAAAGAACAAGAATACCCTTCAGTCTTCATTATTCAAAAGGTGGAAGGATAATGGGTTCAAAACCAAAGGTTCGTGGACCGCAATTTTTGGCGATGGGCTTGAAACGGATGAACTGTTTATGGCTTATGCTTATGCTGAATATGTTCAGCAAGTGGCTAAGGCTGGAAAAGAGAAATATAATATCCCGATGTATCTGAATGCAGCTTTGAACTCAAGAGGTAGAAAGCCGGGTGCCTATCCAAGTGCCGGTCCGCTGGCACATTTACTTGATGTATGGAGATTTGCAGCTCCTGCAATTGACATTCTTGCTCCCGATATTTACGATCCGGGATTCCCTGATTGGATCAAACAATATCATTCTAACGGTAATCCTTTGTTTATTCCCGAAATCAGACTCGAAGAAGCTAATGCAGCCAGGGCTTTTTATGCCTTTGGAGAACACGATGCAATGGGATTCAGCCCGTTTTCTATAGAAGATGTACCTAATCCGGAGAGTTATCCACTGACGAAGAGTTATTCAATTCTCCATCAGCTTAATTCATTACTGATTGAAAAACAAGGGTTGGGCAAAACCAATGGAGTTATCTTTGATAATGTGAATAAAGAAAGGATTATTGAACGAAATAATTACAGGTTTATTTTCAGACATGATTATACATTAGGCTGGAGTCCACAGGCAAAAGATGGTAGTATCTGGCCTGAAACAGGTGCATTAATTATTGAACTTTCTCCCACAGAATATATTGTTGCCGGTACGGGTATTGTTCTTAGTTTCGAAAGCATTGCCGGAAATAAAAAGGCTGGCATTGGTTATATTGATCAGATCAAGATTGCTGATGGTAAAATTGTTCCTGTCAAAAGATTGAATGGAGATCAAAGTCACCAGGGAAGGCACCTTCGTATCCCCGTAGGAGAATGGGATATTCAATATGTAAAACTATACGAGTATTAAATAACTGATGATAATTTGATAATAATGAAAGTGCAAAAGTACTGCAAATATCTACTTCTTACTTGTGGGTTGATAAGTCTTGGAACATCGAGTGCCAAGATACCTCCTTACAAGAACACTTCTCTGAGTTTTGAGAAACGTACTGAAGACTTGGTATCCAGAATGACGTTGGCAGAGAAAGTTGAAATCGTAAGGTATGATTCGCCCGCGATTCCCCGACTAGGTATTCCGGCTCATAATTTCTGGAATGAATGTTTGCATGGGGTTGCCCGTTCGGGAAGAGCTACAGTTTTTCCTCAGGCCATTGGCATGGCATCTATGTGGGATAGCAATGAGATGTTTACCATTGCTAATGCAATCTCGGATGAGGCTCGGGCAAAGCATCATGAATATGCTTCTCGCGGAAAAAGAGGCATCTACCAAGGCTTGACTTACTGGACTCCCAATATTAACATCTTCCGTGATCCACGTTGGGGTAGGGGAATGGAGACGTATGGTGAAGATCCTTATCTGACAGGTGAATTGGCTGTTCCTTTTATCAAAGGCTTGCAGGGTGATGATCCTAAATACTATAAGCTGATTGCTACAGCCAAACACTTTGCTGTGCACAGCGGACCGGAGTCTACCCGTCATTCTTTTGATGTATGGCCTAATGATTATGATATGGCAGAGACTTATACTCCGCATTTTAAGAAAACGGTAACAGAGGCTAAAGTTTACTCTGTGATGTGTGCTTATCAGAGTTTTCGTGGTGCACCTTGTTGTGGTAATAAGTTCCTTGAAGGAATGCTTCGCGATCAGTGGGGATTTAAGGGATATATTGTTTCCGACTGCTGGGCTATTCGTGATTTTTATGAGAAAAAAGGACATAATATAGTGGCTACTCCCCAGGAAGCTGCAGCTATGGCAATCAAATCGGGTACCGACCTGAATTGCGGTGATACTTATATCCATTTGGCAGAAGCTGTAAAACAAGGACTGGTTACAGAGAAGGAACTGGATGTTTCTGTGAAGCGTATCATTCTTGCTCGTATGAAGCTGGGACAATTCGATCCACAGGAAATGGTGAAGTACTCTAAGATTCCATACAGTGTGGTTGATAGTAAGGAACATCAGGCTTTGGCCGACGATGCTGCGCGTAAATCTATTGTGTTGCTGAAGAATGAAAACAATCTGCTTCCATTAAGCAAAGACGTCAAAAAAGTTGCAGTTATTGGTCCTAATGCTGATGATCTTGAAGTATTGCTGGGAAATTACAATGGTTATCCAACCCATCCTAAAACTCCCCTGACCGGACTTCGTGAAAAGCTTCCTAATGCAGAAGTAACATTTGCACAAGGTTGTCAGTTGGCCGAAAAACTTCCATATTTCACAGCTGTTCCTACAGATTATCTTTATACTGATTCAACTATGAAACAGAAAGGATTGAAAGCCGACTACTATAACAACAGCAACTGGAAAGGTGCACCTGTACATTCACGTATTGATAAGAATGTAGACTTTATCTGGCGTACAACGCCTCCTTTTGAAGATTTGAAATATGATCACTTCTCAGTAAAGTGGAGTGGAGTACTCGTTCCTCCTGTAACCGGTGAATATGCATTGGGAGGCGAAGGCTTCTCCGGATTTAATCTTTATGTGAATGATAAGCTGATAACTCAATGGAATGATATTCATCACCCAAGAAAATTGTATGAACTGATGACTTTAGAGGCTGGCAAAGCTTATAATATTCGTCTGGAATATACTCAGAATAATACGGACTATTCTATTATGCGATTTTTGTGGGATACTCCAAAACCAAACCTGAAGCAGGAAGCCATTGAACTTGCTAAATCATCGGATGTGGTTGTTCTTTGCATGGGACTTAGTCCGCTGCTAGAGGGTGAGGAAATGCCGGTGAAAGTTGAAGGATTCTCAGGTGGCGACCGTCTGGATATTAAATTACCAAACACTCAGACCGATCTTATCCGCGAGATTCAGAAATTGGGAAAACCTACTGTGTTGGTTTTGCTCAACGGTAGTGCACTTGCCTTTAATTGGGAGAACGAAAATATTCCGGCTGTTGTTGAGGCCTGGTATCCCGGACAAGGTGGTGGAAAGGCTATTGCCGATGTTCTCTTCGGTGATTACAACCCGGCCGGACGTTTACCGCTTACTTTCTATAAATCAATTGATCAGATTCCTGCTTTCACAGAATATGACATGACTGGTAAGACTTACCGTTACTTTAAGGGCGAATCTCTTTATGAGTTTGGTTACGGATTGAGTTACTCTACTTTTGAGTATGCACTGAAAAATGTTCCTATTACTATTAAAGCAGGAGAAAATATAAAAGTAACAGCAGAGGTAAAAAATACCGGAAAGCTAGATGGAGATGAAGTGGTAGAACTTTATGTATCTCTTCCTGACAGCAAACTGAAAACTGCTATACGTTCTTTGCAAGGATTCAAGCGTATTCATCTGAAAGCCGGTGAGGTTAAAGAAGTTGAATTTGAACTCAAACCAATTCAGATGTCAGCTCGCAACAATGACAACTTTGCTGTAGTCGAAGCCGGAACAGTACAAATAGCTGTTGGTGGAAAACAACCCGATGCGAAATCAATTGCTTCCAGACAGGTTGTTCAACAGAATATTCAGGTAACAGGTAATACTTATTATATTCAGGAATAATACGACTATAAATATTCCACAGACTTTAGTCTGATGAATAGAGAAGGAGAGAGGATGAATCATTTTGAAACATCCTCTTTCCTGTTGAATTGAAAAATTTTCTCTTTTACGATGTGAATAAAACTCTTGTAACAAAGATTTGTTATATGAAATATGTATATCTTTGTTTCACTTTAAATATGAACGAATGAAAAACTTTCTGTATAGTTTATTCTTATTACTGATTCCAACTCTAATATATGCCGAGGACGGATCTAAGTTGTGGCTTCGTTATCAGCCTCTTTTCGCTAAACAAGTAAAAAGCCTTTCAATGGGAATTTCTTCTGTTGTGAGTGAAGAACCGGGAGATTGTACTGCAATTACCGAATTGCAATATGCCTGGAAGCAACTCACAGGAAAAGAATTGCCGGTTGCTGCTTCATTGAAGGACTATTCACTCGTAATTGGTACAGAAAAAAGCAAACTTATTCAATCATTAGGATTACAGAAAGAGTTGCAGACACTGGGAAGTGATGGCTTTATTATCCGCACAATGAAGTCGAAGGGTAATAGAATAACCGTGATTGCCTCAAAGGACGAAAACGGATTGCTATATGCCGTTTTTAATCTGTTAAGGAACATTCAGCTTTATGTACCTTCTTCTAATATTTTAAGAACAATACAACTAGGATCTTCTCCTTTTACCTTTGATATAAAGGAGGTTCCTTCCTATAAAATAAGGATATTGAACCATTGGGACAATCTGGATGGAACGATAGAACGAGGGTATGCCGGACACTCTCTCTGGAAATGGGATGAACTTCCGGGTAAATTATCTCCTCGATACAAAGAATATGCTCGTGCCAATGCTTCAATAGGAATTAATGGTACGGTGCTCAATAATGTAAATGCCAGTCCCGAGATTTTAAGTAATGCTTATTTGCAAAAGGTTAAAGCTTTGGCTGAGGTATTTCGTCCTTATGGTATCCGCGTTTTCCTTTCTGTGAACTTCTCTTCACCCACAGCTTTGGGTGGTTTGCCTACTTCCGATCCTTTGAACGAAAGTGTGCAGCAATGGTGGAAGGATAAAGCTAAGGAAATCTACGGATTAATTCCCGATTTTGGAGGCTTCCTGGTGAAAGCAAATTCAGAAGGACTTCCCGGACCGCAGGACTTTGGGCGTACTCATGCTGATGGAGCCAATATGCTGGCTGATGCACTGAAACCTTATAATGGAATTGTGATGTGGCGTGCCTTTGTCTACAAATCGAGTATGGAAGACAGAGCCGGACAGGCATATAATGAATTTACTCCGCTCGATGGAAAATTCCGTTCCAATGTGATTCTTCAGGTGAAGAATGGTCCGATTGACTTCCAGCCACGCGAGCCATTTAGTCCGTTGTTTGGTGCCATGACACGAACAGCACTGATGCCCGAGTTTCAAATTACGCAGGAATACCTTGGAGCTTCCAATCACTTGGTTTATCTTGCTCCGCTATATAAAGAATGTCTGGAAAATGATACTTATTGCTCAGGCGAAGGTTCTACTGTTGCATGGGTAACAGACGGGAAACTATTCCCACATCCGCTTACAGCCATTGCCGGAGTTGCGAATATTGGTGAAGATGCGAACTGGTGCGGACATCAGTTTGCTCAGGCCAACTGGTATGCTTTTGGTCGCCTTGCATGGAATAATGAACTCACTCCAGAAGTGATTGCCGAAGAATGGATAAAACAGACATTTAATCAACAGAAAGATTTTGTGGAACCGGTGAAGGAGATGATGCTTGCTTCCAGAGAGGCTGCGGTAAACTACATGATGCCTTTGGGACTTCATCACCTGTTTGCTTGGGGACATCATTACGGTCCAGAGCCTTGGTGTACTGTTCCTGGAGCACGTGCCGACTGGCTTCCGTCATACTATCATAAAGCTGATACTTTAGGCATTGGTTTCGATCGTACATTAGATACAGGTAGTAAAGCTGTGGGACAATATTTCGTTCCATTGCGGAATGATTATAACAAGCTAAAAACTTGTCCGGAGCAATATCTTCTCTGGTTCCATCATGTGCCTTGGAAATATAAAATGAAAAGCGGACAGACTCTGTGGAATGAACTTTGCTATACGTATGACAAAGGAGTACAGCAAGTCAGGGGATTTCAGAAAACATGGGATAAAATGGAATCGTTTGTTGATGCTCAGAGATTTCATGAAGTACAGTCCCGTCTAAAAAATCAAAGCAAGGATGCAGTTTGGTGGAAAGACGCTTGTCTGCTCTACTTCCAGACTTTCTCCCGTCAACCTATTCCTTACGACATTGAACGCCCCGTGAATGAACTCGACGATTTAAAGAAGATAAAACTGAATTTATTACATCATAATTAGAATTATAAGAATGGAAAAAACCTGGAGATGGTTCGGCAAAAACGATAAGATTACGCTGGCCATGCTTAGACAAATAGGTGTGGAAGGCATTGTAACTGCCTTGCACAATGTTCCGAATGGTGAGATTTGGACACTCGAAGCTATCAATGAACTTAAAGATTATATTGAAACAGCAGGCCTTCGCTGGTCGGTGGTAGAGAGTCTGCCCGTAAGCGAAAGTATTAAATATGCCGGAGCAGACAGAGATCAGCTTATTGCCAACTACAAAGTGAGTCTGGCTAATCTGGGAAAAGCAGGGGTAAAGACTGTATGCTACAACTTTATGCCGGTAATCGACTGGATTCGTACCGACCTTGAACATCCATGGGCCGACGGAACTAGCTCTCTCTATTTCGATAAGATTCGCTTTGCATACTTTGACTGCAATATTCTGAAACGCGAAGGTGCAGAAAACGATTATACAGCAGAAGAACTGGCAAAGGTGAGCGAACTGGATAAAACCATTACCGAAGCAGAGAAGGACGATTTAATTAACACCATCATTGTAAAGACTCAGGGATTTGTAAACGGAAACATTAAAGAAGGCGATCAGAATCCGGTTGCTATCTTTAAACGCTTACTGGCTTTGTATGATGGTATAGACAGGGATATGCTTCGTGCCAATATGGTATATTTCCTGGAACAGATTATGCCGGTGTGCGATGAATATGGAATAAACATGTGTGTGCACCCAGATGATCCTCCTTTCCAGATGCTTGGCTTGCCACGTATAGTTACAGGAGAGGCAGATATAGAATGGTTCCTCAATGCGGTGAACAATCCTCATAACGGACTTACTTTCTGTGCCGGATCCTTGAGTGCCGGACTACATAACGATGTGCCTGCATTGGCAAGGAAATTTGCTTCCCGCACTCATTTTGTACATTTGCGAAGCACGGAAGCAACTCCGGAAGGTAACTTCATGGAATCCTCTCACCTTTCCGGACGGGGACATGTTATTGAATTGGTTCGAATATTTGAAAAAGAGAATCCGGGCTTACCTATGCGTGTAGACCACGGACGACTGATGCTTGACGATGGCGACAAAGGCTACAATCCGGGATACTCTTTCCACGGACGTATGTTTGCGCTTGCTCAGGTAGACGGAATTATGGCAACGGTGAGAGATGAATTAATGAATAAGTATTAGAATATAAAAAATATTAGTCAGTATGAACGAATTATTTGATATAGCTGGAAAAGTAGCTATCGTAACCGGAGGTTCAGGTGTATTGGGCAGTAATATATCACGCAGCTTATTGGAAGCAGGCGTAAAAGTGTTTATTATTGGTGGTCACCAGGAAAATGTAGATAAAGTATTGGAAGAGTTTTCTTCATTAGGAGAAGTAAAAGGTGCTGCCTGCAATGTACTCGATATAGAGCAGGTTAAAAAGGTAAAAGAAGAAATCCTCAATCTATGGGGTAAAATTGATATTCTTGTAAATGCAGCCGGAGGAAATATCCCGGGCGGAACTATCAGTGATGACAAGAGCATATTCGATATGAAAGTTGAAGATATGAACAAGGTGGTAGATTTAAACCTCAATGGTTCTATTTATCCTTGTCTGGTTTTCGGTGAAGTAATGTCTAAACAGGGATACGGAAGTATTATCAACGTATCGTCAATGGCTACTTTTGCTGCATTAACCCGTGTTCCTGGATATTCTATCGCCAAGAGCGGAATTGAGATCTTTACTAAATGGTTGGCAATGGAAATGGCTACAAAGTTTAGCGAAAAGATCAGGGTAAATGCTATTGCTCCTGGCTTCTTTATCGGAAATCAGAACAGAGCAGTTCTTATCAATCCTGATGGTTCACTGACCGAACGTAGCAAGAAAGTACTTGCAAAAACTCCTATGAAACGTTTTGGTGATATCAAGGAACTCAACGGAGCTGTTCAGTTCCTTTGCAGTGATGCTGCCAGCTTTATAACAGGTGTAGTTCTGCCTATTGATGGTGGATTCAGCTCTTTTAGCGGAGTATAATAGTATACATATTCTTATAAAAAGAAAATCTCAGTAAGACTATTCTTGCTGAGATTTTCTTTTTATAAATAGTTTATTCTGTATTTTCTTTTTATAAAATCTGGTCTATTGATTGCAATATCTAATCTAAAAGATGGCATGTTACTTATTTTTCCGATATTTGTGATATTGAAAAACTAAATACCATGAAGAAACATCTTCTTTTTATATTTCTATCTTTTTTCTCTGTGGCTCTTTATGGTCAGAGCCTGCTCAATATTAAGCATTACTCTGTGCAGGATGGATTGTCTCAAAAGAATATTCAGAACTTCATACAAGATGATAATGGTTATATCTGGATGGCTACATGGAATGGATTGGAACGTTTTGACGGGTATATGTTTCGTAATTTTAAAACTTACCCCAACAGTTCAGTTCGTATAACTAACCACCGTTTTATAAAAATTATAAAGACTTCCTTAAATAATATCTGGTGCCTAACCTACGATAATAGGTTGTATCTGTTTAATACTCACAAAAACAAATTTGAGGATATTACTTCTTATTCCAAAAATCTCATCAACTCAATTTCTGATGTGTATGTTTTAAATAATGGAATTTCCTGGGTGATAGGAACTCAAAAAGAATTATATCGTATTGATGAAAAGAAATTCCCTTCCTCCGATGCTGTTCAGTTGTATACAAACCGTGGTAATTTGGGAGATGTTATCTACAATATATTGCAGGATAAAGATGGAGACGAATGGATATTGACCAATAACGGGACAATGATTGTTGGAAAGAAAAAAATTGCAAATCAGATGCCTTTTCAATTCATGGTAGAAACATCTGCGGGTATCTATTTGGCAACTTCAAAAGGATTCTTTGCAAGGTATGACAAGATAAGCAAGAATGTACTGCCTTGTGTGCCCGAAAAATCAATATCAATGATTCGTGGTCTGGAGAAACTTAATGATAATAAAATTGCAATTCTTCAGGAATTTGGAGTCATCATCTATGATCTGCGGAAAAAGAACTTTAAACCATTTAATGTACCAATAGACATTAGATCTAATTTCTTTCAGGATAGATCTGGTATAATATGGATGTTAAGTAATATAGGTAAAGCTATTCGTCTGGATTATCAGACAGGCAAGATTGATTTACTTGATTATCCAAAGTATAAAGAGTTACCGGGCGATATTCAGCGGCCTTTTATACATGGAGATGAATTTGGTACCGTATGGATAAAGCCTTCAGATGGTGAACTATGTTTTTATAACAAAGAAACGCGACGTTTAGAGCAGGCATACGTAACTGATTTTGGAGTTAAGTCTTTTACTTCAATTCAGGTATCCAGCTATTTTATAGACAAGCATAAAAATATATGGTATGCAGATGGGAATGGCTTTGATAATATCTCATTCCGCCAGAAGAGTTTCGATTATCTTTCTAACGAATACAGCAAGAGTGTTGGCCGTGCCATTATGGAAGACCGTAAAAAACGTCTTTGGATTGGCTGGAAACGTAATAATAAGGGACTGGATGGTATTGTTTCTTTGTATGATTCGAATAATCGCTGGATAGGAAACTTATCAAAAGAAGGAGAAATATCACCTGATCATTCAACCCGATTTTTTAAAACAGATGTGTACTGTATCTATGAAGACAGAGAAAATAATATTTGGATAGGTACAAGGGAAGAGGGACTTTTCCTGCTTCGCCCCAAAGGAGATAAAAGCTACCAGATTACTCGCTTCTTACCTGATAAGAATGATAAATTTAGTATTTCTTCCAATGCAATATATTCAATTGTTCAGGATTACAGAGGGCGAATATGGATTGGTACTTACGGTGGAGGTATTAATTTGATTAATAATATTCAGGATAATGGAAAATTGCGTTTTATTCATTCCGGAAATATCCTCAATAATTATCCTATTCATCTGTGTGACAGAGTGCGCTGCTTTTACGAAACAAAAGATAAAGAGCTTTTGATTGGTACTACAGGTGGATTGCTCTCTTTCTCGTTAAATTTCTCACGACCGGAAACTATACGTTTTTATCACAATATATGTGGTGAGCGTAATTCAAGTCTGAGCAATAACGATGTTATGAATATATCTCAAGCCAGGAGTGGAAAATTATATTTCACAACATTAAGTGGAGGAGTCAGCTTATTGGAAAGTAAAAACCTTCTTTCTGAGAATCTAGAGTTTAAACACTACAATGCAACAAATGGACAAGTTCCCGATTTGTCGCTTTCAACAATAGAGGATCTGAAAGGAAATATCTGGGTTGTTTCCGAAAATAAGCTGCTAAAGTTTGATGCCCGGATGAACTTGCTCGAAGAATACAGTGACCAGATATTGATGTCCGAAACTAAGCCGTTGCTCTGTTCGTCAGGAAAACTGGCTTTTGGTTCAATGTTTGGCGTGTTGTGCATATCTCCTCAAGGTGCTCATAAAAGTAGTTATGTTCCTCCCATTGTATTCTCACATCTGGATATCTATCTCAATAATGCCTCACGCCGACAGGATATTTGCAGCAACGAGGCACAAACTCTGGGAGCTAAAGAACGCAACTTTACAATAACTTTCGCAGCGTTAGATTATGTAGATTCACATGCCATAAAGTATGCTTATCGTATTAAGGGGCTGAATGATCATTGGATTGTATTGGGAAACAATCGCTCGGCAAGTCTGGTAAACGTTCCTGCAGGTGATTATGTTTTTCAGGTAAAATCAACAAATGCAGATGGAGTATGGGTTGATAACGTTACTTCTTTACCTATTCATATTAAACCTACTTTCGGAGAAACTGTCTGGGCTATTATATTGTATATAATATTAGCCATTGCAGTATTGTTGTTGGTTGGCTATTTTGTTATGCGAATGACTAACTTGAAACGCCGGGTAGATTTTGAACAACAGCTTACTAACCTGAAACTGCGTTTCTTTACAGACATTTCTCATGAACTTCGCACTCCTTTAACACTTATTGCCAGTCCGATAGAAGAAGTTATCAGCAACGAAAAGCTTTCAGAGGAAGGCATGGAAAATATGCAGGTTGCCAAACGAAATACGGAAAGAATGCTTCGGCTGATTAATCAGATACTCGATTTCCGTAAAATTCAGAATGAGAAAATGAAAGTTTATGTGGAACAGGTAGATGTTGTTCCGCTGATAAAAAAGATTTTTGAGAACTTTCAGCCTATGGCTCATACACGAAACATTGATTTTAAACTTAGTTGCGATATCGATTCTATTGTTATATATACTGATGTAGATAAGTTGGAGAAGATTCTCTTTAACCTGTTGTCTAATGCATTTAAATATACTTCCAATGAGAAAAGCATAATACTTTCTGTTTCCGGTGAAAAGAATGTATTATATTTTAGTGTAAAAGATGAAGGACGTGGTATAAATACTCAGAAGATAAATCAGCTGTTTGCTCGTTTTGAGACTTTAGACGATTCCGATCCAAGTATTTCAACCGGTATAGGACTTTCTCTGGTTAAAGAACTGCTGAACTTATTGCATGGATCCATCAAAGTTGAAAGCAAACTCGGCGAAGGAAGTCTTTTTTCTGTGAAACTTCCCGGCAGTTATGAGGCTTTTAAAGATGATGCAAATGCAGAATTTATTTTGAGCGACAGTGGAAATGGTGAAATACAAAAGGAAGAAGAGATTATAACTGACACAGTTCCCGAAGAAAAAGAAATCCGTATTCTGATTATTGAAGATAATGATGAGTTGCGCCATTTTATTTCTAATGTTCTAAGTAAGGACTATGTAGTGCTTGAAGCTGTGAACGGCAAAGAAGGATTGGATATTACACATGCTGAGATTCCGGATATAGTAGTAAGCGATATTATGATGCCCGAGATGGATGGCATTGAATATCTGAAGACTGTGAAGAGTGATAGCAATATCTGTCATATTCCTATTATTTTATTATCTGCAAAGTCGTCTTTGAACGATCAGATTCACGGATTGGAATATGGTGCCGACGATTATATGACGAAACCTTTCAGCGCTACTTATCTGAAAGCAAAAATAGATTCACTGTTGAAACAGCGACAGTTGCTTTACGATTTTTATACATCTAATAAAACAAAAACAGAGAAAGAACCTGTCACTCTCGATCGGATAACTCCTTCAACGCCTCAGCTAACTCATTTTGATGATGATTTTATCAAGAATATAGTTCAGAGCGTAGAAGATAATATTCAGAATCCAGACTTCAGAATAGACGATTTAGCTGATGCTATGAGAATGAGCAGAACGGTTTTTTATCGTAAAGTGAAATCTCTCATGGGTGTTTCTCCGGTAGATTTTGTTAAGAACATGCGTTTAAAGAGGGCTATCCAGTTATTGGAGCAAGAGACTTATAATGTTTCTGAAGTTGCATACATGAGTGGCTTTACAACTCCTCAATATTTTAGCAGAGTGTTTAAGGAAGCTATGAATTGCACTCCCAAAGAATATATGACCCGTAAAAAGTAAAAAAGGTTATTTTGTGAATTGAAAAATAGCCTGGTTACTATGTAAGGTCAGAAAAGATAAGTAAAAGCACCAATATTACAACTTGTTTTTATTGCGGAGTCATATTTTTGTGCAACTAAAAATTAATGCTATGCAAATAAAAACAGCTAAGAAATTATTAGCAACTTTATTACTTTCAGTAGGTATAGGAGGTGCTTATGCTCAGCATGCTCCTTATAAGATTTGGTACAATCGTCCGGCTCAGTTTTGGGAAGAAGCATTGCCCGTTGGTAATGGACGAATTGCTGGTATGGTGTATGGTGATCCGCAAAAAGAGACTATACAGATTAATGAAGAAACTGTTTCGGCAGGTTCACCTTATCAGAATTATAATAAGGATGCCAAGGGTGCTTTACCTGAAATCCGTAGGATGATATTCTCCGGCTTATACGATAAGGCTCAGGACCTGGCTGGTGAAAAGGTTATTTCAAAAGTAGGAAACGAAATGCCTTACCAGACAGTAGGTAACCTGAATATCAATTATACAGATCATGCTAAGGTTACGGATTTCTATCGTGAACTTGATATTGATAATGCCATATCTACTACTCGCTATAAAGTAAACGGAGTGGAATACAAACAAGAAGTATTTGCTTCTTTTGTAGATCAATTGCTCATAGTAAGAATTACAGCTTCCAAACCGGGAGCAATTAGTTGCGACTTGTCCCTGAATACTCCAATGAAGAATCCAAAACGCTCAGCTTTGGATAGTCGTAAGCTTCGTTTGGAAGGAATCACCGACGGATCAAACTTCTTTCCGGGTAAGGTGCATTATTGTGCCGATTTGCTGTTGAAGAACAAAGGTGGACAAGTAAACACAAACGATTCTGTTATTCAGGTCAGAAAAGCGAATATGCTTACTCTTTATGTTTCTATGGCAACTAACTTCGTAAACTACAAAGATGTTTCGGGTAATCCATATCAACGCAATTCTGTTTATCTGAAAAATGCATCGAAAGATTACGAGAAGGCAAAGGCTGCTCATATTGCTGCTTATAAAAAGCAATTCAATCGTGTTGAACTTTCTCTTGGAGAAACTGAACAGATGAACAAACCGATGGATGTTCGTATCAAAGAGTTTGCCACTTCATACGATCCTCATTTAATATCGCTTTATTTCCAGTTCGGACGTTACTTACTGATCTCATGTTCTCAACCGGGATGCCAGCCTGCTAACCTGCAAGGTAAATGGAACGGTAAAGTGAAACCGGCATGGAATTGCAATTATACAACCAACATTAATACAGAAATGAATTACTGGCCAGCTGAACTGACTAATCTGAAAGAAACTCATGAACCTCTTTTGCAGATGGTTAAGGAATTATCTGAAAATGGTCGTGAGGCTGCCCGTGAAATGTATGGTTGCAGAGGCTGGGTGTTACACCACAATACTGACCTTTGGCGCATGAATGGTGCTTTGGATTATGCTTATTGTGGTCTGTGGCCGGTTGGTGCAGCATGGATGTGCCAACATTTATGGGATCGCTATCTTTACTCTGGCGATAAGGAATATTTAAAGAAGGTATATCCTATCATGAGGAGCGCTTCAGAGTTCTTTGTAGATTTCATTGTTAAAGATCCTAATACTGGCTATTTAGTGGTTACTCCTTCAAACTCACCGGAGAACGGACCTAAAATTAAAGATTCAAAAGGGCATCTTTTTGCCGGAATAACAATGGATAATCAGTTGGTAACCGACTTATTCTCTAACACAGCTGAGGCTGCACAGGTATTAAGCATGGATAAATCATTCTGTGACACAATCACTTCAATGCGTCGTAAACTGCCTCCAATGCAAGTAGGACAATACGGCCAGTTACAGGAATGGTTCCAGGACTGGGATAATCCGGAAGATCATCACCGCCATATCTCTCATCTTTGGGGATTGTATCCGGGATATCAGATTTCTGCATACAGAACCCCGGTATTGTTCGAAGCTGCAAAGAATACCTTGATTCAACGTGGCGACCCGTCAACTGGATGGTCTATGGGATGGAAAGTTTGTTTCTGGGCTCGTATGCTGGATGGCGATCATGCTTATAAGTTAATTAAAAACCAGCTAACTTATGTAAGTCCTGAATTTCAGAAAGGTCAGGGGGGAGGAACCTATCCAAACTTGTTCGATGCTCATCCACCTTTCCAGATTGATGGTAACTTCGGATGTACTGCCGGTATTGCGGAAATGCTTGTACAGAGTCATGATGGTGCAGTTCAACTGCTTCCATCGTTACCAAGTGAATGGAAGAAAGGAACTATCCGTGGATTAAGAACTCGTGGAGGATTTGAAATCGTTGAAATGAAATGGGCAGACGGAAAACTTGTTTCGGCTAAAGTAAAATCGACTATCGGAGGAAATCTTCGTGTACGTTCTTATGTACATTTAGCTGGATTGAAAGAAGCTAAGGGCGAAAATAGTAATCCTTTGTTTAAAACACAGGAAGTGCTTCGTCCAATGATTAGCGAACGTGCTCCTTTAAAGGGTACACAACTTACTCCTTCTTACGAGTATGATGTTCAGACACAACCGGAACAGATTGTAGAATTAATAGCAAAATAAGGTATCAGCTATGAAAAGGTTTTTATATTGTTTTTTGCTGGTTATCTTTATAACAGCACATGGGGAAGCTAAAGTTAATCAGTGGGATAAAATGAAAGAGGTATACGAAAATATACCTCTTCCAACTTTTCCTGGTAAAACTTATCTTATTACCAATTATTATAACGGAACAGATTCTTTATATACAAGTGCCATTAACAAGGCGATATTGGTTTGTTCTGCTCAGGGTGGAGGAATTGTAGTTATTCCGGATGGAGTGTATAAAACAGCTCCCATCAGAATGAAGTCGAACGTAAACTTGCATCTGTCGGATAAAACCGTTTTGAAGTTTACCACCGATTATAATCTTTTTGATACGGTACTAACACGTATTGAAGGCATCGACTGTTACAACATTTCTCCGTTGATTTATGCTTATGGTGAAACCAATATGGCCATTACCGGTAATGGCGTAATGGACGGAATGGCTACTGAAGCAAACTGGTTTAGTAAAGAACGAATCAGTGGAGTTACTCTTAAAAATGGAAAGAAAGTAGCCGAAAAGACTGTGCTTTATGAAATGAAAGAAGATTCTGTTCCCTTTGAGAAACGTATATTCAAAGGGAAGAGCGGTATGCGTCCTCAGTTTATAAACCTCTATAAGTGTAAGAATGTTCTTTTAGAAGGATTTACGTTGAATCGTTCTCCATTCTGGTTGATTCATCCTTTGCTTTCAGAAAATATCACAGTCAGAAAAGTGAAAATGCAAAGTCACGGTTATAATAACGATGGTTGCGATCCTGAATCGTGCAAAAATATTCTGATAGAAGATTGCGATTTTGATACGGGAGACGATTGTATAGCCATTAAATCTGGACGTGATGAAGATGGACGTTACTGGAATATCCCCAGCGAAAACATTATTGTGCGTAACTGCAGAATGAAGGATGGACATGCCGGAGTAGCCATGGGTAGTGAAATTACCGGAGGATGCTATAATGTGTGGGTGGAAAATTGCCTGATGGATAGTCCTAATCTGAGCCGCATTATTCGTATTAAATCAAATGCTATACGTGGAGGTGAGGTGAAAAATGTGTATGTAAGAAACATCACTGTTGGTCAGTGTGAAGAATCAATATTAGGTATGGAAATGAAATACTGGCATGTGGATGATGGTCCGTATCCTCCCTATTTCCACAATATCTATTTAGAGAATATAAAGAGCAACAAGAGTCGTTATCTATTGCATCTGGATGGGTTTGCCAATAAGATTCAGGCTCGTGATATCTTTATTAAGAACTGTGACTTTCAGGGGATTACAGTTCCAGAGATTAATGCCGTGACGGGAGTTTCAAACATTCGCTTTGAAAATGTAAAAGTAAACGGAAAAGATTATAAAGGTATGTAGAGAAAACCAATAAGGTTATATTTTTATTTATTGGCCAATAATGTCTTGCCCATTCACCAATAAATTTGGATTATTGGGCATGTATTTTATACATTTGTACGTAATACGCACACACTATTAATATCAAAATATCAATGAAAAAACTATTTACTTGTATCACATTGCTTTTCTGTCTGTTGGCTGTGCCTGCACTGGCAGAAAACTATCCTTATCAGAATAACGTGCTTTGGGTTACCACTCCCAATCATGCCGACTGGCTTTATAAAACGGGTGAGAAGGCTACAGTTACTGTGGCCGTTTACGAGTATGGCATTTTGCAGGATGGCTTACAGGTAGCTTATAGTATCGGTCAGGATGAACTAGATCCCGATACAAAAGGTACTGTTACCCTGAAAGGCGGTAAAGCTGAAATTGCTTTGGGAACAATGAAAAATCCCGGTTTCCGCGATTGCCAGATGAGTGTAAAACTGAAAGGTCGTACTTTTAATCATCATATCAAGGTGGGATTCTCTCCTGAGAAACTGGAACCATACACACAAATGCCTAAAGATTTCAAGGAATTCTGGAAAACTGCTCTCGATGGACAGACTAAATGTTCGATGAATCCTGAGGTGAAGTACGTCAGCGAATTTTCGTCTGATAAGGTGGACTGCTATCTTGTAAAGCTACAATGCTACAAACCGGGACAGTTTATTTACGGCTATCTTACTAAACCGAAAAAGGCAGGTAAGTATCCTGTAGTAGTATGTCCTCCGGGAGCAGGTGTAAAGCACATGGACCCGACTAAAACTATGTTCTATGCTGAGTCTGGTTGTATTCGTTTCGACATGGAGATACATGGCATCGACCCTTCTTTGAGCGCTGAAGTTTATAAGGATATTACCCGTGCCTTTGGCGATCATCATCCAAATGGTTATCTGGCTAATGGCATCAACGATCGTGATACATACTACATGAAAAAGGTCTACCTGGCCTGCGTTCGTGCGGTTGATTATCTTTGCTCTTTACCTGAATGGGATGGTAAGAATGTAATAGCCCAAGGGGGTAGTCAGGGTGGCGGACTCTCTTTGATTGTTACTGCACTCGATCCTCGTATCACTTTGTGTGTAGCCAATCACCCCGCTTTAGCTGATATGTCAGCTTATGCCGAAAAAGGTCGTACCGGTGGTTATCCACACTTTGCCCGTAAATACGAAGGTATTGAGCTTACTCCCGAAGTAATTAAAACGCTTTCTTACTATGACGTGGTTAACTTTGCCCGTTGCATTAAGGTTCCTGTGTTTATGACATGGGGTTATAACGACAATGTTTGTCCGCCTACTACAAGCTATAGTGTTTATAACGTACTCACTTGTCCGAAGGAGGCATTACTTACTCCGGTCAACGAACATTGGGTATCCACCGAAACCCGTTATGATCAGTTAGACTGGATTAAGAAGCATTTGAAATAGGTATTCCAAAAGCAGCTTCTTATGTAGCTTCGTGTATTTTTATCCCTGAGGTATAAAATATATCTGCAGAGTTAGTAATGTAAGTTGAAATAAAAACCAAGCCACTTCAAATCTAATAATAAGTTTTGAAATGACTTGGTTTAATTTATCTCTCAATCTCTCTTTTAGTTATTTTAGAGCATCATAAATCTGATGATAAGAATAACCGTAAAGAAACTATTCCATGAAAGAGAGTTGCATCATTGTTTTTGCAGTTTTTAGTCAGCATTATTTCTTCATCAATTCTTTCACAGCTGCCTCAATTTGCTGGTCGCGACCGGTTGAGAGAATATCTGGTTCGTTGAATACTTTAATGTCCGGTTCCATCTGATTGTTTTCACAGAATTTGCCATCAGGAGTACGCCATCCACCCATTGGTATTCCAAAGTAAATAGTTGGGTCAATCTGGTTTTCCCACCATACAAAGGTACCAGTTCCCGGTACAGGCATACCTAGCGTTTTGCCAACACTCTTAAGTTTATATGCAACAGGGAATAAATGCGCATCCGAATAATTGCTTTCTCCCATCAGAACAATTGAAGGCTTAGACCATTTGTTTTGTGGCTCAGAACCTACAAATTGACCGTGAGGAATAATATCGCAATAATTTTTCCCACTCAGGAAGTCCGAAAGTTGTTCGTGGATATTTCCACCGCCATTAAAGCGAGTGTCAATAATTAAAGCTTCTTTGCCAATGTTGCGTCCCAGAGCTTCTTCAAATACAGTTCTCATACTTGAATCGTCCATTGAACGAACATGGATATAACCAATCTTACCATTTGAAAGTTGCTCTACTTCATTACGACGACTCTTCACCCATCGTTTATACAACAGTTCACTCTCTTCACCATACGAGATTGGCTTAACACTTTCTTCCCATCTTTTATTAGTTGCCGGGTTGTATAAAGAAAGTAAGGTTAGCTTATTAATTTTGCGGTTTAGTAATTGATAGAAATCAATAGAATCAGTTGGCATTCCGTCTATTTGTTCAATGATGGTACCTGGCTTAATCTTTGAGGCTGCTTTATCAACAGGACCTCCTTCAATAACTTCAGCAATATTTATTCCTTTGCCGGTATAGTTATAATCAAACAACAGACCAAGAGAAGCTGTTTGATCGCTCATATTAGCACCACCTCTATAACCGCTTCCGGTATGTGAGGCATTTAACTCACCAAGCATTTCGCTAAGCATTTCTGAAAAATCGTAATTATTGGTAATATAAGGAAGGAATTTCTTATAGGCATTATAGTAGAATTCCCAATCAACTCCATGCAGATTTTCTACATAGAATTTTTCTTTCAGAAGACGCCATGAGTGATCAAAAATATAATTGTTTTCAGCGGTCTTGTCCAATAACATTTCCCCATTGGTTTTTAATGATTCACTCTTACCTGATTCTGCATCAATCTTCATAGCCTTCCCATCTGCCAGAAGAAATATGAATTTACCATCGGATGACAATTCCATAGAAGGACCATTTACATCAAGTTTAGTCAGAAGTTTAGTCTCTTTTGTACGAAGCTCTGTAACCCACAGATCATTACCCTTATCGAAAGATGTTAGATAATAGAGCTTTTCTCCATCTTTTGAAAGAATCCAGTCACTGGCTTCATTAGTATGAGTAGTGAGTTTCTTTTTTCTGTCAGTCAGGTTTTCCCAGTCAATTGTAATATCTTTGGCTGTTACCTTTTTCAGTGAATCCTTCTCTGATTTTGCCTTTGGTGTTATTTCTTTTTTTTCTTTTTTGGCTTTGTCTTCCTGATCTTTCAGAAGTGCGAATTCTTCCTTAGAGAGATTGGAGCGATCGAAAGCCTCTTTTGAGAAAAACATCTCAAATACATCACCACTAACCGGGCTACCGCTTTGTCTGAGCAATCCGTTTCTGTCCGACGCCCAAATCATAGCTTTTCCATCTAACACCCATTTAGGAGAAAAATCATCATATCCACTGAGTGTAAGATTATGAATTTCATTCTTTCCATCGGAGGCAACTAAACCAATTTCAGGAGTCATAACTCGTTCCGAATTACCATATTGAACAAGGAACCATTTTCCATCAGGCGACCATTTGTAATATTGGTCACCATCTGCATAAGAATAGTTCTTGTCTGCAGTCATAATGGTACGTATTTGTTTAGACTTAAGGTTGATAACTTTAAGCACAACACGATTTTCAAGATAAGCAACTTCCTTTCCGTCTGGCGAAAATTCAGGCTGAAACTCTTCTGCATCGGTGGTAACTACAGGTTCTTCCTTTAATACGGTTGATGTATAGAAATAAGGTTCTTCTTTTCTGGTTATTTTAGTGGTGTATATATTCCAGCTGTTATCTTTCTCTGCAGCATATAGCAATGATCGTCCGTCTGGGCTGAAGCTAACATTTCTTTCCTGGTATGGAGTGTTAGTGATACGTTTTGTAATGCCTCCGTCAATACTACTTACAAAAATTTCTCCACGGAAAACGTAAACAAATTCTTTGCCGTTAGGAGATAGTCTTGCCTCAGTAAATCCGCTGTTTACTTGCATATTCTTTTGAATAGGAGTACGTCCGTCGTTGGCTATAGTAATATTTACTTTTTGTGGTTCGCCACCCGGTTTCATTGTATAAACTTCACCGTCAAAGCTAAAGCAAAGCGTGTTATTATTGGATTTGGTAAGGAATCTTACAGGATGTTTTGTAAAATGAGTCAAAGCCTGATTGCTGGAAGAATTATTTAAAGAGCTTTTAAACACATTAAAAGAACCACTTTGTTCGCTCAGATAATAAAAGTCATTATCATTCGAATCAAATACTGGATTTCTATCTTCACCGTTGAACTGAGTCAGCTTAGTGAACTTTTTCGAATTAAAATCATAAACCCAGATATCATGTGCAATAGATGAAGTATGATGTTTTCTCCAAAGGTTTTCGTATCCTTTCAGGTCATCATATATTAATTTGTCACCGGAACTTGTGATAGTAGCGTTAAGTGCAGGGCTAGTCAGAATTTGAGATACCTTTCCTCCAGATACAGGAACGCTGTAGAGTTCGCTCATTATAGAGTTCGGAAACTGAGCATTTGTTACCAGATCTTGTCTGCATGTTGAGAAAATAACACTTTTATTGTCGGCTGTAAAGCTGGTCGGTGTTTCATTTGCAGAATGGAAAGTCAGACGTTTAGCCTCACCGCCCGTAGCTGGCATTACATAAACATCGAAATTGCCATAGCGGTCGGCTGCAAAAGCAATACTCTTTCCGTCCTTGCTCCACACCGGACAATATTCATAAGATTCGCTAATTGTCAGAGGATACGCAACGCCTCCACCTGACGATACAGAGTAGATATCACCTTTGTAAGTGAATAGGATTGATTTCCCATCTGGCGATATAGCTGTATATCTCAGCCAAAGAGGACTGTTTTGGCCCCAGGCACAAATTGTCATCATTGTGACAAAAAGAAACGCATAAATTTTTTTCATTTTTAGATATCCGTTAATTATAAAAAATGTATGTAAAGTTATAGTAAGATTGATAAAAGTGTAAGCGGCTGTGAAATCTATACAAATATAGATTATTTAATTTGTATAATTATAGAATTGTAACTGAATTATTACAAACAATAATGCTTTTGAGGTAACAGTATTGACACAAACTTGTTATGCAGTTTTAACCTTTTGTTCATATTATGTTAATATCAATTAAGTCTCTTTGCACTCGAAAAGTAAAGGCACTTTGCTTATTCGGAATATTAACTATATAAAATAATTATGAACGCGAAAATCTCAATCTTAACGCTAAATCGGATTTTGTTAATTATGCTGTTTGCCGTTTTACCGGGAATAGTTTTTGCACAAAGCACAGTAAAAGGTAAGGTGACCGATAAATCAGGAGCACCTTTAATTGGTGCAACAGTTTCGGTTAAGAACACAACTATTGGTGTAATCACAGACGTAAATGGTGAATACAGCTTAACCGCAAAAAACAATCTTACAAATAAGAATATTCTTGTATTTAAGTTTATTGGTTACAAAATGAAAGAAGTAGCTTTTAAAAATACAGTTATTAATGTAGAACTTGAAGATGAAGCTACCGAACTTGACAATGTAGTTGTAACTGCTTTAGGTATTAAACGTGAAGAACGTGGACTAGGTTATTCTACGCAGACAGTGAATGGAGACATGATAACGGGCGCTATGCCTAATAACTGGTCGTCGGCACTTAGTGGTAAAGTTGCCGGTCTTAGTATCGCTTCTCCCGGTGGCCCGCTTGGTTCCACCCGAATTTCACTACGAGGAGATGTCTCTTTGAACCAGGATGGTAATAATGCATTGATAGTAGTCGACGGAGTTCCGATGAGTAGTCCGATGACCAATCCAGGTGTGGCTTATGGAGCCGGAACATCGTCTGAACAATCAGTTGATTACGGTAACGGGTTTTCTGATATCAATCCTGAAGATATTGATAATATTCAGGTTTTAAAGGGTGCCAGTGCAACAGCGCTTTATGGAACTCGTGCTGCCAATGGTGTGATTATGGTTACTACAAAATCGGGAAGCAATGCAAAGAAAGGTATTGGAGTAACATTCAACTCCAATTTTAGTATGGATGATGTGATGCGATGGCCCGATTATCAATATGAGTTTGGACAAGGTTTACCTAGCAATATAGGTAAAGAAGGAACCGATTATGCCGGACAGTTGTACTATTCTTATGGAGCAGGTAATGGCAATAGCAGCACTAGTGGTACAAGTAGTGCCTATGGTGCCCGGTTTGATGCCAATCAGCTTTATTACCAATACGATCCGGAAACTCAGACACGTGCAACCACTGCCACACCTTGGGTTCCTTATAAAGACAATAGAAAAGCCCTGTTCCAAACAGGATATACGCTAACCAACTCTGTGGCTATTACCGGTAAAAACGATAAAGGATCTCTCCGCGCTTCGTTTACCCATACAAAGAATGAATGGATTCTACCCAATACAGGTTTCGAAAGATTCATTGTAAGCGCTACGGCTCAGCAACAGGTTTCCAGAGTTCTGAAAGTAAACTTCAAGGCAAGTTATACCAATCGTCAGGTAGACAATACACCAGCACTGGGTTACAACAGCAACTCCATTTCCTATTTCCTTATTTTCCAGAATCCAAATGTTAATCTCGACTGGCTTCGTCCTATTTGGAGAGCAGGTAAGGAGAATGTACAACAACTGCAACCTTACAGTTCATTCATAGGTAATCCTTTCTTTATACTCTACGAATCAGAAAATCCATCCGAGAAACATAGCGTTGTGTCATCTGCTTCGGCTACACTTCAGCTTAGCCATAAGCTCGATTTCATGATTCGCTCGGGCATTCAGCTCTCTGCCGATCAACGCGAACAGCATCGTCCGGTAAGTGATGTAGTTTATGCAAACGGATACTTTAAAAAGCAGAATGTATTTGATTATGAAATGAACCACGATGCATTACTTACTTATCACGATAGTTATAGCAACGGATTGCATGTAAATGCCTCTGTGGGAGGAAACATGATGAAACAATATTATGATATGCTCTCTGCATCAGTTACCGGATTAATAACTCCGGGTGTATATAAACTGGCTAACGGAGTATCCGATCCTCAGGTGAAGACAACAATCAATAACAAGCAGCTTAACAGTCTTTATTTTGCAGCCAACTTTGCTTATAAAGATAAGATATTTGTTGATGTAACCGGCCGTAACGACTGGTCGTCTACTCTCCCAAAGGAGAACTGTTCTTTCTTTTATCCTTCAGTTAGCAGTAGTTTCCTTATTAATGAAATGGTAAAACTTCCTAAACAGATAAGTTTGTTAAAGCTCAGAGCATCTTGGGCGCAAGTAGGTAATGATACCGATCCTTACAAAACATCAGCTTACTATAATACAAGTGATTTTGCAGGTTCTGTAGAAGTTGCATCTACACTTTACAATAAAAACTTTAAGCCGGAGATTTCAACGAATTACGAAACAGGTTTCGATTTGCGAATGTTTAAAAACCGAATAGGACTCGACTTTAGTTTCTACTATAACCGTACAAAGAATCAGATTCTCGATGCACCTATGGATCCTACAACCGGATATACCCGTGCAACAATTAACTCGGGTAATGTACGTAACCGCGGTTACGAAGTAGAACTGAATGCCACACCGGTACTTACAAAAGACTTTAACTGGAAGACGTCTCTTACATGGTCCAGAAACGAAAACAAGATTCTCTCTTTGGCCGAAGGTGCCGATGAAAATCAGTTAATCAGCAGCATTGGTAGTGCTTCCCTGATAGGTAGAGTAGGAGGAACAAGCGGTGACCTTTGGGGATATAAACTGGTTCGTAACGAAAACGGAGATGTGGTAATCGGAGCAAACGGTTTGCCTGAGCGTGGCGAAGAAATAGAGTACGTAGGATGTGTTTATCCAGGATGGAAAGCCGGATTCTACAATGAATTTACTTATAAGAACGTAAAATTCAGCTTCCTGATAGACGGACAGATGGGAGGAAAGATCTATTCACAATCTCACCACAAAATGACTGAGCAAGGAAAACTGAAACATACACTCAACGGACGATTACCTGGCACGGAATACTATATTGGAGCCGATGATTCTCGTCTCACAAGCAACCCCGATCTTACTCAATTAGGAGGTATATACATGGTAGCTCCGGGAGTAGTGAAGAACAGCGATGGTGGTTATAGTCCAAACGAAAAGCTGATTACTGTTGAATCCTATTACAAGGAGTATTACAGAATAGCCAATGTAGAAGCAAATACTTTCGATGCCTCATTCCTTAAGTTAAGAGAAGTTCGTCTGGAATACAACTTGCCGAAGAAAATACTCAGCAGAAGTCCGTTTACCAATGCATCCATAGCTTTCTACGGAAGAAACCTACTTTGCATCACAGACTTTCCATTGTTCGATCCAGAAGCGGCAGCACTTAATGGAAGTTCTATCACTCCGGGAATAGAAACCGGTTCGCTTCCTTCAACCCGCACATTGGGAGTAAATATAAACCTTAGCTTTTAATCATTCATAAATGTAACAGATAAACAAAATGAAAATAATTAGAAATATATTAGGAAGTTTGCTTTTGGGAGGATTATTATGCACCTCATGCACCGGTAACTTCGAAGAACTAAATACTGACCCAACCCGCTTGCAGGATGCTAATCCGGGAACATTTCTTGATCCGGTCCTTTATGGAATGGCTACTACTAACTGGAACAAGTTCAACAGTCACACGTTTCCGTTAATGCAATGCAAAATATCAATGTCCAATACCAGTGGAGTGGGGTGGTACTATATGAGCGATGCAGCCGGAGACGGTACCTGGACTACTTATTATAAATGGCTGAATAATATCCGTGAAATGGAAAAGCAGGCAGAAACTCTTAATGAACCCAATTATAAGGCTATATCCCTTACACTGAAAGGTTGGATTTACGGATTGCTTGCCGATAGCTTTGGTGATGTGCCAATGACAGAAGCCTGCCGTGGAGATGAGAAGATTTACACTCCCAAATTCGATACTCAGAAGGAAGTTTATCAAGCTATCATTAACGAACTCGATTCAGCTAATCAGCTCTTTGTACAGACTAGCGGGCTGAAGTACAATACCGGTGGTGAGATGATGTATGGAACAGACAATACACTTGTTTCCGGAAAATCAGCCGGAATTCTGAAATGGAAGAAATTCTGTAATTCGCTTCGTATGCGTACCCTTCTTCGTGTGCTCGACGTGGATGGTCTGAATGCAAAAGCAGAACTGGTTAAAATGATAAACGATCCTGCCACCTACCCGGTGTTTCAGTCCAATGACGATGCAGCTAAAGTCTATATAACAGGTGTTGCTCCTGAGGAAGCTCCGCTAACTCGTCCTGCCGATTATACATCCTATATATGTCTTTCAGAGTTCTTTATCAATAACCTGTCTGCACTAAAAGATCCCCGCCTTCCTCTTTTTGCCAAGACAGCAACAAACGGAACTGTAAAATCATATATAGGTTGGCCTAGCGGTTACGATATAGCCCCATCTTTTAACGCTTCAATACCCAACGTAGCTGTTGCAACTGCACCAATGAATCTTATGCTGATGAACTATGCCGAGGTAGAGTTTATAAAAGCCGAACTGGCTCTTAAGGGAATTATAACAGATGATGCTAAAACACATTACGAAAATGGTGTGAAAGCTGCGATTACTCAATGGGGAGGAGTGGTTCCTACAAACTATTTCGATAATGCAAAGGCTGCTTATGACGGAACAATGGAACGAATAATGCTGCAAAAATTCTTCGCACTCATTTTCTGCGATTATCAGCAGTGGTTTGAATATAACCGCACCCTGCTTCCTGTTATGCCTGTTGGTAAAGGCGTGCCTCAGGGGAATGAAATGCCTCGTCGTTTCAAATATCCGGCATCCCTGCAGCGAACCAATCTGATCAATTATCAGGCTGCTAAAAGCAGTATGGGAGGTGATGATTTCAATGTAAAATTAATCTGGCAAAAATAAACACCATTCTCTCTTGAATTCAGTAAGGCCGTGTAACGGAAATTAAACAATTCTGTTATCCGGCTTTAATATTTTGTTCATCTTACAGAAATATAAAATCACTCTCTTTGCATTCGTAAAGAAGATATATGTTGATTCTGTATAAACTAATTAATGAAATAAAAGATGAAAAAAACAATTTTATTCTGCATCACAGCTTTACTGGCTGTTCAATGTACTTTTGCACAGCAAAATCAAGTCCTGGCAATGAATAATCCCGCTTCCGGGAATGAATCTGGTAAAGATATCAATAATCCGGACGAAGAAATATTTGTATTCGAAGTATATGGAACTATACCAGCTCCAAAAGCTACGTTCGAAGAAGAACATTTTCTGGGTGAACCGCTTTCGGCAAAGTGGACAGCTTTCAATCAAAACTATACTCGTGTGTACGATGTAAGCATCGGCTTCTCGGATGCCGCGGTAGAGATTGTTAAACCTGTTATTTATAAAGCTGTCAACAAGGTTAATAAGTATTATAAAAAAAGTACACAGGGTGGTTTCGTGAGTAAAGAAGAAGCAATCAATAAGCTTACTCACATTCTCGACTGTGCCAATGTGCTCTGTTTCGAAGACAATACAGCTACTTTCGAAAATGCACTGAACAAAGCAAAAACTCCCGAAGAGATTATTTCTCTTTTCAATAAAGTAACAATTAAGGTTCTTTAATGAACGAATAAAAGATTTTCGATAAAATGAATAGATTATTTAGAGATATCATCTTCAATGTTTTATTAGTGTTTGTTATTCCATTTGTAAGCTGTCAGGCCGCTGGCGGTTCTGACAGCCCAATGGGAGACGACATTGCCGATAAGGCCGGTATGAATGTTAAAGGCGTAGTGACTGATGCAAGCGATAAACCAATTGAAGGTGTAGTAGTGAACGATGGTTCAAATTTTACATTAACTAATGATAAAGGAGTTTATTATCTTCCCACTAACTTGCAGCAAAGCTCGTTCGTTACTATCTCTGTTCCGGCAGATTATCAGTTGCCATCCACAAGCGGTATAGCAAGCGGATACTATGCAAAGCTGAGCAGTGATAAGAAGGTTAACCAATGTAACTTTACACTCCGGGAACGCACAGCACCACTTAGCGAGTTTACTTACCTGGCTATTTCCGATCCGCAAGTAAAGAATACCACACAACTCGGTCGTTTCAGTGAAGAAACGATAGTCGATTTAAAAAACTATGCAACCCTGCATTCAGATAAAGAGATTATAGGCATGACATTGGGCGACAACGTATGGGATGCCATGGGATTGTTTCCACTATATAAAGCTACAGTTTCTAACCTTGGATTCACTATATTTCATACCATTGGTAATCACGATTTCGATCTGAATTATAACGATCGCCACAACACTACCGATGCATCGGTTAATTATGCTGAGAAGACCTATGAATCCTTTTTTGGCCCTACAGATTATTCCTTCAATATTGGTAATGTGCATGTGGTTACCATGAAGTCCATTGATTATTTCAAGAATAAAGAGTACACAACGAAATTCTCGACCGAACAATTGGAGTGGCTGAAGAAAGATCTTAGTTACGTAAAATCCGGTTCATTGGTTTTTCTGAATCTTCATGCTCCAACTTCTAATCGTAGTACAGACGGTTCGGGAAATATCAGTAATGCTGCTCAGTTGATGAAGATTCTAAAAGATTATCGTGTACACATCTTTGCAGGACACACTCATTTTTATGAGAATGAAGAAGTAACTTCTACCATTTACGAACACAATATAGGAGCTGCATGTGGTGCCTGGTGGGCTGGAGAGGTGAATAAAGACGGTTCGCCAAATGGCTTTCTTGTAGTCGATGTTAAAGGAGACGATGTAAAGTGGCACTATAAAGCTACAGGTAGCAATCTTAATTATCAGTTTCGTGTTTACAAACCCGGAGAGTTTGCAACACAGCCCGGCTATCTGGTGGTTAATTACTGGGACTGGGATACCCGCTGTCAGGTGAAATGGTACGAAGACGGAGTATTGAAAGGTACTATGGAACAATTCCAGGACGAAGATCAGGATTATATAACCATGAAAGGGGAAGCTTCCGGTTACCGCACTCTGCATTTGTTTCGGGCAACTCCATCGGTCGGAACAAAAAGCATAACCATAGAAGTCACTAATCGTTTCGGTGAGGTTTACACAGAAAACGTATCAATCTGACTATAAAGACACAATGTTTATTTTCAGCAACTTAATAGTAAAAATGATGCGCATTTAACGCTTTTATTTTATTAAAATTCTTAACTTACACGCTCATTTGTTTTTGAATCATATTGATGAATTATGAGCGTAAAAATGTAGCTTTCATTTTTACTTCAAGTATGCTAGCAGTTTAAATCAGATATAATATACATCTCATGAAACAAAAAACATTACTCTTCGGAATGATTGTGCTGACACAGTCATTTTTTATGAATTTGGCTGCACAAGAGCGCCACGAACTTAAAGTGCCCGATATAGAGGGCTATAAAACACTGAAATGTGATTTTCATATTCACACCGTCTTTTCCGACGGGCTGGTATGGCCATCTGTCCGTGTGGGTGAAGCTTATCTCGAAGGACTCGATGCCATTGCCATTACAGACCACATTGAGTATCGTCCTCATAAAAAGGATATAGATGCTAAGCTTGGTCGCTCGTTCGAAATAGCCGAACAGGCAACCAAGGAAGCAGATGTGCTAGTTATTCGCGGGAGCGAAATCACCCGTTCCATGCCCCCGGGACACTTCAATGCTATCTTTCTTGCCAACAATGATTCTCTGGATAAAAAAGATTGGCGGGATGCTTTCAAGGCAGCCAAGGCACAGAACGCTTTTATATTCTGGAACCATCCGGGATGGGCTTCCCAACAACCCGATTCTACTAAATGGTGGCCCGAGCATACCGAACTCTACAATGCCGGTTGCATGAACGGGATAGAAGTTGCCAACGGAAAAGAGTATTATCCCGAAGCACTCCAGTGGGCACTTGATAAGAAGTTGACCATGCTTGGCAATTCAGATATTCATGTACCTATCAATAATGAATATGACTTTGCCAAAGGGGAACATCGCACCATGACTTTTGTCTTTGCCAAAGAACGTAGTATTGAGGGTATTCGCGACGCATTGCTCAACAGACGTACTGCTGTATATGCTGGAAATAAAATTATTGGTGAACGTAAATACCTGAAAGCATTGTTCGAAAATGCAATTGAAGTAACGAATGTGGTTAAAAGCGGTAAAAACATAAAGATTACCTTCAAGAATAAATCCGATCTAACATTTGAGTTATTAAAAACAGAACACAATCCGGACGTGGTTTATTTCCGTGACTATACCATAAAGCCTAATACTACTGAAACAGTAAGCGTGAAGCTGGAGAATGGTACAAAGGAAGGAAATGTAAACTTTGAGATAACCAACCTTGTTGTTGAACCCAATCACGGTTTAAGCTACACTTACAAAGTTATGGCTAAATAAAAAGGATGAAAATTGTAACAATATATTTGGTCTGACTATATTTTAAAAAATATGGCTAAATAAATCTGCTTTTTTATTTTGACGGCGAATGAGCGCATAGGAGTTTTTCCCATGTGCTCATTCCATTTTATAAAAAGTTATTCTTTATGACTGAACATTGTTTTTTGAGCATAATATGTTTTAACGCATTTTGCATAATCAGCATCATATTCTCTTATGTGAGTTATAAGCCACTGCTTCATGAATGCTATAATTTTGTTTATCAATACCTTATTTCCATAGCTATAAACAACCATAAAATCCTTAGTTTTTCTCTGGAATAAATTATGCTGATTAATATGCTCCTCCAAGTTTGGCGAACTTGCCTCACGCATTAACGCTTCTTCTGTATTGAAATGGCATTCGGCATGCATTTCAAGTTCATTCAATAAATCCAGCACCTTGTCCTCATTGTCATTATTTTCACTTAACGAAATAATCTCATTCAGTAAAGTAAAAAACGATTTATGTTGCTTGTCAATAGTCTCAATGCCAAGTAACAATGAATCATCCCAATTGTGATTCATTTTTTCTGTTCTTATAGTTGTGTTCATTTTGGTAATATTATAGTGTCGTTTAATGTGCTTAACAGCTTTGAAAGCTATCTATTACCGGATCCGTTTTCCCAAATATAAATAAAAAATCCTAATTTTCAAATTTTATTGCTCTTTTTTTGAAGCATGAGCTATATTTTACCGAATGTTTTATGCAAATAAAGCAATAACTTATTCAGAATACGATCGTTATCACTCTTGGTATAATTAAATATAATACTTACCTTTGCGGCCTGTTTTGGCAATGGCATCTGCCCTAAACCGCTCAATTGAGCTGATGATACCTACTTAAAGACAAAAGTCTGATGGGTAAGGTATGCATTATCCTTCCGGCTTAATTAAATAATTTCAGGTTACAAACTTAGCATTATGGTTTTATTATCAAAAAGAATTCTGCCTCATCAATCTTACTATTTCGTTTACTTGTTTCGTTGGTTGCTTATTAGCTTCTTAATTAGTCTTGTTGTAGGAACAGCATCCGCTTTCTTTCTCAACGCTCTAAGCTGGGCTACCGATTGGCGTGAAAGTCACCTGTGGATGATAGCCTTGTTGCCTGTTGGCGGACTCATCATAGGTTTATCATATCATTACTGGGGAAATAGTGTAGTAAAAGGAAACAATCTGTTGCTCGAGGAGTTTCATAGTCCAAAACAGATTATTTCATTAAGAATGGCTCCTTTAGTAGTCTTTGGCACAATAATAACCCATCTGTTCGGAGGATCGGCCGGACGTGAGGGAACAGCAGTTCAGATGGGAGGAGCCTTTGCCGATCAGTTTACAAGAATCTTTAAGCTGAAGCCCCGTGACAGAAAAATTGTGCTTGTAATGGGAGTAAGTGCCGGATTCTCGTCTGTTTTTGGAACACCACTGGCCGGAGCTATATTTGCGCTCGAGGTTATGGTTTTAGGAAGAATGCGCTACGAAGCATTATTGCCAAGTCTTTTTGCTGCAGTGTTTTCCAACTATATATGTCATGTATGGGGAGCTCACCACACACATTATGTTATCTCTTCTATTACGGAAGTAAATCCGGTTTATGTATTATGTGCTGTTGCTGCCGGAATTTTTTTTGGTTTGGTAGCCATGCTTTTTTCCCGTTCAATCACATTCTGGGGCAAACTGTTTAAGTCAAGGATATCATACCCACCTCTGCGTCCGTTTGTGGGAGGAATTGTAATAGCGCTTGCCGTATATCTTTTAGGAACAACCAGGTATATTGGACTAGGAATTCCCACTTTGGTAAGCTCGTTCAATGAAAGCGGAATGCCTTACGACTTTATTCTCAAGTTGCTATTTACTACCTTTACTATCGGTGCCGGATTTAAAGGAGGCGAGGTTACACCACTCTTTTTTGTTGGTGCAACATTGGGTAATGCACTGGCTTTTGTTCTGCCGTTGCCTATGGCTCTGCTTGCAGGAATGGGATTTGTAGCCGTTTTTGCCGGAGCAACAAACACACCTATTGCCTGTACATTAATGGGAATAGAACTTTTCGGAGCAGGAAATGCTGTTTACTTAGGTACGGCTTGTTTTGTTGCATATCTCTTTTCCGGTCATACCGGTATCTACACATCACAAATTGTAGGCAGTCCTAAAATAGTTCGTCTGGTAAGGGAGAAAGGAAAAGATCTGGCTCATATAAATTTAAGGAAATCGGCGTAACTGTAGGAAGCAATTAAGGGCGAACCTCATTACTAAAGTCATTGTTCATCAGTTTGCTGATATAGAAAGACAACTCGTATCAGAGTTAAGAAATTATCAGTCAATTTATTATAGACTTAGGAATAGTAGTAGTCAACTGGAATCATTTAAATACAAGGTTTAGGAAGGATAGTCGTTAATTGGCATTTGGTTAATAAACATACGGTCAATAAATATGTTTTATTGGTTAATGGTTTCGGCAAACATGTACATGTTCGGAGATGAACATGTACAAGATTGGAAGCGAACATGTACATGTTTGAGGAAAGATAACCTTTAGTTTATGCTAACATATCAGGTTATCTACTATAAATGGCCTTCTTTATTATAATAATCCTCGCTCTTCTTTTAAGGAATCTGATAATCTTGCTACAGAAAGATGGTTTTTCTGGCTCAATAAAAACATCTGGTTTCTCATGACTTTTCAATAATCAGAAGAAACTTGATATAAATAGAGCTTTACTCTCCACGCACTTTACTTTTCGTTTGTGCCCGAATCAAAAGAAATCAGATAGAATTAGCTCATGATTAATGGTATGATTAATCTCCATGGTTCATGAATCAGCAGAAATCAGATAGAAATAAACCCTCTTTCTATAATGTACTCATCAACTGCTTTAACCTTGTTTCTGCAATTTTAAGGTTGTACTCAAAATTGATAAGGCGGGTCGATGATTGCACATAGCTTTCCTGTGCCTGATGAACCTCAAGTGATGTAGTTTGTCCCAGACGAAGGCGCTCAATGCTTATCTCGATATTTTCCTTTGCCAGTTGATTGTTATCTTTTTCAATCTGGAGAAGTTGTTGCTGACTCTCGAAATCGGTCAGGGTGTTTAGTAATTCGGTGTTCATCTGTAGTTTTGTATTCTCCAGATCGTATTCTGCAGATTCAAGTTCTTTTCTTGCAACCGAGATTTTTCGTTTGGTTTCTCCGCCATTGAAAAGCGGGATAGAAAGTGTTCCTCCTATCTGCGGACCGAATACTCGGTTTCTTAAGCTGGATCCTTCCGAATTTGAAGTGTTCGACAAGTAATATCCTCCGTTTAGCTTAAAGGTAGGAGAGTAGCCCTTTTGATTTTCTTTCAATGCCAACCTAGCTATATCTATCTGCTTTTTGAAGGATAGAATGTTACTGTTTGATGAATTGAGCTTATCCAGCAGTTCTTCTTTATTGGGTGTGTAGTTCTGCGGAATAGATTCGGATACTTCGAATGTAGTGACCGGATCTTGTCCCAATAAGTTGTTTAGTGCCTTGATAGCTTCACTGATGATGTATTGCTGACTGATGGCCTTCTCTTTCTCCACGTTTAAATCGATCTTTGCCTGAAGTAAATCGGTCTTTACCAGTGTACCGGCATTAAATCCCGTTTCGGCTATGATAACCCGCTCTTTGTTGTACCTTATTGCTTCGTTGATGGAAACTAATTGTTGCTTTTGTCGGACAATATCGTAGTAAGCGGCAATTACATTATACATGGTTTCCAGCACCTTTGTCTGAAACTGAAGTTCGCCAAGAGCCTGAATCTCGTTCAGCTTGTTTTTGGTAACAAACATCTTTCCTCCATCGTACAAAGTCCAGGAGAGTTGTGCATTTGCCCCCAGTGTTGTAGACGATTGAGAAGAATATTTGGTTATTGTGCCCGATGAGCTTTTCTGATTGATGTTATTCAGACTGTATTCTCCCGATCCGTTCAGATTTACGGTTGGTAACATGCCTGCATTGCCTCGGGTATTGTTTATACGGGCAATATCAGCATCGTTGCGTGCCACTAATATATCGAAATTGTTCTTCAGTGCAGTGTTCACTGCCTGGTCCAGACTCAGCACGTTTTGTGCCTGAGTTGCAACAGATAGCATCAATAAAAGGAACAGATGTATAGCTCTCATGATTGGTTTTTAAATTTACTGTTACTTGATATTGCTATATAGGTAACCGGAATTACAAATAATGTAAGAATCAGTGCGAAGAGTAATCCTCCCACAACTACAATACCCAGGGAAACACGACTTTCGGCTCCCGATCCCAGGGCCAATGCAATAGGCAGTGAACCGAAGATAGTAGCCAGTGAGGTCATAACAATAGGACGTAGACGGGCAGAAGCTCCTTCGAAAGCGGCCACTCTCTTGGTCATACCTGCCATACGTTTCTGATTGGCAAACTCCACAATAAGAATACCATTCTTTGTTACAATACCAATAAGCAGAATCATCCCGATTTCCGAGAAAATGTTTATTGTCTGTCCGCATATCCATAGCGAAAGCATGGCGCCGGCAATAGCCATTGGCACGGTTAGCATGATGATGAATGGATCTCGGAAACTTTCGAACTGTGCAGCCAGAATCAGGTAAATAAGCAATAAAGCTAATATAAGGGCAAAGGAGATGTTGGAACTACTCTCTTCAAAGTCTCTTGATGAGCCCGAAAGAGCAGTTGTAAAGGAAGCATCCAGTAGCTTGTTTGCTATTCTCTGCATCTCTTCAATACCTTCTCCCAGTGCTTTACCTTTGGCAAGGTTGGCCGATACAGTTGCCGATTTATAACGGTTAAAATGGTATAAGATAGGTGGATTACTGGTCTCCTTAATTTTAACCAAATTATCCAGCTGTATCATTTCGCCCGATTGGGAACGAACATACATGGATGATATATTTGCAGGAACATTCCTATCTTCCTTGGCCACCTGGCCAATGATATAATATTGTTTATTGTTTTTTAGAAAATATCCGTAACGTCCACCGCTATATGCCAGATTTAAAGCACTCGATACATCTTTCTCGTTCACACCTAGCGTGTTCGCTTTCAACCTGTCTACGGTAACGTTCAGTTCCGGTTTGTTGAATTTCAGGTCCACATCCACATTGCTGAATACACTGCTGTTTTGTGCTTCGTCCAGGAATTTGGGCAATACTTTCCGTATCTTTTCGAAATCCAGATTCTGAATTACAAACTGTACCGGCAATCCTCTGCTGGTAGAGGTTGAGATAGTTGGCTCCTGACTAGGGATAACTCTGGCATCAGGTATTTTGGAATAGATTTTTGATAGCTTGTCATAAACATCTTGCTGAGAAGCCTTTCTCTTTGTAGGATCGGCAAGGAAAGTCATAACAAAACCCGCATTAGAGCTACCACTATTACCACCTCCATATCTGGCAAGTACGTATTCAGATCCGGGAACAGAATCCATGTTTATCCGGGCAATATTGTCTATTATCTTTTGGGTAGCATTGTATTCTGATCCTTCGGGAGCAGTGATTGCCGTCCGGATAAAACTATGATCTTCCAGTGGCGCCAGTTCCGATTTTAATATTTTGGATACAGACAGAATAACAATTATACAGAATCCAAGAATAGAGAATGCAACCCATTTGTTTGAAATAAAGTAGCTCAGCAATCGTCTGTAACCGTTTTCCATCCCTACAAAGAAAGGCTCACTTGCTACATAGAATTTTGAATGATGAGAAGAGGAACCTCCTAACAGCACATTCAGCACCGGAGTCAGTGTGAGGGAAACGAGTGCGGAAATTAATACGGCACTGGCTACCACAATTCCAAATTCGCGGAACAACCTACCGGTAAATCCTTCCAGGAATACAATCGGTATAAATACAATGGCAAGAGTAAGCGAAGTAGATACTACGGCAAAAAAGATTTCGCGAGTTCCTTCAAAGGCTGCTTCCCATTTGTTCTTCCCTTTTTCTATACGTTTAAATATGTTTTCGGTAACCACAATACCATCGTCCACCACCAATCCGGTGGCAAGAACAATTCCAAGAAGCGTGAGCACATTGATGGAGTACCCCATAATGTACATGATGAAGAACGTTCCGATAAGCGATACAGGTATATCGAGCAATGGCCGCAGAGCAATGATCCAGTTTCTGAAGAACAAAAAGATAATAACTACTACCAGGATAATAGCAATGGCAAGAGTCTCTATCACATCGTTAACAGACTGTCTGACAAAAACAGACTTGTCACGGGCAATACTTAATTCCATTCCTTTGGGTAGGTTTTGTTTTATCTGATCCAATCGTTTATAGAACTCGTCGGCAATCTGAATATCGTTTGCTCCCGGCAGAGGAATAAGGTTAAGCGTTACTCCCGTAATTCCATTGACTCTCGAACCCGACTCATCATTCTGAGGACCTAATACAGCTTCACCAACATCCCTCAGGCGTACTACCTGATTGTCGCTCTGCTTAATGATAAGGTTATTAAAATCGTCTTCGGTAGTTAATCGTCCCCGGGTTTTTACGATAAGCTCAGTGGCATTACCACGAATCTTACCTCCCGGCATTTCCACGTTCTCTTTCCCCAACGCATTATCTACATCTGCAGCCGTAATACTGTATGCCGCCATCTTTTCAGGGTTTAACCAAAGACGCATGGCAGGCCTTTGTTGCCCGAAGAGAGAAACAGAACTCACCCCCGGAATAGTCTGCAGCTTTTCCTGCAACACATTTTCCGCATAGTCACTCAGCTCAATGGCATTCATGGTAGTGCTTTGGGCAGTCAGCATAATAATAGGGTCGGAGTCAGCATCCGCTTTGGTAACAGTAGGTTGCGAGTCGATGTCCTGTGGTAGTCGGCTGGTAGCTTGCGAAACCTTGTCACGAACATCGTTTGCCGCTTTCTCCAAATCAGTTCCCAAATCAAATTCTACCGTAATATTACTTGTCCCGATAGACGAACGTGAGGATATAGATTTCACCCCTTCGATACCATTAATTGATTTTTCGAGAGGCTCTGTTATCTGCGATTCAATAATTTCGGAGTTAGCACCCACATAAGAAGTTTGTACGGTAATGATAGGAGGATCGATAGACGGATAAAGTCTGACTCCCAGAAAATTGAACCCCACCACACCCATCAGAATGATAATAAGGCTCAGTACAATAGAACCAACAGGTCTTTTTAGAGCAATATCAGAAATAAGCATGGCTATTTGGTTATGGTTGAGTATGACAATTTAGATTTCTCTTTCAGAAAGAGAATGCCGGAAGTAATAATGGTATCACCCGGTTCAAGTCCCTCGGTTACCTCAACCAGAGAAGCTTTACGAACTCCCGTTTTTATAGTTACGAAGTGCGCTTTCCCTTTATGAGCAATAATCACACTTTTATCATCTTCCTGAGGAATGATAGCCTGAGTAGGAATCATTAAAGCCTGTGGGTTATTGCCAAGTTTTAATTCTACATTGGCAAAAGCACCCGGAATCAGTTCTTTGGATGATGAATTTATAATGGCTCTCACTTTCAGGTTACGTGTTGCATTGTCAATACCCCGTTCGGTGGCAATTACCGTTGCATTATATTGCTTTTCATTATTATACATTGTAAAGTTCACCTTCATGCCGTTAACTATTTCCGAACTGTATTTTTCCGGCACAAAGAAATCGAGCTTTAATTCGTTGCTTGTGCGGATGGTAGCCAGTGATGTGGATGAGTTGATCACAGCTCCTACACTGATGTTTCTCAAACCAATGATGCCATCGAAAGGAGCGCGTACCTCCATCTTCCGTATCAGTGCCTTTTGTTCGGCAATGTTTGCCTTTATTGTATTTACTTGCAGGAGCGTCTGTTCGTAATCGTTCTGACTAATGCCATTTACCTTTATCAGTTTAGTTTGCCGGTTGTAAATCTGCTCCTGAATAGCCAGTTGCGATTGCAACTTTTTCAATGCAGCCTGCAAATCATCATCATACAACTTAACCAGCAATGTTCCCTTTTTCACAAATTTACCTTCAGGCAGATTTAACTTCACTACCCGTCCGGCAACTTCATTCTTTAACTCCACTTCTTCGAAAGCCAGCAATGATCCTGTTACTGTAATGTCTGCAACCAGTAAAGATGGCTTTACAACGAATGCATCCACCTTCTTTTGTCCTTTCTCCTTTGGCTCCTTATTCTTGTCGGCCGACTTAACAAATCCTACATATAGGAAAAAAGCAGAAAGCAAAATAAGTACTGCTGCAATAAGTATGTTTGTCCTTTTTTTCATTTCCAATATTTATAAACCTAACGTCTGTTAGTATGATGAAAAAGTAATATATGCTGTATTGTAAAGGAACGATTTCTGTATATCGAAGTATTTATCAATAAAATACTATATGTAAACTGAAAACTGATATCGCAAAACTACAAAATAATTTATAAAATAGTATTAGAGTTGCGAGTATTCTTTTCTACATTACCAATGTTTAGGTATAAAAATGTGTTTTATTAGGTAGTTAAAATGCCATAAGGGAGGTATTTATATTTATTCTCATTAGTTGGACATTTGCAAATGTAAAACTACTGACAAATTTGAATACTATTTATATATAAACGAAAGGAATCTTATGGGGAAAATCAGAATTAAGACAAGACAATTACTTCTAATTATTTTTTTAGGTATAGGAAGTGCTGTCAGTGCTCAGGAATACACATTAAGTGGTAAGGTAACAGATATAAGGACCAAAGAATCTATTATTGGTGCAACTGTGTCCATTAAAGGTACACACGTTGGTACTACTACTGATATTGATGGTAAGTTCAGCTTAAAATCAAAAGAAAAACTTCCGGTGGTTCTTGATATCAGGGCTGTTGGATACAATAATCAGGAGATAGATGTGTATCAGTCTGGTTCTGTTGATGTAGAATTGACAGAAGGACTAAACCGGTTGGAAGAAGTTGTTGTTACTGGCTATAGTACGCAACAGAGAAAAGCAATCAGTGGTTCTATTGTATCGTTGAATGCTTCAGCTTTGAAAGATATTCCGGGCTCCAGTTTTAATCAGTTATTACAAGGAAAAGCATCTGGTGTACAAGTATTATCAAATACAGGTGTCCCAGGAGGAAGTATTACTTTTCGTGTACGCGGCAGTAATTCCATTAATGCAAGTGTTGAACCGCTATATATAGTTGATGGCGTTTTTATCAGTAACTCTGAATCTATTAGTACTGGAATGGGAGGACAGGCACAGTCTAATCCTTTAGCAGATATTAATCCTTCGGATATTGAAAATCTGGTAATTTTGAAAGATGCGAATGCAACAGCAATTTATGGATCATTAGGAGCTAATGGGGTAGTTATAATCACGACCAAACGAGGTAAACTTAATTCCAATGCTAAAATATCATTGAGTATATCTCATGGATGGTCTTCTGCTATTAAAAAATTCAAAGTCACCGATGGTCCTCAGACAGCAACTCTGGCTAACGAAGCTGTATATAATACGGGAATTGATAACGGGAAAAATCCATCGGCTATTGTTTTACCTTTTTCAAGTCCGGAAGATATGCCAACTTATGACCGCATAAGTGATTTGTTCAGAACTGCAGCTACATCAAGTTATGAAGTTTCAGCACAAGGTGGAACAGCAAAAAGTAGCTATTATGTTGGGTTGGGGTATCTTAAACAAGAATCAATAGTTAAGCCTTCAGATTTTGAACGTTATTCGGGACGTATCAATTATGATAATTATCTGAGTAATAAATTAAAGATTGGAACAAGCCTGAATTTAACCCGTACATGGAGAAATGTCAGTAGTAATGATAACAATCCGAAAGGTGTAATTAACTCTGCTATATTTGTGCGTTCATATCTTCCAATTTACAAAGAGGATGGTAGTTATGCCCGATATGGAAGTTTTGATAATCATCTTGCTCTGATTGAACATCTTGATAACAATGCTGTTGGCTGGAGAGCTATTGGAAACATATATGCAGAGTATGCTATTTTACCAGATCTGAAATTTCGTACCAGTTGGAGTATTGATAATAATGATGTGTCGGAAAATAATTATGCCAGTACACTTATCAGTGCAGGAATAGCAACAAATGGAGCAGCAGACACTTATATAAATAAAAATATAATTTACACTAGTGAGCAGGTATTAACCTATATAAAATCATTCGGACCAAATGGCAGGCATAATATCAATGCCTTGATAGGTAATACTTTGAATACTGTGGAAAATCATTTTACAAGTGCTTCTGGTACAGGGTTTGCAACTAACGATCTGAAAGATATTTCAGTTGCTGCAACAAAATCCGGATCTTCATCGAACTCTCAAAGTAAGTTAGTTTCCTTTTTTGGAAAAGCTAGCTATACATTAGACAATAAATATACTGTTGACGGTAGTGTCAGAGCTGATGCATCTTCTAAATTTGGTGTAAATAAGCGATGGGGGTATTTCCCTTCACTAGGGTTAACCTGGAATGCTGGACAAGAAAAATTTATTCAGAAATTGAAGGTGTTCGACGCTCTTAAATTTAGAGCGAGTGCAGGTTATTCCGGTAATCAAAATGGCATTGGATCATATGCTGCTTTAGGATTATGGTCTGCTGGTTATAATTATCTTGAAACTGCCGGAACAGCTCCTTCTCAATTAGCTAACCCTGATCTTACATGGGAAACAACTCGTCAGATAGATTTAGGAGCCGAATTTACTGTATTGAATAACCGGTTAAGTGTAGGTCTTGATTACTATGATAAATATACAAGTGATCTTTTACTTAATGTGCCTGTGCCAAACCGTTCTGGTTTTAGTTCATATTTGCAGAACTATGGAGCTGTTAGCAACAAGGGTGTTGAATTGACTTTACAATCTGTAAATATTAAGAATAAAGATTTTAGTTGGACTACGGATTTTAATATATCTTTTAATAAGAATAAAATTGAAAAATTGGCATCAGATATAACTCTTGGAGCATCAGGTAGAAATGTATCTATACTTAGAGAAGGTTATTCTGTAAATTCATTCTATCTGTACAAACAACTTTATGTTGATCCCCAGACTGGTAATGCTGTTTATGATGATGTTAATGACGATGGAAAGATTACATCTGGCGACAGGCAGATTGTTGGCAATGCATTACCTAAATATACAGGGGGCTTTTCCAACGAGATAACCTATAAGAACTTCAGCTTGAATCTATTCTTCTATTTTCAGCAAGGGAATAAAATCATGAGCATGCACGATTTCTTTCTTGTGCATGGTGGAACACAAAATAATATTGGATTCATCCCACGTCAGTTAGAAAGGTGGCAGAATCCGGGTGATATTACCGATATTCCAAGATTGACAACGTATAGTGGCGATCCTACCGTAAACGGTGGATCGGCAAATAACTATGGAGGAAATGTAGCAAACCTTAGTAGCAGATACTTAAGAGATGGATCGTTTATCCGGTTAAAGAATGTGGCTTTAAGCTATATTATTCCTAAATCTATAACATCTAAATGGCATATAAGTAGTCTGAAAGCTACAATCTCAGCATCAAATCTGCTTACTTTAACTAAATATAAAGGTCTGGATCCCGAAGTAAGTGCTCAGAGCAGCAATCAAAATACTGCAGGCTATGACTGGGCTACAGTGCCACAGCCACGAACCATACAGGGAACACTTAATGTAACATTTTAATATAAAAAACGATGATAAAATTATATAAATTAGTAAGTCTTTATATTGTTTCAGTAGGATTGTTTTTCACGTCATGCGAAAATTACCTTGATGTGTCACCCAAGAATGCAATCTTGTCTGAGGATGCAATTACAGATGCGGGGACAGCAAGAGCCGCCATTATTGGCACTTATAATGCTTTGCAAAGTTATTATGCTGCAGATTACCCTACTTTAGGATCGATCCCTGCTGATAATGTATCTTATAACGGGACACTAAGCCAATATTTACAGTTAGATCAGAATGCTGTTCCTACAGATAATGTAATAACTGTGTCTGTCTATAAAAGCATTTATAAAACTATTAATTCAGCAAATTCTGTAATTGCCAGTGTGGGTAGTGTTAGTGATCCACTTCTTACTGATATTGAAAAGAATAAAATATTAGGAGAAGCATATCTTATTCGTGCCCTGGCATATTTTGATTTAGCTCGTGGATGGGGTGGAGTGCAACTACAATTGAAACCAACCTCGGATTTAAGTTCGCTAAAAGGGTTAAAACGAAGTACATTGAGTGAGACTTATGATCAGGTGCTATCTGATCTGGAACAAGCAGAAACATTATTGCCAGAAGACGCGACAACAAGAAACAGAGCTCAAAAAAGTACGGCTCTGGCTCTTAGGGCAAGACTTCATCTTTATCGTGAACAATGGGGGGAGGCTGAAACTTATGCAACAAAAGTTATTAGTAATACTAAATACTCTTTGGTGAAGCCTTTTAAAACTTATTTTACACCACCATTTTTATCGTCTGAATCTGTATTTGAATTGACTTTCTCTACAAATAATAAAAATAGCTATTGGAATCTTTGGTATCCTAGCTCTGTAGGTGGACAGTATACACTAAAGCCTTCTGATTCATTAGTTCAGAAATTGAATAATCCTGATATAGGAGGAAGTAGAAATACAATTATTGCTGGGAGTGGTAGTTCTGTTTATGGTGTACTTTATAACACAATTTCTTCAAGTACAGATCCATCGTATGTGATTCGTATTGCTGAACTTTATCTGATTAGAGCTGAAGCCAGAGCAAAGAAAGCAAATCCAGACTTGACAGGGGCTGTAAGTGATTTGAATTTAGTGAGGGCAAGAGCAAATGTTCCTGCATTTACTGGCACATCTCAAAGTGAAATTATTAAGGCTATTGAAGACGAAAACGGTGTAGAATTTGCTTTTGAAGCACACCGTTGGTTCGATTTGGTTAGAACAAAAAGAGTAGGGGAGGTATTAGGATTAACAAATACTGATTACTGGCTCTTTCCAATTCCTCAGTCCGATATTTTATCAGATTCAGATGCTACACAAAATCCGGGGTATTAATTTAATTATATAGTTAAGATGAATATAGTAAAGAAAATAAGTGTTTTATTGTTTCTGTTTATAACAATATCATTACAGGCACAGCCTAATTATTATTTTTCTGGTTCTGACAAATTTGATCCAAAGATTCCTACTCCTGAAGCTTTTTTAGGATATCCTATTGGATCTCATTTTACCCGCTATGATAAGATTGTTGAATATTTTAAGGAACTTTCCCGTCTTTCTGATAAAGTGAAATTTTCTGTTATCGGAAAAACCCATGAAGAAAGAGATTTGGTAATCCTGACTATTACTTCTCCTGAAAACAGTTCAAGACTTGAAGAGATAAGAAAAGAACATTTAACCCTTGTTGACCCAACTAAACCAGAACCAGACTATGATAAATTACCGGCAGTAGTTTATCTGGGTTACGGTGTTCATGGAAATGAAACATCAAGTGGGGAAGCAGCTCTTCTTGCTGCTTATTATCTTGTTGCATCACAGAACACTGAAGTTCAGAACTATTTAAAGCAAATAGTTGTGCATATTGATCCGGCACAGAATCCGGATGGAAGGGATCATGCTGCAAACTGGCATAATTCATGGAAATCGTTTCCTCCAGTTGCTGACCCGTTTGATGAAGAACATAATGAAACATGGCCTGGTGCAAGGGGGAATCATTATTCTATTAATCTGAATCGTGACTGGCTTAGTCTGGTTGCCCCCGAAAGTCAGGCAAGGGTTGCTTTCTATCACCAGTGGTATCCTAATATCTTTGATGATTATCATGAAATGGGGGCTAATAGTACTTATTATTTTGAACCATCAAGACCAATTGGAACATGGAATCCAATAACTCCTAATTCTACTTATGAAAAATTGAATGTGATTTTAGCAAATCATTTTTCACAAGCTCTTGACAATATTGGCTCTTTATATTTCACTAAAGAACAATTTGATAATATAGCTCCGATTTATGGTTCTACTTATCCGGATATAACCGGTGGTGTGGGAACTACTCTTGAACAAGGTAGTTCACGTGGTTTAGTTCAGGAAACAAAGACAGGAAACTTAACTTTTCCTTTCACTATCAGGAATCAGTTTGTAACAAGTATTGCAACAATAAAGGCTGCTTATGATGAAAGGGCTACTCTTCTTAAACATCAGAAAGATTTCTTTAAGTCTGCTATAGATTTGGCCAAAAGTAATTCTACAAAAGGTTATTTGTTTGGAAATGTAGCTGATCAGTCTCTTACTCAGAAATTTCTTGATTTGTTACTACAACATCGTATAGAGGTCTATGCACTTCAAAAAAGTCATTCTATCAACGGAAAGAACTTTGAACCAGAGTATTCTTATGTAGTTCCCGCTCAACAATCTCAATATCGTCTTGTTCATTCAATTTTTGAAGAAAATACATCATTCAAAGATTCTACTTTTATGGACATTACAGCATGGTCGTTAGTGCATGCTTATGGAATTCAGTATGCAAAGATTAAAGATGACTTTTTTAACAAAGGAGATCAGGTGTTAAGGATAAAAGAGCTGAATGGTGATATTGTGAATGGCTCATCAAAATATGCATATATTCTTGACTGGACTGAATTAAATTCATACAAGGCATTATATTCTTTGACTCATTTAGGATTGAATACAAAAACGGCATTTAAACCCTTTACTACTAAAATAGGTAATAAACTACAGGAGTTTGGATATGGTTCGGTTGTAATACCTGTAGCTGGGCAAAAAATAGACTCAGATTCGCTTTATAAAGTTATCAGCAAAGTAAGTGCGTATGCAAAAGTGAGATTTTATTCTGTTAACACAGGACTGAGTTTGAATGGAATTGATTTAGGTAGTGAAAATATAAAACTAGTAAGAGAACCTAAAGTTGCCATCTTAACAGGACAGGGAATATCTTCTACTGAAGCTGGTGAAGCTTGGTTTGTTTTGAATCAATATATCGGAATTCCGGCAACAAAACTTAATATTAATATCTTAGATCGTGCTGACCTGAGTAAATATAACACTTTGGTACTTGCCGGTGGAACTTATAATTATCTAGGAAAAAATGATGAGAAAAAAATTAAGGAATGGGTTTCTGCCGGAAATGTTTTGATTACATTTGATGATGCTTCGGAATGGGTAATAAAACAAGGTATTGTTAATGAGAATCTGATTGATACGGTGAAAGTTCAATTAGTAAATGAACGGGCTGATTTTGTAAGAGCAAATGAAAAAGAAGGTGCAAAGCGATTGAGTGGTTCAATTTTCTCACTTGATTTGGATATTACAAATCCGATAGGTTTTGGCTTTAAAAATCGGAATATTTTTGTACTTCGTGAGGGTTTAACTTTACTTAAACCAACAAAAAGCCCTTATGGCACTGTTGCAAAATATACGTCATCTCCATTAATCAACGGATATGTTTCTAAAGAGAATATATCAAAAATAAGAAATACGGCTGCTATTGATTATGTAAATGTGGGAGCCGGTACTGTTGTTTTGTTCTCTGATAACCCAAACTTCAGAGCTACATGGATTGAAACCAGCAGACTCTTTTTGAATTCTGTTCTCTTTGGAAACCATTTATCAAGAGGAGGCCGGTATTTTTAATTGTTGATTTTAATTGGTTTATGTTTTCTAACTCATAATTATTTTAATATAGTTGTGAGTTAGTTTTTTATAGGAATATACAGATAAAATAAAAAGATGGGGCTGTCCAAAGTGATAGTCCTTTTTACTATGAAAAGCTACTAAAATATAGAAATTTATTATAGTATTGCCAAACATTTTATATGTAATCTATTATTGATTTGAGTTCTACTGTTTTACATAATTAATCAATTGTTCTAAATGGTTGTATTTTAAGTGGATACTTTTAATAGATTAACTGTATAAATAGCTTTTTTTACTTTGTAAGAGCATTTTATTGGTTTTATTTGTAATTTTACATAAAAAATGCTCAAAATTTAGTTCTTTTTTAGCCCCCTATATAGTGCTTAAAATCAGTCATGAAACACTTTTTAACTCGTCCGTTCTATTTTTTAGAGAAACTATAAAGGAAGTTTTCTGACAATTCGTTTTACTTTTTAAGATAATTGGTTGATTATAAGCTGCGGGCTTTTTTATTTCACCCCGTATAAATACAGAAAAAAGAAGCATAATTCCGCGCATATAAAAGAGGGCACCCTTTTTGGGACACCCTCATCGTAATCATAAAATAGATTCCAGAATTTTACTAATTACGTAACTTAAATTTTTGATAGTGCATAGTCAAATTCATTAATTATATGATCAATATTCTCAAGTCCGGCAGATATACGAATCAGTCCTTTAGAAATATTGGCTTTCTTAAGTTCTTCATCATTTAATGATCGATGTGAGGTCTTGGCCGGATATGACGTTGAGGTGGATACTCCTGCCAGACTTGGTACAAACTTAATAGTATCGAGATTTCGTAATAATTCGTATGCCCCTCTTTCTCCACTTTCAAGGTCGATACTAAGCATTCCACCAAACAAATTATTGTTGAATATTCGTTTGGCTATATCAAAAGTTGGAGAAGATGGTAATCCTGGGTAATATACTTTACTTATTTTAGGATTGCTTTCCAGGTATTGAGATAGTTTAAGCGCATTTTCAGAATGTTGTTTAATTCTTAGTTCAAGGGTTCGAAGGCTTCTTACAACTAACCATGCATCAAACGGGCTCATTGTTGGTCCATATAGTAATCCTGATGAATAGACTTTACTAATAGTATCTTTATCTGAAATAATGATTCCAGCTGTGACATCACTGTGGCCACATAAATATTTCGTTGCACTGTAAACAACGATATCTGCTCCGAATAATAGTGGCTGGCATATGATAGGTGTGGCAAAAGTGTTGTCTACAATTAATTTAGCCCCATATTGATGTGTTGCTTTTGCAATCTTTTCCATATCTAAAACTTCCATTGTGGGATTGGAAATTGTTTCAATATAAACAATTTTTGTATTGGCCTTGAAATATTGAGTTATATCTTCATTTATCAAATCAACAAATGAAACTTCTATATTGAATTTGGCTAACTCTGTTTTCAGAAATAGAAAACTACCGCCGTAAAGTACATTCGCGGCAATGATATGATCTCCGGCTTTTACTTGTGAGATAATACTTAAGGATATAGCTGCCATTCCCGAAGAATATACTAAAGCATCTTCTCCTTCCTCAATATTGAACATGATTTCTGCCAAAGCGTCATGTACGGGATTCCCATTTCTGGTATAAATATATCCTTTAGCTTTTCCTTCGTAAACTTGATCAAGGGTTTCAACATCATCAAAAGCAAAAACTGATGTCATTGTAATTGGTAATGATTTAGTTCTTGAAACGGATTCTGGATACTTTTCACCAAGATGAATAAGCTTTGATGCAAAACTTTTTTCCATAATTTTTATTTTTGTATATTTTTATTTAGACCCAAAGCTACGTATATGTGTCCAAGCTGAATATTCCGTAGCATCAGGATCTTTGTCTATTATTTTCTTCTCATTAAGATATTTTTTAGTATTATTTCCATAGAGCTTTCGGTCATAGCCTACTGGACAAACTTTGATGCAGACTCCGCATGGATAGTGATATTCACTCTTAAGTTGAGCATGGTATTTTGCGCATTTGTATTTATCCATGTTGGCAATTAAAGTATCTGTGGTAGTAAAAGCAGAAGTTGGACAACATTTTTGACACAATTTACATTTAATGCAAAGATCATCTTTCAACATATTATTGGGAGAAATTACTGCATCTGTAAAAATAGATACTAACCTGACTCTTGGACCAAACTCTTTAGTTATTAAAGTATGATTGTAGCCAATAGTTCCAAGTCCGGCATATTTGCCTGCAATAACATGTGAAAATGCGGCTTCCGGTTTGTTCACTAATACAGATATATCACCATATGCATCACGTGGGAAAAATACCGCTTTATAGCCTTTATTATTTAGATATACTGAAAGTTTGTAAGCAATCTCATCAAGTAAACGATTTGTTGTATTATACAATTCAGAGTAAACAATTGATGGCGTGGTATCTAGCATTGGGATCAATATGCGAGTACCGATTACAATTACACTTTGTGTGCCAGGGAATATGTGCTGTGGAAAGTATTCAGGTTTTGTTTCTTTATATTCTTCCCAACGATTAATTGGTGCAAAACCAATTAGGTCAGATCCTAATTGGTTGGCCTTACATATTATATTATACTTAATATTTTTTTCTTTTTTCATTATTAGAACACTCTATTTGGGTATCTTTTAATTCAATTATAGTGTCTATATCAGATATTTATTATTGAATAAACCTATCGCAAAGGTATAGTGTGCTTTCTATCTGTAAAATCCCTCATGTACGGTATAAAAAATGCCACATCAAAGGTATTTTGTAAAATATAAAAAAGGTTTAATTTTGCATTGTTGTTAGTTATAAGGGTGTTTATATAAAATCAGAAAAAAATGAAAGCAATTAAAGTATTGGTATTTTCACTTCTGGCATTGCCTTACAGTGCTTTTGCACAAAACTTCCAGATTAATATATCTGACGCTAAGTTTACACGTCCGCTTATCGAGAAATGGGTAACTGAATATAAAAAAGTAGTCCCGAGCTTTTCTGCAGAGATTGTTAATTCTCCTAATAATGCAAATTCTCCTGTATTGCAGATTGAAGCTTCTGGTGAACTCTCGAAAAATAACTCTGAGAATGTGGTGAAAGTTGGCCGTTACGTTTTACTTCCTATTGCAAACGTTAAAAATCCGGTTTTGTCAAACAAAAAATTTAAGAGAGGTTTTAATGAAAAACAATTGAAAGAACTGTTTGTACAAAAGAATCTTTTTGAAGAGAATGAAGAGGAGGACAGTGATAAGAAACTTAAATATACAGTGTATAGTAGAACTGGTCATAGTGCGGAAACTACTAATTTGTTTGCTCATTTTCTGAATGTTAATCCTAATATGTTTAAGGGAAAAAGAATTCTGGGGGAAGATACCCATGTTCTTGCAGCTGTATTGAAAGATGTTGAAGCCGTTTCTTTTAATACTCCGGGGCTGATTTATGATATAAATAAACGTCTACCGCTTGATGGATTGGCTGTTTTGCCTGTAGATTTGAATAATGATGGAAAAGTAGAGGACTCAGAAAGAAAAACCTTGGCAAATCTGGATGCGCTGACTTCTTTCCTTGAGAATAGCAAAAACAGTTTATTACCTACTAATGATGTTAATATCATATATCATAGACAAAATAGTTCGTTAGAACTGAATAATTTTATTAGCTGGATTGAATCAGAAGGTCAGAAATTTGTGAATGAGTATGGCTTTTTGTCAGGACAAAGTAATTTGACTGCAGAAAAGAATTGAGTTTCGTTTGACGTCTATTTTCTATATTAATCCGCAATCATTGTATAAAAAAGACACTGGTTGCGGATTTTTTATGATTTAAAGGGATATAGTAAGTATTAACTAATGTAAAAATTGAAATAATTGTATCACATAGAATAACTTCTCGATTAATTTTGTAATTTCGCCGCGTCTTAGATTTGTTAACAGATCTAAAAAAATATAAAGTCGATGAATGCAACTACAGAATTAAAAGCCTTTAATCAACTATTTACTGACTATCAAAGTCGTTTTATTCGTTTTGCAAATTTTTATGTTCGTGATACTGCTGTTGCTGAAGATTTCACGATAGAGGCTCTTATGTATTATTGGGAAAACAGACACAGACTTGAGGCTGAAACTAATATACCAGCTTATATATTGACTATTATTAAAAATAAATGTCTGAATCATCTTACTCATCGCCAGACTGTTGAAAATGTTTCGGAAATGATGCTTTCCAATGCTCAATGGGAACTTTCAACGCGTGTGGCATCACTTCAGGAATGCGAACCGTACGAGCTCTTTACAGCTGAAATGAATGAGATCGTAGATAAAACTCTAGAATCGCTTCCAAAGCAAACCAAAGATATATTTATTATGAGCCGATATCAGAATATGTCTCATAAAGAAATTGCTGATAAATTGAATATTACTACAAAAGGCGTTGAATTCCACATATCTAAGGCTATTAAGGCGCTTCGTATTTCTCTCAAAGATTATATGCCGGTTCTTCTTTTTTTTCTTTAATGAAAAAAAACTCATTTTTTCACTAGGGATACTTATCTTTCATCTGCTTTTATAATATATGATCAATAAAATGGATAAAGAAACATTATATCGTTTTTTCGAAGGGAAGGCTACGCCTGAACAAGAATCAGAAATCAGAGCATGGATGGAATCCTCTGATGAAAATGGCAAGGAGTTTTTCCGTGAAAGAAAATTATTCGATGCAATAGTTCTTTTGGGTAAACAGAATAAAGAAGTTACAGAAAATCAAAAACCTTTCTATACAAGGATTCCTGTACGTGAATTGCTTAAGATTGCAGCGGTTATCGTATTTACACTCTCTGCTACATTATTTATTCAGAACAAAGTGATGTCTGATGACAGAGTAGCTATGAATGTAGTTTCTGTTCCTGCCGGACAACGGGTTAATTTAACTCTCCCTGATGGTACAAACCTATGGCTTAATGCTTGTTCAACGCTTAAATATCCAGCTGTATTTACTAAAAATAAACGCGAAATAATGCTTGATGGTGAAGCTTATTTTGAAGTGGCACATAATAAGAAAAAACCATTTATTGTACATACCGGGAAATGTGATGTTGAGGTACTTGGTACTAAATTCAACGTTGAAGCATATTCTAATAAAAGCAAGTTCGAAACATCTCTGATGGAAGGATCTGTAAAAGTATCCTTAGCCATCAATAATGCAGAATCGTTGGTCTTGACGCCTGATACCAGAGCTTACCTGGAAGGTGGAAGATTGGTATCTGCCAAAATTGAAGATTATGGTAATTATAGGTGGAAAGAAGGACTTATATGCTTTAAGAATCTTCCGTTCTCGGATGTTATGTTGAAACTGGAGAAGTATTTTGATATTAAGATCAAAATCAATAATAAGAAAGTGAAAGATTGTATTCTTACCGGAAAATTCAGGCAGACAGATGGAATTGATTATGCACTGAAAGTATTACAAAAGGATGTGTACTTTAATTTTAAAAGAAATGAAAACAACGACGTGATATATATATATTAAAGTTTAACCTTAATCTCTAAGCCCATGACATAAACACATTTAAAACAAGACTAAAATTAAAAATGCCGACAGGTATTGGCGTACCCATCGGCATTCGATTAACACAATTCGTTTCACAAAATGTATTAATAACCAATTTTTGCAAAGATATGAAAAACATTCCTTTGTTGGGTTTTCATCACCATGAAAATCCACAAATTAACCATTTTTTTAGAATTATGAAAGTTACTACATTCTTTCTTTTCTTCTTTGTATTTTGTTTAATGGCTGAGAATAGCAATTCTCAGAGTGCCAGAGTCAACATATCAAAGAATGATGTTGCATTAGAAGCTGTACTGAATGAGATAGAGAGTCAAACAAACTATCTTTTCATTTACAATAATAATGTGAATGTTGCCCGTAAAGTTTCAGTAAAATCGAAAGGAAAACCTGTTTCTGAAATATTGGATAACTTATTGAAGAATACTGATATTGATTATTCAATGGAAGGAACACATATTATTCTTTCAAATTCAGAAAAAACAAAATCAACTGCTGTTGCTCAACAAAATAATAAAGTAAACATAAGTGGTAGAATTACCGATGAACAAGGTGAACCTATTATTGGTGCAAATATTAAAGTAAAAGGCACAACAGATGCTACAGTAAGTGATTTTGAAGGTAATTTTAATCTGAAAATCACTAATCCAAGAGCCATATTGCAAGTTACTTTTATTGGATACAATACCGCAGAAATAGCTCTGAATGGTAAGACTCATGTATCCGTTAAATTAGCCGAAGATCGTAAAATTCTTGACGAAGTTGTTGTTGTAGGATATGGCTCTCAAAAGAAAGTAACTCTTACCGGAGCGGTATCAGCTATTAAGAGTGATGAGCTGCTTACTACTAAGAATGAAAATGCTCAGAATATGCTTACTGGTAAAGTTTCGGGTGTTCGCGTTGTTCAGAAGAGTAGTGAACCGGGAGCATTTAATAACACATTTGATATTCGTGGCCTAGGTAATCCTTTGATTATTATTGATGGTGTGCCACGCGATAACATTGCCCGACTTGATCCAAATGATATAGAAAGTCTTTCTGTCCTGAAAGATGCATCAGCTGCTATATATGGTGTCAGAGCTGCTAACGGGGTAGTATTGATAACTACTAAAAAAGGTAAAGTCGGTACGGTAGATCTTGATTATAGCGGTTCTGTAGGCTGGCAAAGTCCATCAGGATCTCCAAAGACTGTGTCGGCTGCTGAATGGATGATTTTGGCTAACGAAAAGAAGATGCACAATGTAAATGGAGGCACTTTACGTTATTCTCTTGCTGAAATAGAGGAATATGCAAGCGGTAAAAAGCAAAGTACAAATTGGTACGATGCTGTAATGAGAAAAAATGCTCCGCAAACACAGCATAATATAAGTGCTACCGGAGGTAATGACAAAACTCAGTATTATGTATCTGCTGGTTATGAATATCAGGAATCATTCTTACGTAGCAATAGTCTGAACTATGAACGCTATAATGTTCGTTCAAATGTAACAAGCAAGATATCCGATCGTTTAAAAGTTGAGTTGCAAATAAGTGGTATTATGGACGAGAAGAATCAGCCTTATGAAAGTGCCGACTGGATTATTCGTTCATTCCAGCGTGCAGCTCCAATTCAGCCTATTTATGCTAATAATAATCCTGCCTATATTCAGGAAGGAACAGTTGATGGATCTAATCCTGTTGCTATGATGGATGCTGATATTTGCGGATATAAAAGATATAATAATAAATGGTTCCAATCTTCATTCAGTGCAGAATATGATGTTCCTTACCTTACAGGACTTAAGGCTAAGGCCATGTTAAGCTACGATTACAGAAACTCTGATAATAAATCATACATGAAGGAATATCAGCTTTATAACTATGATGAGGCTGCTGATAAATATAATGCTGTAACTCACCAGAGTCCAAGTAAAGTTCGTCGTGAGTTTTATTCAAAAGATATGGTATTGTACCAACTTTCATTGAATTACAACCATACATTCAATTCATCTCACAATGTAAATGCATTGGTGTTACTTGAAGGTCAGAAAAGAAACGGCGATAACTTCTATGCTCAAAGAGAGCTAGCTTTAGGGCTTGATCAGTTGTTTGCCGGCAACAGCAAGAACCAGGAAGGTAACATGAGCACCGGATCGGGTGATTTATATAAAGAAGCCAATATGGGATTAGTTGGAAGATTAGGTTATGATTTCAAATCTAAATATCTGGCTGAGTTCAGTTTCCGTTATGACGGTTCTTCAAAATTTGCAAAAGGACATCAATGGGGATTCTTCCCTTCTGTTTCAGGAGGATGGCGTATCTCTGAAGAAGGTTTCTGGAAAGATTCTAAACTCAATTTCATTAATAATATGAAGGTTCGTGCTTCATACGGTAGAATGGGAGATGACAGTGCTTCAAGTTATCAGTTTGTTACTGGTTACACTTACCCTGCCGGAGGATCAAGCAACGAGTTACCTGGCGGATCTGTATTTGATGGAACATTCGTAAACAGTTCTGTAAATAAAGGTATTGCAAACCAAAAGATAACATGGTTTGTGGCTAAAACATTTGATGTTGGTTTCGATATGGAAGCATGGAATGGCTTGTTAGGTGTGTCTGCTGATTACTTTACTCGTGATCGTTCAGGCTTGCTTACTACCCGTGCCATGAGTTTACCAGTTGTTGTTGGTGCCAGTCTGCCTCAGGAAAACTTGAATGGTGACTTTACCAATGGTCTGGAACTTGAGTTGAATCATCGCAATCACATTGGAGATTTTAAATACAATGCAAAAGGAATTTTCTCTGTTACACGTACTCAAAACACATATCAGGAAATGTCTGCCAAAGGCAACTCTTATGATAACTGGCGTAATAATTCCAACGACCGTTATCAGAATATCTGGTGGGGATATGGAAGCAATGGCATTTACCAGTCTTATCAGGATATAGCAAACAGTTCAGTATATGCTTCCCGTTCAACTCTTCCTGGTGATTATATTTATGAAGACTGGAATGGAGATGGTATTATTTCAGATCTTGACAGACACCCTATCAGCTTCTCAGGAACTCCTATCGTCAATTTTGGTTTGACATTAGGTGCAGAATGGAAAGGATTCGATTTGAATTTATTATTTCAGGGATCAACCATGAATTATGTATCTTATGTAGAACAATTGATTGAACCAATGTGGGGATCAGATTACTCAAATGCATTGGCTATGTTCCTTGACAGATGGCATCCGGCTGATTCTTCAGCTGATCCATACGATCCAAACACTCAGTGGGTTTCCGGAGATTTAGCTTATACAGGTTCAGTTCCTGAATCAGATTCAAAATTCCGCATACACAATGCTTCGTATGTTCGTTTAAAGAGTGCAGAATTAGGCTATACATTACCTTCGGCTTTAACTAAAAAGGTTGGCATAAAGAGCGTTCGTATGTTTGTGAACGGATACAATCTCTTCACACTCTCTAGCATGAAATATATAGACCCGGAACATCCTAGCGATAGCTACGGTAACTTATATCCTTTGAACAGGACTATTTCTCTTGGTCTGAATGTTAAATTTTAAATTAAAATACGATTATGAAAATAGCTAAATATATATTGTGCTTGTTTTTTATCTTCAACATCTCTTCATGTATTAATATGGATATTCCTCCAATGAATGTTGTGCAGGATAAAGATGTTTTTGGTACAAGTAATGGTATTTCATCATATATGGCACGTCTTTACAGCTGTCTGCCAATAGAGGATTTTCGTTATACTCCTACACGTTTATTTAATCATTTCTGGCTTGTAAATCCTCCAAGTTGTATCACTGGTGAGGGATTAAGCCGTGATATGGGTGGTGCTTCCAGTGAAAATGTAGATAATAAAATTTTCAGTGATCTGTATGTTTTAATTCGTAATTGCAATTATTTCCTCGAAACAATCGATCAGTATAAAGATAACTATACAGAGAAAGAATTGAATAACTGGAAAGGCGAAGCTTACTTTGTAAGAGCCGTTACTTACCATGCACTTGCCAAACGTTACGGTGGTGTTCCTTTGGTAAATAATGTACTAAAGTATCCTGATCAACCAGTTGATCAGCTTAACGTTCCAAGATCTTCCGAAGAAGAGGTATGGAAAGCAGTATCAGCTGATTTTGACAATGCCATAAGCCTGCTTTCAGAAACTAATCAGCGCGGACGTGCTACCAAGTGGGCTGCTTATGCTTTTAAATCAAGGGCAATGTTGTATGCAGGTTCTATTGCAAAGTACAATCAGATACAACTATTTGATAGCAAAAACGGAAATAAACGTGTTTGTGGAATGGATGCAAGTCTGGCTCAGGGATTTTTCCAACAGGCTTATGATGCAGCGAAAGCTGTTGAAGGACATCATGATCTATACATGAAAGATTGGAAAGCCGGTGATTTGACTGCTCAATATACAAACTATCTGAATTTGTTTTCTGATGCAGCAAGTACAGAAGCCATTTTTGTGAAAGAATATTCTTATCCTGAATCAGTACACGGTTTTGATGCTTATAATGTTCCTGCACAATGTAAAGGTGCTAACGGATATTCTTCTGAAATAAGCCCAACACTCGACTATGTTGAGATGTTTGATGGTCTGCCAAAAGACAGTAAAGGACATCTTGATGTATATAATGCAGATGGTACTTATAAATTGTATAATAACACAATGGATATTTTTGCAACTGCCGAGCCACGTTTAAGAGCTACTGTAATTTTACCGGGAGATCAGTTTAAAGGTGAATCCATTGAAATTCGTCGTGGTATTTATGTAGGCAAAGATGATGCAGAGGCAGGACAGATTAACCGCATATTACCTGAAGGAAATACAAGCAGATATGAAAATTATGTAAATGTAGGTGGTAAAACACTCATTATTAGCTCATCTAATGCTAATCAAACAGCTTATACTCTTCATGACGGAACAAAGATGAACCCGGCTGGTGCCAGCGGATACTTTACTGGCGATGGTACATGTGCTTTATCTGGATTTACCATTCGTAAATGGTTAAGTGAAAGTACTCCAAAAGCTTTGGTTCTCGAAAACAGAGCAACTCAACCCTGGATTGAAATGCGTTATGCTGAGGTACTTCTAACTAGAGCAGAAGCTGCTGCAGAACTTGCTTCCTTAGGCAAGACTGATTATCAGAACGATGCTTATTCATGTATTGATAAAATACGTAACCGTGCAGGTGCAACTTTACTAAGTAGCTCTGAAAAATCATCTGTTGCAAGTTTCATTAGTGCAGTTCGTAAAGAACGTCGTAAAGAACTGGGCTTTGAAAATAAAACATGGTGGGATATGAAGCGTTGGAGAGTTGCAGATAAAGAACAACAAAACACTCGTTACTATACACTGATGCCATTCTATGCAGATTATGCAGGTAAGTATTTCTTCGATATCCGTTGGGATGAAAGAGGTAACACCTATACTTTTGATACAAGATGGTATTACCAACAAATACCTGGCAATGCAATTTCAACAAGTAATAATCTTATTATTCAGAATCCTGGTTACTAATTCTATAAATATAAGAAAATGAAAAAAATAGTATATTCAATAGTTTATGCACTCTGTCTGTTCTGCTTCACTTCCTGTGAGTATGATAATTATGAAGCACCTGAAGAAACATTTAAGGGTACAGTTATAGATAATACAGCAGGTAAAGGTTTCCAGACAGAAGTTGGTGATGGAGGCGTTCGCTTCAAGATGCTAGAACTTAGCTGGAGTAATAATCCTACTCCCTGGTATTTTACTTGTAAACAAGATGGGCAGTTCCAGGATACTAAAGTTTTCGAAGGCAATTATAATATAACTCCTCTGGGAGCATTTGTACCTTTTGTTCAGACCGACAATACCGGTAAAATAACCAAGGATGAAAGTCTGACAATTGATATAAAAGGAACTGTAACTCATGAATTCAAGGTTGATCCGTTTCTTGCTGTTTCATGGGTAGGAGAGCCGGTTGCAAATAGTAACAGTACCATCAGTACACAGATAAAGATAGAAAGAGGAACTACAGATCCTAATTTTCAGCAAAATTGTATTGATGTGTATCTGTATGTAAATTACTCTAGTCCTTACGTGGGAAATAATAACTACGACAGTCGTTATTCAGTTCACCTATCTGGCGCTGATGCAAATAATGCAGTTGGAAAGACCATCACTCTTACCACTCCGGTATTGCCAGGCAGCCGTATATACTATGTACGTGCCGGTGCCCGTATTGACTATAGCGTTGACGGAAGTAGAAGATATAACTATAACGAGCCTAAACAGGTAAAGGTTTCTTAGTTTAGTAGAGAGTTGTTTTCTTTATAATTAGTGGGTATTCAACTTAGTGCGAAATGTATTTTTGTTTGAATACCCATTTAATTTAATATTTAAACTATAATAGATATGTATATAGATAAAGGTATATTAATGGGGGCTATTTTAACCGTAGCTTTTACAGGAAGTTCAACGATGGTTAGCGCTCAAAAGATTGATAACAGAAAAGAAAAAACTACTTTTCAAACAGCGGGACAATGGAAACCTGTTACTGATGTCAGATCGGATGTTGCTATTGTATATGGAGCTGGCGACCGACAAAACCTAACTTTTGAACAACGGGTACAATCCTGGCGTGATAAAGGATATATAACCCATTTCATGACCGGAATAGCCTGGGGAGAGTATCAGGACTATTTTACAGGAAAATGGGATGGCAAAATGCACCTGGATGAAGGTCAGGTGCAACAAAACGGAGATACAATCTGGCATGGACACATGGTTCCTTATATTGTGCCTACTGACAATTATATCAAGTACATGAAGGAGATGCATATAAAGCGTGTAATTGATGCCGGTATCGATGCTATTTACCTTGAAGAACCTGAGTTCTGGGCCAGAGCCGGGTATAGCGATGCTTTCAAAAAAGAGTGGAAAAAGGAGTATGGGTTCGATTGGCGTCCGCAACATGAATCTCCAGAAAATACATACTTATCAAATAAACTAAAATATAAACTGTACTATAAGGCACTGAAGGAAGTATTTACCTTTGCTAAAGAGTACGGAAAAAGTAAGGGAATGAATGTGCGCTGTTATGTACCTACACATTCATTGGTAAACTATTCGCAATGGCAAATTGTAAGTCCCGAAGCTAGTCTGGCATCTCTTCCATGCGTTGATGGATACATTGCACAGGTATGGACCGGTACTTCACGCGAACCTAATTTTTATAACGGCATTAAAAAGGAACGTGTTTTCGAAAATGCATTTCTCGAATATGGATCTATGGAATCTATGACAGCTCCAACGGGCCGTAAAATGTTCTTTTTAACAGACCCTATTGAAGACTGGCCTCGTGACTGGGGAGATTATAAGAAAAACTATCAGGCTACTTTTACAGCACAATTGTTGTATCCCAACCTTGCTAATTATGAAGTAATGCCATGGCCCGACAGAATTTATGAAGGCTTATACAGAAAACCCAACAGCGAAGAAAAAGAACGCATTCCACGATATTATTCTACCCAGATGCAGGTTATGGTAAACTCACTGAATGAGATGCCTTTGTCCGATAATAAAGTCAGTGGATCTGCAGGAATAAGTGTACTGATGTCTAATTCATTAATGTTCCAACGTTTCCCAACACACAAGGGATATGAAGATCCTCAGCTATCTAATTTCTACGGTCAGGCGTTACCATTCCTCAAACGAGGTGTTCCTGTGAAGACTCTTCATATTGAAAATGTATCCTATCCCAAAACATGGAAAGATACTAAGATCTTAATCATGTCATATTCAAATATGAAACCTCTTTCTCCTGAATCTCACAAGTATATTGCCGATTGGGTGAAAGCCGGAGGAGTGCTTGTGTATTGCGGAAGAGACTCAGATCCTTTTCAAACTGTACAGGAATGGTGGAATACAGGAGGAAACACCTTCCGTAAGCCTTCAGAACACTTATTTAAGTTGATGAATATGGAGCTTTCTGCCAACGAAGGCGAATATACTTTCGGCAAAGGAACAGTTTTTGTTATACGCAAAGACCCGAAAGAATTTGTGATGCAATCAGGAAACGACAGTCAGCTGGTTAGTACAGTTAAACAGCTGTATGAACAAAAAGCAAAAGCAGGCATACTGACATTTAAAAATAATTTCTACCTGGGCAGAGGAGCGTATGATTTAGTTTCTGTGATGGATGAAAGTGTAAGTAAAGAACCATATATCCTGAAGGGACGTTTAATCGACTTATTTGATCCTCAGCTTCCTGTTGTGCAAGAAAAGGTTGTAAATCCGGGTGAGCAGGCATATATGCTGAACATAGACAGAGTAAAGAACTTAATGAAACCTCAGGTGTTGGCTGCTGCCTCACGTGTTTATAATGAAAAAGTAACCAAAACAAGTTATTCTTTTATCACCAAAAGTCCGCTAAACACTTCTAATGTGATGCGTATTCTGTTACCTTCAAAACCTGCAGCCTGCACAATTACCGATGCCGCAGGAAATAAACTGGCAGATACAAGCTGGAACTGGGATAGCAAAAGCAAAACCTGCAAAGTAACCTTTGAAAATAACCCTGAAGGAGTTAAGGTACAAATTAAATGGTAAAGCAGTGATCAAGATAATTCTATGACCATGCACAACTTATTATTTGTGCTTTGTATCTGATGGCAATTCGCTTAAAAACCGTTATATCCAGTCGGCCAGTCTCAATGGGGAGAAGTTTACCCGTACATGGCTTACCTACAAGGAGCTGATGAATGGAGGTACAATTCAGTATAAAATGGGAAATAAACCTAATAAGTCATGGGGAACATCAATAAAAGACAGACCCTATTCTGTATCGGTCAATCTGAAATAAGAAATTTACAAAAAAGTGAATGTTGATATAAGTAATTTGCTCTTATTATTTGTATTAGCAAAAGGTTATCCCTTTTTAGTAAAACAGAAACCGTTATAGATTTAATTATATATTATGAGAAATAAGAAATTATTAGCAGCTATTTTCACTGTGCTTTTGCAGTGGGTGTCAAATCCAGTTTTTGTATCTGCAGCCAGCAGTGATTCATCTTCACCGGTAGATTACGTCAATCCTTTGATTGGCAGCCAGTCTACTTATGAGTTATCAACCGGTAATACCTATCCTGCCATAGCCCTTCCCTGGGGAATGAACTTTTGGGTTCCTCAAACAGGTAAGATGGGTGATGGATGGGCTTACACGTATACAGCCAACAAGATTCGCGGGTTTAAGCAAACCCACCAGCCTAGTCCGTGGATAAATGACTACGGTCAGTTTTCAATAATGCCTGTGGTTGGTTCACCTGTCTTTAACGAAGAGAAACGTGCCAGCTGGTTTTCGCATAAATCAGAGGTAGCAAAGCCTTATTATTACAAAGCTTATCTTGCCGATCATGATGTGGTAACAGAGATTGCACCCACTGAACGTGCAGCAATGTTCCGTTTCACTTTTCCTCAGAACGACAGTTCCTTTGTGGTAATTGATGCTTTTGATAAAGGATCTTATATTAAAATTATCCCCGGAGAGAATAAGATCATCGGTTATACTACCAAGAACAGTGGAGGAGTCCCCGATAACTTTAAAAACTACTTTGTCATTACGTTCGATAAACCGTTTACTTACAAATACACTTTTGCCGATGGTGCTTTAAAAACAGCCCAGGAGCAAACAGCCGACCATGTAGGAGCTGTAATCGGATTTAAAACAACCAAAGGTGAAATTGTTCACGCCAAAGTAGCCTCTTCCTTTATCAGTTTCGAACAAGCTTCACTTAATTTAAAGGAACTGGGTAATGATAGCTTTGATCAGGTTGTTGCCAAAGGCAAAGCCGCATGGAATAAAGTGCTGAGCAAAATAGAAGTAGAAGGTGGCTCACTCGACCAATACCGCACGTTCTATTCCTGCATGTACCGCTCTTTACTTTTCCCTCGTAAGTTTTATGAACTGGATGCAACCGGTAAAATTGTCCATTACAGTCCGTTCAACGGTCAAGTGCTTCCCGGATATCTGTATACCGACTCCGGCTTCTGGGATACTTTCCGTTGCCTGTTCCCATTTCTTAATTTAATGTACCCATCAGCAAATAAAGAAATTCAGGAAGGACTTATTAATGTGTACAAGGAAAGCGGATTCTTCCCCGAATGGGCTAGCCCCGGACATCGTGGATGCATGGTAGGAAACAATTCAGCTTCTATATTGGTAGACGCTTATATGAAAGGCGTTAAGGTAGCCGACCTCGAAACCCTGTACAAAGGACTTATTCATGGCACAGAAAATGTACACCCAACAGTTTCCTCAACCGGACGCCTGGGATATGAGTATTACAACAAACTGGGCTATGTTCCTTACGATGTAAAGATCAAAGAGAATGCAGCACGTACACTTGAATATGCTTATGACGACTGGTGCATCTATAAACTGGCCAAAGAGTTGAAACGCCCAAAGAAGGAGATAGACTTGTTTGCCAAACGCGCCATGAATTATAAAAACCTGTTCGATAAAGAGAGCAAACTGATGCGTGGCAAGAATGCCGATGGTAAGTTTATGACTCCTTTCTCTCCGCTGAAGTGGGGAGATGCCTTCACCGAAGGAAACAGCTGGCATTACACCTGGTCGGTATTCCATGACCCACAAGGCCTGATAGACCTGATGGGTGGCAAGGATGTCTTTGTGAATATGCTCGATTCTGTATTTGCCGTACCGCCAGTGTTCGATGCAAGCTACTATGGAGGTGTTATCCATGAAATCCGTGAAATGCAGATTATGAATATGGGTAATTATGCACACGGCAATCAACCAATTCAGCACATGATCTACATGTACAACTATGCCGGTCAGCCGTGGAAAGCTCAATACTGGTTGCGTGAAGTAATGAATCGCATGTACACCTGCAACCCTGATGGTTATTGTGGTGACGAGGACAACGGACAAACCTCTGCCTGGTATGTTTTCTCTTCTTTGGGATTCTATCCTGTATGTCCCGGAACAGACGAGTATGTATTAGGTGCACCGTTATTCAAGAAAGCAACGGTTTATTTCGAAAACGGAAACAAGCTTGTTATCAATGCTCCTGAGAATAGTGATAAGAACCGTTATATAGAAGCAATGACGCTCAACGGTAAAACCTATACAAAGAATTACCTGAAGCATGCCGATTTACAAAACGGAGGAGAGATTAATATCCGTATGAGTGAAGCACCCAATAAGCAACGTGGTATTCAGAAGGAAGATTTTCCTTACTCGTTTTCAGTTAATGAAAAGAAATAACCAATTTAATTAATTATATGAAAAAACTATTATTAACCGCATTTGTAGCCATGAGTCTGGGATCTGTCCATGCTCAGCAGGAATACAAGGCATACGTTGTATCGAATGCCCATTTTGATTCCCAATGGAATTGGACAGTGCAAACATCTATCGACGAATATGTTTATAACACATTGGTCCAGAACCTTTGGCTGCTCGACAATTATCCCGATTATGTGTTTAATTTCGAAGGTGGAGTTAAATATCAGTGGATGAAGGAATACTATCCTCTTGAGTATGAAAAAATAAAGAAATATATTGCTCAGGGCAGGTGGAACATTGCAGGAAGTAGCTGGGATGCTACCGATCCTAACATACCTTCACCCGAATCGTTTTTCCGTAACATCCTGCTAGGTCAGGACTTTTATAAGAATGAATTTGGTGTAAAATCAAAAGATATATTCCTTCCGGATTGTTTCGGATTTGGATATGCCCTTCCTACAATAGCCGCTCATGCCGGTTTAATAGGATTCTCTACCCAGAAGTTGCAATGGAGAAATAAACCATTTCATGGAGATGCTAAATACCCTTTCAATTTCGGTTTGTGGCAGGGAGTTGACGGCTCGCGCATCATGGCTGCACTGAATGCTATGAGTTACACTTCAAGATGGCAGAATGAAGATATCAGCAACAACAAGGAGCTTATTGATTTAGCCAAGAGCAGTGTGAACAATACAGCATACAGATATTACGGAACCGGCGATATGGGAGGTTCACCAACCATCTCTTCAGTAGCTTCACTGGAAAAAGGTATGAAGGGCAATGGTCCTGTAAAGATTATCAGCTCACGCTCTTACCAGTTGTTCGAAGATTACCTTCCTTTCGATAAGCATCCCGAACTGCCTGTCTATAAAGGAGAGTTGCTAATGGATGTTCATGGTACCGGATGCTACACATCACAAGCTGCAATGAAACGTTTTAACCGCCGTAATGAGCAGTTGGGCGATGCAGCCGAGAGATCATCTGTTATGGCAGACTTCCTGGGTGGTGTTGCATATCCGGCAGCTACGCTCGACGAATCGTGGAAACGATTTATCTGGCATCAGTTCCATGACGACTTAACAGGAACAAGTATTCCTAAAGCATACACTTTTTCATGGAATGACGAGCTAATAGCTCAAAGTCGTTTTGCCGATATAATTAAAACCGCTACAGGATCTGTATCACAAGCTCTCGACACAAAAGTTAAAGGTACAGCCGTAGTGGTGTATAATTCCTTATCGTCAGCACACAAAGATGTTGTTACGGCAAATGTTCCGGTAGCAGGCAAGCCATCCGGTGTAAGAGTGTACAACAATAAAGGTAAGGAAGTGCCTGCTCAGCTGGTATCTTATGCCAACGGTGTAGCAGCCATTACATTTGCTGCAGATGCTGCTCCGGTAAGCTATTCCGTTTACGATGTTCGTTTCGGTAAAGCAAATGCAGGTAAAAGCAGCCTGAAAGTTACAGCAAACACGCTTGAGAATAGCGTATATAAAATCATGCTGAATGCCGATGGAGATATCTCCTCTATTATCGACAAGCGAGTTAACCGCGAATTGGTGAAAAACGGAGCTGCCATTCGTCTGGCCTTTTTCCCTTCAAATGAATCGTTCGAATGGCCGGCATGGGAAGTTATGAAAAAAGCAGTAGACGGAACACCTGTTTCAGTGAACGAAAGCGTGCGTATTTCGGTAGAAGAAAACGGTCCGCTTTGTGCTACATTAAAGGTAGAAAGAAAGCATGCCAACTCTACTTTCGTGCAACATATCCGTTTAACAGAAGGAGCTGCTGATGATCGTATCGATATCATTAACGATGTTGACTGGGCATCACAGAATGCACTTCTCAAAGCTGAATTCCCATTAAACCTTTCCAACTCAAAAGCTACGTACGATTTAGGACTAGGCTCTGTTGAAAGAGGTAACAATACCGATACTGCTTATGAAGTATGTGCACAGCAATGGGCCGATTTAACCGACAAGGATGGAAGCTACGGTGTTTCTATTCTGAATAACTGCAAGTATGGCTGGGACAAACCAAATGACAACACCCTGCGCCTCACCCTGCTGCATACACCCAAAACAGACAGGTCATTTACTTATCAGGATAAGCAAGACTTAGGACATCATGCCTTTACATATTCCATCGTAGGACACGTGGCATCTGCCGATCAGAAAGAGAAAACTTCATGGAAAGCCGATGCATTGAATAATCCAATGATTTCGTTCATCTCACCTAAACATGCCGGAAAACTGGGTTCTGAGTTCTCGTTCGTAAAAACAAGTACCCCTCAGGTTGCAGTAAAAGCATTGAAAAGATCGGAAGATGGCCAGTCGTATGTTGTTCGTTTATACGAGTTAAACGGTCAGGCAGCCAACAATGTAGAGATTGAATTCCCAACTGCAATAGAGTCGGCTAAGGAACTTAATGGTATTGAAGAAGCTATTGGCGAAGCAACCATAAAGGGAAACAAACTCATATTCAGTACCACCGCCTACAAGCCTAAAACATTCGGTGTAAAACTGAAAAAAGGAGCTATCGAATTACCTCAGTCACTCAATATCCCTGTTGCGCTTGATTACAATGATCAGGCCTTTACGCCCGATGCATTCCGCAATACAGGACGTTTTGACAAGGAAGGAAATTCATACTCGGCAGACTTGATCGGTAAATCAGTAGTAAGTGATGGAATAACCTTCAATATTGCAGCTGTTGATGTAAATAACGTAGTTAAGTGCAAAAAGAACATTGTCCGTTTGCCGGAGAATAATCAGTGCACCAAGCTCTATATACTTGCATCATCTGTTGATAAAGACCGTAAAGCAACCTTCAAGGTAGATGGAAAACAGTATACCTTCCAGGTGCCATACTATTCAGGATTCTTCGGACAATGGGGACAAACAGGTTTCAGCGAAGGATATGTAAAAGATGCTTCCCTGGCTTATGTAGGTTCTCACCGTCATACCCGTAAAGGAAACGAAGCTTATACATTTACCTATATGTTTAAGTTCTGCATTTCCTTACCCGAAGGAGCCAAAGAACTGGAACTGCCTGATGATGAAAACATAGCAGTCTTTGCCGCAACACTTTCCAATAATAGTAATGATGATGTTAAGCCTGCATGCGAAATGAGAGCTTTACCTCTTCAAAAATAACAGAAACAGTATAACAGATACCAAGATACATAATGAAGAAAATAATAATAACTCTCGTCGGTAGCCAGATAGGTTTCCAGGCACGTTCTGTAGTTGGCGGATACTATACTGTTAAAAGATAAGATACTAGGAAAATAAGCCCCCTTTATATTTTTTAGTTAGGTAAGCAGATCAGTATGCCTTTTTCGTATTCCGGAGTTCATCGTAACCCTGAAATACGAAAATAGGCATACTTTTTTTGTTTTTTTGCATTCTCATAAACTAACTTTCATTAAGTATTGTTTTAAATAAGTAATAAAGAAACTTATTGATATACAATGAAAAAGAATTTATCATTTTTCCTTTTAATCGTTTTCGGCCTTTTGATTCTCATCTATTCAAAAGGCTGCAGCAATAATACTACTATCCCCTTAAAAAGAAATATGAAACTGGAAGATTCAATAAGATCTTATAATTACGACACAATAAAATTTGCCCGCTCCAGCTCCCGAAACTCTATTCCCATTGTAAAACTGTATTTAGGATTTTACGGCAAAAAATATTTCATTATCGACACCGGCGCCACCGTTTCAATTATCGATTCGGGGTGGATTAACGATCATCAGGACTTGATAGAGTATATCCGTAAAACCGATTTCATGAGATTGCAATCCTTCTCGGAAAAAACCAGCAGTAATATATCCTACATCATGGGGCTCCCTATAAATGGGATTATGCATGAGTTTGTTATGCTCGATATTCATTCCTTAAGAGAAAGCTGCCGACTTTCCGGTTATGACATCATAGGAATCCTCGGGTCCGATTTTCTGTCTAAAAACAAGTATATAATAGACTATAATAAAAGATGCCTTTACCGGTCTACTACTCCGTTAAATAACTAATCCGTGCCTTCTTGTTTTACAAGTTTAACAGCCATTTCCATATTGGTAGGACTTCAATCGTTTTATCGCCCACCTCCAATGTTCGTTCCGTATCCCGTGTAACAATCAACAACTTGTTGCACTCCAATACTTCGGTTATTTTCAGTAAAGCTTTTACTTCCCGGTCAAACGTACCATCACTATTGTCGAGATTGTAACACACCTGAATAGCTGTATAAACATCCGGAATATAGAAATCAACCTCAATACCCTGATTGTAGAAATAAACGGCATCGTTGCGACCGTATTTACGTAGTAAGTTCACAGCCACCATATTCTCCAGTAAAGAGGTGTTTGCATCCAGTAAAAAAAGATTCAGAATGCCATTATCCGTGTAATAATACTTAGGTGAGGTTTCTTTATCTACCAATTTGCCTGCTATGTTCTGTACCGGATTTATAAGCCATGCATCTTTGGCATATTCCATATAGTTAATAACAGTCTGTGTTCCTACCTTTGCTCCGGTGGACGACACAATATTTGCTATTCGCGTAAATGATAAAGGTTGTTTTACGCTTTCGGCTAGTTTCTTAAATAAAATGCGTAAAGCAAAAGTATTTCCCACTCCATGACGGGCGGCAATATCTCCCAGATAGATTTTTTGATAAACACTTGTCAGATAATCCCTTTTAGCAGAAAGGTCGGCTCCTTCCGGGAATCCGCCAAAGTAAAAGTAGTCGTTAAACTTTCGCAATACATCAGCTCTGCCCTCCGTAGATAGCAGGTGGTTGGTAGTAGCAGGGATATTGTTTGCAGTCAGAAACTCTTTGAACGAGTACGGATAAACATCAACAGGAATATAACGTCCGCCCAATGTGGTCTGGATATCCTGGCTCAGCATTTTTGCATTGCTTCCCGTGATATAAACCCGGTGTTTGGTATCTGCCATTCGGCGGGCAAATTTTTCCCATCCGGGTATATTCTGTATCTCGTCAAGAAACAGGATAGGCTTCTTTCCGTACATCTCTAAATGAACCTCCAATAGTAGATTCAAATCTTCTGCCCCCATTCCGGAAAGACGTTCATCTTCAAAATTGATGTAAAGCATCTCATCCCACTGCACGCCTTGAGCCAGTAATTGCTGCATCTGCTGATAAAGCAGAAACGATTTTCCAGCTCTCCGGATGCCCACAAATACGTAGTTCCCAAATTCCTCAAAAGTGAAATCGCGGGGGATTACATTATATTTTGGAACCTCCAGTTGATTGTCGGCTATAACCGTTTTCAGAATGTTTTTGTCCATATCTTCCTGTTTTTATTCTGTTGATAAAACAAATATAGTGTATTTTTGTTTTATATACAAAACAAAAATAGCTTATTTTTATTTTGTGCGCAGAATAAGAATGGGAAAAGTGACATTTTGGAGATTGTTTCATATTCTTTTTAGAAAAACCAGCAGAGCCTCTCTTCAAAATAAGAAGAAAAGCTCTGCTGGTTTTTTATTCCCACGTTTCGTCTAATCAAAAGCTTTTGATTAGACGAAATACCCATATAGGGAAGAACCTCAATCGTTTTATCGTTCACTTCCAGGTAAAGATCTGTTTTTCCTAAAAAAATAGTGGCTACGCCTTCTCTTCGCAGAGATACGTAGCCACATATCAAAATAATTATCAACAAATTTACTTTTGCTATTTTATAGCTATAATAACGCGGCGACATGCCTTGTCGGCAGTCATACCTTTTTCACCAATAGCATTTTCTTCACTGATCTGGTTCATTTGAACACCAGCCTTCAACAGAGCCTCACGTACGGTTTTAATACGACCTTCAGATAGGCGCATGTTATATGATGCTGCACCAATGGTGTTTGCCGATCCGGTCATGATAACCATTGTTTCTCCGCTTGCTTTCAAACGTTCAGCCATCTCTTTGATAGCCTGCTGACTTTGAAGATCAAGAGCTACAGAATTATTGTCAAAGTAAATTATAGTACCCTGTACTTCTGGCTTCTTAATTTCTACAGGAGGGCAAACCTTTTTGCTGTTTTCGGCTTCAAGATTGCTAATAGTTTCCTTCTGTTTAGCAGACTCTGTATTACACTGTTCCAGTGAGCTCTGACTAGTATAAAGCTGAGCTAGAGTTTCGTGGTAACGTTGTTTGTAAGACTTCATGCCTTTACTCTTGCCAATAAAGTTGTATCGAATAACTACACCAGCGCTCCATATACCCTTAGGCGTACCAATCTTATCCTGAGGCATACATTTGTATTGACCTTGAACTCCAAGCGTAAGCTTTGGATGAACATCATACTCTGCAGAGAGAGTAAGTGGAATATAGAGAGAGTTTGAAGAGCCATTTATCTGTTTAGATGATAAATAAGTGTGGTTATAGATGTTGAAATAGGTATCTCCTTGTGCAATACATTCCTCAGATACGGCCCAAGTGCTAGAGTTTCTGTCCCAGCCGTGGATATAACCGATACCTGTACCTGCCCATAAATTAAATTTCTGAAGATTACGGTTATGCCAAATATCCATAATGTTAAAATCAACATTAAGGTCGGCACCCAGCATATGGTTCATATTACGGTTCTGCAGTCTTACAGAAGTAGTATTAAGTACGCCAGTTCTTTCTTCTATAGTATAATTTTTGCTCGAAGTCTCCGTTACTGTACCCTTGTCAGCAGACTTCAGGTAGATGTAGTTTAGGTTCACACCTACACGCCACCACGGTTTGATGTTGTAGTTGACACCAAGACTTGTCTGAGGAGCGATGTATGACTTACCGTCATACTGCACTCCACGCATGTCGTGGTATCCACCCACTCCCCCTTGCGCATACACTGACCAGGTTTTTGTCCTTACTGTGTCATTGTAGGTTGCTGTTTGAGCCTGGAGTGAGATTGCCGCCGCAAAAGCAGCAACCACAGTTATTAAATTTTTTACCTTCATGCTTATAGCTTTATCGGATTATTAGTATGAGTATGTAGTATAAACTTTAGCAGTAGGATTTGGGCAATAATAACCGTTGTTATAGTTAACAAAAACCACATCGAAACTAGTTATTCCGCCACCATTGTAAAGAACTCTGTCAGTGCTTGCTGCATCAGTTACCTTCACGTAATAGATATAAGGAAATGCACAAGAACTAGATATTGTTAATCTATAAGTTGTATACATGTAAACACGTGTCAGAGTGCATAATGTTACACCATCCTGAGAAGTGTATCCTGATAGTTCAACTGTTTCATTAGAATCACTAATCTTTGTCCAAACAGAGTGATCATGAATTTGGCTTTCATCGAGGTTTCTATAAGAAGAGCAATACTGAGTTGGAGTTGGTGCTGGTGTGCCATGAGACTGCATCTGATTAGTCAGGTAGTTCATTATTTCACTATCAGATTTTGCAGCCTTCCATAATTCTGGTGTTACATTGATTGAAGTGTATTTACCTGAATAGTCGGGAGTACCATTGAATGTAAGACCATCAGAGTAATTGATAAGTTTTCCAAGAAGTGCATTTTGAGCAGTAAGCGCATTAACTGTAGCCTGGTCACCATCAGTGATAGCTTTTGCAATTTGTGCAGCATTGGCTGCAATAGCATCTTTCACAGTTGTTGTTTGATTGGCGATAGCAGCAGCAACACCTGCATACTGAGTACTGATTACCTGTGAATTCTTGTCAATAGCAGTAACGATTACATTTCCCTGGTTATCAATAGCAGTAACGATTTTACCACCTTGTTTTTCTACCTCAGCACGAAGTGCTTCAAGGCTACTAGCCATTTGAGCAGATAGATTAACGATTGCAGTATTGTTTTTATCAACATTTTCAGCTACCTTGTCAATTGATATTTTCAAAGTGTTTGTTTGAGTGTTGATAGAACCCGATACTGCTGTGAAACCATTAAGAATGTTGGTATTGATAGTTCCAAGTTTTGAATCTACGTTAGTAAATCCTGTCTTGATCTCACCAGTCTGAGCATCAATAGAAAGCTTAACGTTAGCAAAGCCATTTGTCATTGTTGTGTTAAGAGCATTGAGCTTTTCAGCGAGAGTAGCAGTCTGGTTGTTAAGAGTTTCCTTCAATGTCTCTACAAGTTTAGAGTAATCATTTACGTAAGTTCTATCACCAAAGTCAACACTAGGTTCGAATGTTTCTGAGCATGATGTAATACTCAGAAGTGCCACAAGGGCCATGGGAACGAAAATTTTTTTCATAAAATTGAGTTGTAATTTAAAAATGTTTATAAAAAGAAAAATATTTTTATAGTTAGTATTTTTTTTTATCCTAATTAATCCTAAATATTTTTCCTTTTTGGCATTAAAAAGCAGTTTCCTCTCACTCTTGAGAGAAAATGTAACAATGTGAGTCCATTAAGTAAATATATATAGTTAGGAGAAAAAAGTATATGTGTTAACTTTCGATTGCGAATTTAAAAAAATTAAATTAAATTATATTTGTTAATTAACAATGTTAAATTGTTTTTTAGTATTTTTGTGTAAAATGAGTTTTTTTGAATATAAAAAGAATTTAGCCCTTTACTTGTTTATAATTAAATAGATATCTAAATTTTTATCCCCGAAAATATGTAAGAACTATTTTTTATGAGCTAGCAAATCTTAATTTATTTTTTAACGTATCTTCGTTGTATAGGCTATTTCACATTTAACAAATCAAATATCGACTAGTGTTTTTTCTTTCCTGTTATAGTCATTACTTTATTGTTACGGAGATTGATTTTGGAAACGGTGAAACTAAAAAGTAATTCTCAGAAATTTTGTATAAATATTAGTTAATAGTTAAAAAGTATTAAGAGTGTTGACTGAATAAACGTGCTCTTACAATCTTAACAGTTGTTTTTACATAGGGAGGACTTCAAATTTGTTTAGTGAACAGAATAAAAACAGATAATAATAAGAAAGTAGCGTTAAGAGGATTATTTATCCCTTTTATAGAAATACCAGCAGAGCCTCTCTTCAAGATAAAAAGAGAAGCTCTGTAGGTTTTTTATTCCCACGTTTCATCCAGAACCGAAAAACAGGGACATTCCTTCACTCTCTCAAATGGATCAATAATGCCGTTATAGTTCTTGTCCGGACTCAAATCCCGATGGCCTACTACCTTGCTGCCGGGAAACTCTTTTAGTAACTTGCTTACCAGGGCGTGTAGTGCAATCTGCTGAGACAGTGTGCGGGTATCTGCTGGTTTGCCGTTCGTGTCCAGTCCGCCTTCGTAGCAGATGCCCAGGGATTTTGCATTATATCCTCTTGCATGTGCTCCAACTTCATCGTGATTTCGCATAGACTCCACTTTGCCATTTTTACGAATGTAGTAGTGATAACCCCACGAACTGAATCCCCTTACCTTGTGCGCTGCATTAATGTCTTGTGCCGTAATATCTCTATCCACTCTCGTTGCCGAGCAGTGAATTACAATTAAATTTATTTCTCTCATTTTGTTTTGCCGTAATTTTATTTAAAATGCCGTATTTCTGTTTTTAAATCCCTATAAATAAGGGAACTAAGAGGCTGAAATGCCGTAATTTTTATTTCTTTCCCGTAATTTATTTACCAATGCCGTAATTCTGATTCCGGAACCCCATAAACAAGGCTTTCTAGAACCCTAAATGCCGTAATTTTATTTAAAATGCCGTATTTCTGTTTTTAAATCCCTATAAATAAGGGAACTAAGAGGCTGAAATGCCGTAATTTTTATTTCTTTCCCGTAATTTATTTACCAATGCCGTAATTCTGATTCCGGAACCCCATAAACAAGGCTTTCTAGAACTCTAAATGCCGTAATTTAATTTAAAATGCCGTTTTTTCGTTTCTAAATCCTTGTAAATAAGGATAGTAAGAGACTAAAATGCCGTAATTTTTATTTCTTTCCCGTAATTCTGATTCCGGAATCCCGTAAATAGGGCTTTCTAGAACCCTAAATGCCGTAATTTAATTTAAAATGCCGTTTTTCCGTTTCTAAATCCTTGTAAATAAGGGTGGTAATAGACTAAAATGCCGTAATTTATTTGTTAATGCCGTAACTATTGCCTGTCTTTGCAACTGGTTACCAAACATTGGCCTTTAAGAGCGGTGTTTAGTTGGGCGTTCAACGTAATTATTTCCTGATACATCAGCTTCACTTTCTCGGAAAGTTCGAAGTAATCTTTCTCAAAGCGGGTTACCTGCTCCATCAGGTAGTCGAACTGACTCTTTACCAGTTCGGTGAAATCCTGCACCTGCTTGGCATCCTTCTTTTTCAGAAAAGGAAGTACCATTTGCAGAATGTTTATTATGCCATCTAAAATTTTCATGTTTCTGTTTTTACTGATTAATAATTTGAAGTAGGAGAGGCTCTCTCTTGCGAGATATACCTCTCCGGTTTACTGATTCTACTGCTATCCCACCTCGTTACCACCATTAGTAACCTTTACCGGAAGCTTGGCCACCTGCGTGTAAGCAAGCGTTTTTTGCATATTGGTGAGTAACTTACCGGGACGGAAACTGATTCTGGTTCCGCGAATCATGGAAGATGCAAATTCATCTTCTTTTGCGGCACCGTTACTTCTTACCCCAATCTGGAAGCTACCGAAGTTTCCCAGGCGAACAATTCTACCCTCGGCCAATGCTTTTTTCATCGATTCCAGAATCGCTTCCACTGCTGCAGCCACGTCGGCACGGGTTACGGTACATCGTCCGTTTACCTCTTCGCAAAGCGAATCAAAATCCATTTCACCATACGCCTGTGCATGTGCGTAATACTTTCCCGGTTCAGATGATTTAGACGGGTTCTTTCTCATAACTACTGAATACTTTACACTCATTTTCTTTACATTTTAGTTGATTAATACTGCGGTAAAGAGCTCTTGTCCTTTCTTGTTAACACTACAAAGATAGGGTATGGCAAGGGAGCTGGAACAGTAGAGTGTATTAGGTGTAATTAGTGTGAATTAATTACAATTATCAGGCGTTTTATTGTCTTGAATACTTGCTTAAATGGGCTAAAATTGGTAAATTTACGGGAAGAAAAACTAAAAGAAATATGATAAAAACAGCCGAAGAATTTAAAATCCGGGCATATACCAAGGTAGAACTGGCTTGCCTTTACAATCCGTACATGACAATTCCCGGAGCCTTGCGCACACTTGCCCGCTGGATAGCCGGTAATAGTGGGCTAACAGCCGAACTTTCCGTTTTGGAATACAATCATCGTAACAGGATTTATACGCCACGCCAGGTTAAAGTAATTGTTGATTATCTGGGTGAACCGTAATACCATAGCTGTCTATGGCATTGCGTTGTTGCTCCCATTGTATATTGTCTGGATGAACCGTAGGTATCTTCTTAAAATTCTTTTAACTATATAGGGTTAAAAAGTAAGCATGAAAACTAAAGAGCTGTAAATGAGCTAATACACTCGAACTTAAGATTCGCAATATATGTTTTCTATATAAATCAATAAAAAGAATGCTTATGAGAAAAATGTTACTCTTTTTCTTGCTGTTTACAATGGGAATAGCAAGTTTTGGCAAAACCTGGATAATTACAAATTCCGGATTTACATTTACTCCGTCTACTTTAACAATAACCGTTGGAGATAGTGTTAGATTTAGCATAGCCAGTATTCATATTGTTCAGGAAGTTAGCCAAAGTACATGGAATGCAAATAATATCACACCTCTTTCAGGAGGTTTTTCAACGCCTTTTGGCGGAGGATTGGTGCTACCGGCTAAGCTTACAGTTGGAACGCATTATTATGTTTGTACAGAACATGTGGCTGCCACAGGGATGAAAGGAACTATTGTTGTTCAGAATAGAACAGACATCAACTCTAATAAGACGGATAATAATATTCTTATTTATCCGAATCCAACAAACTCTATCATTCATTTTAATTTAAATATTTCTGAACCTCAAAAAGCCTTGCTTAATATCTTTAATATGGCTGGTCAGAAATTTATGGAATATCAGGTTCAAAATGGAGAAAACAGTATTGATTTGAGAAGCTTGTCGGATGGTGTATATTATTTAATTATAACTTCCAACAAAAAGAAGATATACAGCTCGAAGGTTACTTTAATTAAGTAAAGAGTTAGTGATGTAAATGTTGCATTGCCAGAACTTCTTTTAGCTCTGGCAATTATAAATTATATTCAGCATATAAAGCATATAATCACTTATTTTGCCTGCTTCATCAACCACTCCATAGGCGGCACGTAATCGGCAATCTTTGTCATACTCTTGTTGTGCGAGAAATAGACATTGCCTGTTTCCCCGTTTCGGTGCTTGGCAATACTGAGAATGCCTAGCCCCTCAGTAGGATAGCCGCTTTCCTTGTCGGTTGCAACTTTATATAAAGCCGGGCGATGGAGTAACAACACAATATCCGCATCCTGCTCAATGGCACCACTCTCACGCAAATCGCTCAACTGCGGACGCCCTGCAAACCTGTTTTCCGCCTCTCTGTTTAGCTGACTGAGTAATACTACAGGACAATTCATCTCCTTAGCCAGCAATTTCGCCTTACGGGCAGCAATGGCCACTTCCTGTTCTCGGTTACGGTTCTCCTTACCATGATTCTTCATATCACTTAATTGCAGGTAGTCGATAAAGATTATATCGCACTTTCCGCGGCTTTTAAGGAAACGCGCCTGCACGCGGATGGAGTCGATACTCATCGACGAGCTGTCGTCAATCATCATAGGCAGAGAGGTGAGCTTACGAGCCGTGTCCTGTGCCTCAGTCCATTCCTCCGGAGTAGATTGTCCGCTGCGCCAGGTGTGCGGGTTAATGTTACTTTCCATCAGCAGAAGACGGTCGCCCAACCTTTCACCCTGCATCTCTATACTGAAAAACAGCGTGTTCAGCCCCATCTTTGCAGCCATTTTGGCAAAGAAAAGCGATACCATTGTTTTTCCTACTGCCGGACGGGCGGCAAGAATAACCAAATCGCCATTCTGCCATCCTGCAGTGATCTTGTTCAGGTCCGTAAGCCCCGTATCGATACCCGTAATACCATTTTCCGATCGCTCTATTCTCTCCTTGGCCTGCACCAGTGTGTCCTCCATTAACACCTCCATATCCCTCATGTTGTCTGCCTTCACAGCATCTTTCTCTATCTCAGACGCAAGTTCCTGCATGCTGCAAACCACATCGGCAATATCCACTGTCATCTCCTGAGCCGATGAAAGCAGTTTGCTCAGTCCCTTAATAACCTCCCTGCGAAGATAGAAATCTTTCAGAATAAGGCAGTGGTGCTGCAGGTGGGCCGAACTGGCCACCTGACTGCAAAGTTTGGTAATGTAGTAGGGCCCGCCCACCTTGTCGAGCTCATCACTGCGGCGCAACTCGTCGGCCACAGTAATGATGTCAATGTCTCGCCTGTTGTTGAACATGCGAGTAAGAGTAGCAAAGATAATGCGGTGATTATCATAATAAAACATCTCCGCTCGCAGAATAGGCATAGCATTAGCCATTGCTTTCTTTTCCAGTAAAAGTGCCCCCAAAACAGCCTCTTCCGTTTCCTGATCGAAAGGCTGACTTATATTCTTTTCCAAGTTTTGTTGTGATTTTAAGTTGTTTGTAATGCCGATTAATAATTTACGCACTCGTCATAAAAAGACTTTGCTTTGAGATATTTACTGGCACTCTTGTAAAAATCGGTACATACAATAGAGTCGCGGTAATTTTGAATGTTATTAATGGCCGCTTCCTTTTCCTTAGCCGTTAGTTTTTTCCACTCCGCGCGTACCAGTCCCAGGTCCACTTTGCGCAGCATTGTAATTTCGTGGTATTTTTCGTAGAACTCCATAAGCCTGTCTTCCTTCTTCTCCCTCATATTGGTAATTTTCCCGGGCTTGCCCGTCCAGAGATCATAGTCAACTACTAATAATTTTTTTAAGTCATGGCTCACGAAAGTATAACTTATAAGATTTTCCTTTTCCATCCTGTTGAAGAACCATCTGGTTTTGCTTACCGACCAGTTGAATAGTTTAGCCCAGCTTGAAATCGATAAAAAAGATTCACCTCGTTGGCATACAAATGTTTTCCCTTTTATTGTTACCTCTCTATCCTCAAAATTTACGCTGGCCACCATCATAAGGAAAGCCTCCAGATAAGAAAAACTATCATCTTTTTGGCTAAATCTGTAGTTAAGCAAGTGTTTTGGTACAAGTATATATCCTTTTTTTAAAGCGTTGAAAGGTAAATAATTATTTTTTTTCATAGTAAGTTTATTTTTTAATACTGATTGTTTCAAAAAGGCCCTTTTGAATTTGTTTTCGATGCAAAAGTAGGGATGCGGACAATACGCTCAAAATAGAAAATGTAAGAATCGACAAAAAATTCATATTTTGCAGAAAAAATCACATTTTGCAGAAAATGTCACAATTTGCAGAAAAAATCACAATTGTTCAAAAATGTAGATTTTGTTTAGAATGGAGATAGCTTTAATACCGGTAAAATGTAGTAAAAGTAACGACAAAGCTTACAGTAAAGCTTACGTACGTGCAAAGCGTTGGAATATAAGTGGTTATAAAAATAATATATTTCTTCACAGCAGATGGAACAGCAGCGAAGAAATATATTAAATAGTTTTATTTTTATTACTAAAAATAAAATCCGTATGGTTGGTTAGGGAATTTATGTTTTAAACGAGTGATTGTAATAGCCTGAAATTACACTAGATGTTTTTCATTCCATAGGGAACGCCCCAGAATTCAATAAAAATCTCCATCTGTTTGGGTGTAATGTATTTGTTTGTTATAAGGAAACCAGTTTCTTTCAGTTTTTCATAAAGTAATTTATCTTCTTCAATTTTTTCGATAAAACACTTCTTACAAATATCAACTCTTGTGTAAGTATGGAAATACATGCAGGCAACTTTCGTGAAAAGAAAACATCCCATGTAAGTTTCTCTTTTGGGGGTGTTGTTTAAAGACATAAATAGTTTTTAAATGTTATAAAATTGTATTTAGTAAAATCGGTATTGCAATACTTTATTATATTGCAAATGTAACGATAAATAATGGGAAAAATCAAATGAATTAGGAATTATTTTTGTGTCACGATGTAAAAATATAGTAAAATATCCATGGTTAAACGTAGTTTAAAGGGTGAGTGTTTTTTTAGCAAAAATTTATTGGACAATGGTGTAATATTTATTGGTGAATGGTTGTTTGGTTATTGGGCAATGGATTTTTTTTATTGGTGAATGATTGGGGAGGGGTGGTGAATGGATTTTAAAGAACACCTTCTTTGATAATTCTCTGAGTGAAATTATACGCCTCCAGGTGAGCCACTGTACTGTGAAAAAATAGATCGACTCTAGAATTGAGCTCAATAGAAGATGTTGAACTTAGTATGTACTAAAATCAATTTGTAAAATATATGATGATAAATATTATTTTTTAAAAGATATCTATTTTCTTGTTTTATCTAATGTTATTGCTTATTTTTGGATATAAATAATTTTACGATGAGATTTAAAATAATACTAAGTACAGAAAAACACGCATTCGGGAATAGACTTCCAATAAATTACCAATACGAACTATCAGGAGTAATATATAAAATATTGTCATCTGCAAGTGAAGAGTATGCAACCTGGTTGCATGATAATGGGTTCACTTTAGACTCCAAGCAATTTAAGCTATTTTCCTATTCAAGACTGATTATACCCAGTTATACAATAGAAAAAGAATCGGCCTGTATAAGAATAAACAGTGATACTGTTGAGTGGTATGTATCCTTCTTACCCGAAGAATCTACGGTGAAATTTGTTCAGGGAGTATTTATGAATCAGGAGTTCCAATTGGGTGGTTGGAAGAATAAAGTGCAGTTTAGGGTACAGAATGTACAAGTGCTTCCTAATCCTCAGTTTGACTCAGAGATGAACTTCGAAACACTCTCGCCAATCTGCATTTCATTAAGGAATGATAGTGGTAAAACAGAATATCTTTCTCCTTCTGATGATCGTTCGAAAGAATCAATACTTTTCAGTTTATTAAACCGTTATCAAGCCTTTTATGGAAAACCTTATTCCGGTGATATTGATTTTAATTTTGATTTACTTACTACTCCAAAGTCTGTACTAGTTACTTATAAGGCAAATACCGAAAATGAGTCAAAGGTAAGAGGTTATATGTGTAAATTTAGGATGAAAGCTAATCCTGATTTGCTGAAGCTAGCTTATGAGTGCGGAGTTGGGATGAAAGGTTCTCAGGGGTGGGGGATGGTGAAATTATTAGGCGATAGATTGTAGTAATTATAGATGAATTAAATAATGAAATCCATTTCTTAAAATAAAATTAAGAAATGGATTTCGACTCAAGATAAATAAATATTAATTTTTTCAATTCCATAAGGTACAATTAGGTGATTTATTGATTGAACAAATAATCATTGATTTTTGTTCTCTAGTAGAATTATATTTTATAAATAAATAATAATTTGGATATAATACTATTGGAATTATGGGAACAGAATATATCACAGAAGATGGACATCTTTTTCAAGATGATGATTTGATCTTATATATAAAAATAAAGATTGTCGATTTAAGATCTAAAGGGTATTCTGACCAAGATATTCTCTATTTCGATGATAATGATATATGGTTTTATTATTGTGATATCTTTTTAAAAAATGACGATTGGATATGTTATATAGAATTTAAAGATGAAAGAGGAATATAAAACAATAGACTATAACTGGCTTATAAAGCCTACTGGAGACCCTTTTGCTGATACTGGAGGGCTTGCTATTAGAATTCTTTCTCAGAAATTTCCAGAGAAAGGTATCTTAGATTTAATAGATTATCTGACTAAGATATATGTAGAAAAATGGGATGGAAAACTAAATGCTTTTTTTCTCAATTCTAAAATAACTCAGCCAGCTTTTCAAGGACAACGGAAAATTTCTGAAACACTAAATTATTTTGAAAGACTTATAAATGAAACAGAACCATTTGAGTATGGTTTTTGTAGAATAACAGGGAAAGAAACAAAACTGTTTCAAGGAGGGCGTGATAATACTATTATGACAGGATCTGGTACATTTATTAATTATCATCATAATTTTCAGAAAGGGATTCTTATTTCAAAAGAAGCTATAATACGAATTCATTTTGTGCCTTTTGCCTGTTTTCAACTACAGGGTAAAATTGCTTTGTTACAAAGTAATAACTATGCTCTAGGTGAATTTATTGTAAAACAAATAGTTAACAGAAACTTACATGAAATAGCAATAGGTATTTCCGAAGGTATAGCTAAATCAGATATGGGAAAACCTGCAAATGCTATCTTTAACTTTGTTGATGAGGCAATTAATCAATTGTTAGATTTTGCTGATAATGAAGATGGATTGCCATCATTGACTTTATACCATTTTACTAATTTTGGAGCAAACCCTGAAATACAAATTCATCAACTTCCTGCAAAAGTTTTTGTTTTTTATAGGACTTGTTTTAGTCCAAAATTTAAAGAGGACTGGATACGATTTATTAGATCACATTACTTTGATAGTAAACATAAAGGAGGAATATATAATTGGAAAACTGGTTCTTACGAAATAACTAGTTCCAAAGAACTAGTTGAAATTAATCAGGGAGAGTACATGCAGTGGTATAATGTTATTTATAACAAACTATTGAATGGTGAAAGCATTCGCCCTGAAATATTACGTTGGTCGCGTAAATTCCCTTTTAATTTTAAACTCGTTGAAATTTATCAAATAAATATTATAGGTATGAAACAAGCTACAATTTCTAAAATTAAAGAGTTAGCTGCATTTCTTGTAAAAGATGAAAATGTTGATAATATCGAAAAGAGAATAAAATCTTTAGATAAAATAAAAAATGCAGCTGCATTACGTCGTTTCTTCTTAAAGGATATAATCGCTAAGAACTATACGGATGGTAATAAAGACTCAATTATAGATCTAGAAGATTATTTGAATTATCTCTGTCCAGATGGTTCATATTGGGGAGAAATAAGAGATCTTTTACTTATCGCAGTTTACCAGGAACTTCATGAACGAGAACTTGTAATAGAAGAGCTCACTATAGAATCAGATTATGAAAACGAAAATTAAAATATATAATTATGGAAAATATTAAAACTCAAGGTTTTATCCTTTTAGATGTCGATGTCGTTGCTTTAAATAATGCGGGGAAGAATACTTCAAGTAATAATGATAATGCTGTAGCTACCAAATCAATCCGTAAGAATGGACGGAATTATGTTTACGTGTCTGGACAAGCATGGCGTTATTGGTGGCGTGATGCTTTACAAAAGAATGTTGGATGGAATCTTTCTCCTATAACACGAGATGGAAAAATAGCTTTTACTAATGCAGATCCTTTAAAATATCCTGATGATGATGTCTTTGGATACATGAGAGCAGCAAAAGATTTTGAATTAGATGAAAAAGGGCTACCTGTAAAAGATAAAAAAGGCAATCCCAAAATGACAAATGTCACGGTAACTCGAGTATCACCGCTAAAAAATTCAGCAATAATTTCTGTTACTAGTGTAAACCCTGTAGAAAATTGGTCTAGTATGTCTCGTCAAGAAGGAGATGCCGTTCCTTATGAGAAGCAAGAGTATAGTGCTATTATGAAAGGAATGTTTAGCTTAGATGTGTCTATGGTTGGCACATTTTCGAATTATGATCGTACAGGATATAAAAACCTGTCTGTGGCATTACTAAATGAGGCTATAAATAATGGTGCAGCAGAAATAAATGATCCATATGTGTTAGACAATAATGGACAGCCTAAAAAACTGATTAGATTACCAAAAGAAATTCGTGAAAAAAGAATTATTGATACGATAAAGGCTTTAAAGACTATATCTGGAGGTGCTATGCAAACAAATAATATGGGGGATGTTACTCCTAAATTTATAATTTTGGCAACAACAAACACTGGTAACCATCCTTTTGGTCATATAGTAACAAGTCGTGGAGAATGGGAACAAAATACAGTTTTTAATTTAAATGGATTGGTAGAAGTCTTAAAAGAATATAATGATACTTTTTTAGGTAAAGTGTATATTGGGATAAGAAATGGTTTTATGGATGATATTATTTCTAAACTACATGAATTGAAGTCATTGGCAGATATTCCAGACGTTGAAATATTACCAGTAAATAAAGCTATAGATGAGTATTGTGAAGAATTGAAATCTCAAATTAAATAATGAAAGCATTTTGTGTAAAAATCACAGCTTGGACTTCTAGCTTTAGATATCCCAACTTAATATCTGGATTTCAGCCTACGCTTGAAGCTCCCCCGATAAGTACTATAATGGGGTTGTTAAATGCAGCGTCTGGGAAATATATTGAAAATCTAGAGTTTTATTTAGGTTATTATTTTGATTTTAAGTGTAAATCGATCGATTTAGAAACGATCTATCAAATAGAGGCTCACGAAAAGAAATATCCCAAAAATATATCAAAATCAAATGTTATTCAGCGCGAGTTTTTATATGAATGTCGTCTTTTTCTATATTTGACAGATGAGTCTTTGGTTTCCAATCTTCGAAATCCTGTGTATCCTTTATTGCTTGGTCGAAGTTGTGATCTTGCAGGAATAGACAATATTTGCGAGGTTGAGCTAAAAGAAATTGATAATGCAAAAATAGCAGGGCAGGTTATTCCTTTTACTGGAAATTATTTACCAGGACAAATACAAGCCTTACCTAAATATTTTACAAATACTATACCTAGGAAGAATTTAGAAACAGAACCTTACACTATAGTATCTTTTAATAATCCTGTAAAAACAAGACTGACAGCTTTTCGAGTAGATAATATAGAGTTTGATAGTGATATATTTCTTCATAAGATAAAGATATGAAAAAATTTATTCAGGAGGTTTTAGCTAAGTCAAAACCTCCGATTTCTCTGAAACAGCATACAGATGAATGTCTTTATGTATATAAATCACTTAAAAAAGCTTTTGAAAGATTACCAATAGCTGATACGGAGCATTTTTGGATATTGATTCGTTTTAGTATTATTTTCCACGATATAGGAAAGATACACCCGGAATTTCAGAAAATTCTTTTAGGAAAGCGAGCGGCTTGGTATCATCAGCGTCACGAACTTTTTTCAGTACCATTTATTGATAAATTATTGTTGGATGAGAATGATAAATTACTTTTAGAACTAGTTGTTGCAGGGCATCATAAAGATTTTAAATCTCTGCTTGATTTTATTCAAGGTAGTTATAAGAATGGTTCTGATTTGTTTTCTTTTTCGGAAGATGGAAAATTAGAGTGGAAAGAGGAATTAAGTAAATTAGATTTGGAATTTGTTAGATCATTTTTGAATAATTACAAGATTCAAATTGAACCAAAGCCACTTACAGATTCTATAATTGATCTGAAGAAATATTTAAGAGATCCAGCAAATACGTATAGTAGTGATTTTCTAAAACTCCTTTTACTTGTTGGAGCTTTGAAACAATGTGATCATTCTGCATCTGCAGGAATATTTAAAGTGAATATTTTAGAAGATAATCATTTTGAATTTTTATATAATACTTCATGGAATCCCTATCATCATCAGAAAATAGCTTCGAATACCTTAGGAAATATTGTATTAACAGCGCCAACAGGCTCGGGTAAGACAGAAGCTTCACTTATGTGGTTACATAAGCAATTGAAAGAAACAGGACAAGGTAGAGCTTTTTATATTTTACCTTTTACTGCATCTATCAATGCTATGTATGAACGTTTGGATAAGAAAATGAAAGGTAACAATGAGATTGTTGGTCTTGTACATGGAAAACTTTCTGAATATATAGAGAGTCGTTTTGAAGAACAAGATTATAGCTCCGAAAATGAAAACTTTAAAAAGGAGCTAAAAGAAAATTATCGTGCTTTAGTTCCCCCATTAAAAGTTGTAACTCCATTTCAGCTCTTAAAATATATTTTTGGATTAAAAGGATTTGAAAAAGGTCTTTTTGAAATGGGTGGTGGATATTTTATTTTCGATGAGATTCATGCTTATGATCCGGAAGTAACTGCTCAGATTTTGGTTTTAATAGAATTTGCAGCAAGATATTTGAATGTAAATATTTGCTTAATGACAGCAACATTACCATCTTTCTTAAAAAAGGAATTTGCAAAAGCTATTGGTGATTTTAATGAAATTACAGCTGATAATGTGTTATATAAATCTTTTGTTCGACATAAAGTCAAAGTAGAAGAGGGATTGCTATCAGAAAGTATACAAGATATCCAAAAACGATTGAATCATGGTGATAAAGTTTTAGTTGTATGCAATACTGTTAAACAGGCTCAATTCATTTATAATAAATTGAATTCTATGCATAAAGTTTTACTGCATAGTGCTTTTAATGGAATTGATAGAAATGAAAAAGAGTCGGATTTAAAATCTGATGGAGTTAAGTTATTAGTGGGTACCCAAGCTATAGAAGTTAGTTTGGATATTGATTATGATGTTGTTTTTACAGAATTAGCACCTCTCGATGCTTTATTACAACGCTTTGGGCGAGTCAACAGACATCGCATAAATGGAGCATATAGATCTCCATGCGATTGCACTGTCTTTTCTGATCGAAATGATGTAGACAAATATATTTATAAGAATGAAGATGTTATTAATAGAACATTGGAAGTTCTTCGAAAAATTGAATTATGTAATGATGGAATAATATTAGAAGCTGATTTACAAAAATATATCGATCAGGTTTATCCTTGTTGGTCTGATAAAGATAAAGAAGAATTTGATCGTGTCTATAATGTTCTGAAAACAGATGTAAGGGAGAATCTTGCTCCATTTATATATGACTTGCATCGTGAAGAAGAATTTGAAAAACAATTTGATGGAGTGAAAGTCTTGCCTTCAAGATTAGAAAATGAGTATAATAAGTTTGTTGAAGAGAATAAATTAATTAAAGCAGAATCTCTTAAAATTTCTATTTCTAAAAAGAGGTTTATATCATTAAGTATTAATGATGATATCCATAAAAATATTTTTGCTTTTGAGGCAAAAGGAACTGATAAAATAAAAGAGCAGAGCTATTATGTTATAAATAGAAAATATGATAGTGAACTAGGATTGCAACTAGATGCGGAAGAAAAATCGAATGAACAAAGTTGCTTATTGTAAATAGGATTAAAAGATGCAAATAACAGGAACCCATTTCAACTATTATCAGGTTTGCAAACGAAAGCTCTGGCTGTTTGCGAATGGGATAAATATGGAGCATACTTCCGATCTGGTATTTGAAGGAACTTTGATTCATGAAGAGGCTTATCCGCAACGTTCCTCTAAGTATGAAGAGGTGGAGATTGACGGAATAAAAGTGGACTTTTACGATCCGCGAAACAAGGTGATTCATGAAATAAAGAAGTCGGATAAGATAGACCGGGCGCATGAGTGGCAATTGAAGTATTACTTGTTTGTGTTTGAAAAGAATGGAATTATTGGTGCTACCGGCATTCTTGAATATCCGGTGCTAAGAAAGACTGAAAACGTTCTACTTACGGATATTGACAGAGAGGAAATTTTATCTATGGAGACGGAAATAAAGAGCATTATTGAAAGTGAACAATGTCCACCATTGGAGAAAAAACGGATTTGCAAGAATTGTAGTTACTATGACTTTTGTTACAGCAGGGAGGAAGAAGAATGAAAAAAACTTATTATTTATTTAATCCGGGTGTTTTAGAGAGAAGAGATAATACCTTGAAATTTACTCCGATATCTGATCCTGAAGCCGGAGGGGATATGCATGCTAGTCCCCGCTATCTTCCTGTGGAGGATATTAATGAGTTTTATGCCTTTGGTTCGTTAACGGCCAACAGTGCTTTGTTTAACTTCCTCGGCCAGAAAGATATTTCAGTGCACTTCTTTGATTATTATGAGAATTACACCGGCTCGTTTATGCCTCGCGATTCTTTGTTGTCGGGAAGAATGCTACTGGCTCAGACTTCTGCTTATCAGGATAAGAAGAGGCGAATTGTCATTGCTCAGAAGTTTATTGAAGGGGCTGCCTTTAATATGCTGAAGAATCTGCAGTATTACAATAGACGAGGTAAGGATATGGAAGATATCATGGAGCTGATTAAGGCTTACTCTTTGAAGATTACTGAATCGAACACAGTGGAAGAACTGATGGGAATTGAAGGTATGATTCGTCAGACTTATTATGACGCGTTTAACCTGATATTGAACGACTTTGAAATGGGTAATCGTACAAAGCAACCTCCGCGTAATGAGGTGAATGCGTTGATTTCGTTTGGGAATATGATTTGCTATACGCTTTGTTTGCGTGCCATTCATCAGACTCAACTGAACCCAACGATCAGTTTTCTTCATACTCCAGGTGAAAGAAGATATTCTCTGGCTCTTGATGTAGCAGAAATATTTAAACCAATAATCGTTGATCGTGTTATATTTAAAGTGCTTAACAAGAAAGAAATTCAGGAAAAGCATTTTGATAAGAAGCTGAACAAGTGCTTGCTAAATTCATCTGGAAAAAAGATCTTTGTAAAGGCTCTGGAAGACAGACTTCAGGAAACCATTCAACATCGCAGCTTGAAACGCAACGTTAGTTACCGACATCTGGTAAAATTAGAGTGCTATAAACTAACGAAACATTTGCTCAAAATAGAAGAATATAAACCTTTTAAGATGTACTGGTAGTTATGTATGTAGTCCTTGTGTATGATTTTGGGGAGAAGCGAGTGGCAAAGATGCTTAAACTTTGTCGTAAATACCTCAATTGGATTCAGAACTCAGTTTTTGAGGGAGAGATATCCGAAGTGAGGCTTCACGAGCTACTCCTTTTGGCTAAGAAATTTATGAAAGAAGACCAGGATAGCATAATAATTTTCAAAGGAAGAGATGTTACCTGGACTGAGAAGCAAATAGTTGGGAAAGAGCGTAGTAGCATAGATATTTTTTTATAGATAGTTGTCAGTCAGCTTTGAAGCATCTCATATTATTTTCCAAATAATATATATTAGCTCTTTGACTTATTGAAAATCAAGTGTTTAACATATATGTCGGTCACCAGTGATTTTTATATCATTGGTGATCGACACTTTTTTAGAAGAATTTTTCTATTTTTGCATCAGCTATTCGATTGATATTCAAGGTGTATTCTTGTGTCGATCGAAGGCTCTTAATCGTACCTTATGGAATTGAAATTATTCAGACGTAATGAAGTAACGAAACGAACGATCTCTCTTAATCGTACCTTATGGAATTGAAATTTTTAATAGGTTGAATATGAGGTGTAACAGTAGGGCTCTTAATCGTACCTTATGGAATTGAAATCGATTCAGATGCATTTGCTTTAATTGAAGCTTAGTAACTCTTAATCGTACCTTATGGAATTGAAATGGAAGGCAAAGGTTGGTAGGGTTAGTATTGACATGGTCTCTTAATCGTACCTTATGGAATTGAAATGGAACCATCCACCCCCGGGACCATTGGCGGCCGGATCTCTTAATCGTACCTTATGGAATTGAAATGTGGCTATTTATTTTTTTGCGGCCGCCTTTATCTCTCTTAATCGTACCTTATGGAATTGAAATGTAACTGGTAAGACCTGGACACATACCACTAATAACATCTCTTAATCGTACCTTATGGAATTGAAATATGCATTTAATTTCCGCATTGAAAGAACGGAATGTACTCTTAATCGTACCTTATGGAATTGAAATAACAAAATACAATAACTGGAATCACCCTAAATTTGCTCTTAATCGTACCTTATGGAATTGAAATCACAAAAAGAATCGGGAGTAACTGTAATTACCGGACTCTTAATCGTACCTTATGGAATTGAAATACTTTTCGAACTTTGCAAGGTAATCAAATACTTTGCTCTTAATCGTACCTTATGGAATTGAAATTCACTTGTATCATCTCTTAATGCAGCAATAGCAAGCTCTTAATCGTACCTTATGGAATTGAAATATATTAGATACACTTCTTAATATATCTTTACTATTCTCTTAATCGTACCTTATGGAATTGAAATTACACATTTGAACATTTATTTAATAGCTATATTAACTCTTAATCGTACCTTATGGAATTGAAATTTGCGAATAATGTATCAGTAACATAAGGAGATACACTCTTAATCGTACCTTATGGAATTGAAATGTAAGAGAAGTTTTCCAAGCAGTATAAAAAGCATACTCTTAATCGTACCTTATGGAATTGAAATAATGTAATATAGATACCAGTGATTTCGCGGAAATAGCCTCTTAATCGTACCTTATGGAATTGAAATATGTTAATGCAGCCAGTTGGCGGTTACAAGCCCGTATACTCTTAATCGTACCTTATGGAATTGAAATCTAAAGTTGATTTATAATCATTCTAAATAAGGTTTACTCTTAATCGTACCTTATGGAATTGAAATGTACTTAAAATTGTGGGCAATGCTTTCAAAGCTTTCTCTTAATCGTACCTTATGGAATTGAAATACTGGAAAGAGAGATAGATATTATGTTTGTGAACCTCTTAATCGTACCTTATGGAATTGAAATACCGTAATCAAATAGATACCCTTTTACAGCTTTCTCTCCTCTTAATCGTACCTTATGGAATTGAAATCTATATTCCGAAAGTTGCGAGTATGGCACACTACTCTCTTAATCGTACCTTATGGAATTGAAATGGACGTGGGGAAAGCCTATATATTTGAACCTTAATCTCTTAATCGTACCTTATGGAATTGAAATTTTATATTTCCATTATTGTAATACTTTGCTTTCATAACTCTTAATCGTACCTTATGGAATTGAAATGTCCTATTGATGCACTTAGGACTGGTGCAATATTAGCTCTTAATCGTACCTTATGGAATTGAAATTACAGCTAATCCTGTGTGTATTCCTGTGTCTATTCCCTCTTAATCGTACCTTATGGAATTGAAATAGCTAAATTGATTAACGAAAAGTACTTTCTATGAAATCTCTTAATCGTACCTTATGGAATTGAAATACCAATAGTATGCTAAGTATTATTTGTTTTGAGTTCTCTTAATCGTACCTTATGGAATTGAAATTTCTCCTTTTGTAAATTTTGTTTCCACAATTCTACTCTTAATCGTACCTTATGGAATTGAAATAGGTATGCACCGCTAAGGTTTGCACAGCTAAGGTTTCTCTTAATCGTACCTTATGGAATTGAAATGAAGGTGAAAGTATCTTTGGCAGAAAGAAACCTCCTCTTAATCGTACCTTATGGAATTGAAATGACTATTGAAGTGTGGGTGTGCTTGTTTGTTTACCTCTTAATCGTACCTTATGGAATTGAAATTAATAGGGTAAGTTTAACATTTTTGTTGTTAAACTCTTAATCGTACCTTATGGAATTGAAATGCAATTTGACCGAGTACAGACTTAGAACCAGAACCAGCTCTTAATCGTACCTTATGGAATTGAAATCCATTGTTATCAACATTGTAAGCGTTAGGCTGATTTCTCTTAATCGTACCTTATGGAATTGAAATAGCGCAGGCCTACGACTCCCAAGATAGAATGTTTTACTCTTAATCGTACCTTATGGAATTGAAATGAACGTAGCAAGGTAGAAGCATTCCAACGGGGCTTGTCTCTTAATCGTACCTTATGGAATTGAAATTATTCTGACGTAACGAAATAACGAAACGAACGATCTCTTAATCGTACCTTATGGAATTGAAATAAGGTAGCTGACCCTTTATTTACTCTTGCGTGGGATCTCTTAATCGTACCTTATGGAATTGAAATATATGTACAATACCATCTTTAGTAATATAATAGTGCTCTTAATCGTACCTTATGGAATTGAAATCGATTTCTATGCATTCGATCAATATCGGATAAAGATACTCTTAATCGTACCTTATGGAATTGAAATGCACCAATAACACCACCTGCTAAATCACCGACACTCTTAATCGTACCTTATGGAATTGAAATACATTAAGCGAATCCTGAGCACTATTTTCAAGTTGCTCTTAATCGTACCTTATGGAATTGAAATGACATCACGTTGTTTTTGATTATTAAGAATCTGAGACTCTTAATCGTACCTTATGGAATTGAAATGTAGAATAAAAATTTATAGCTGTTCCGTCTGATTTTCTATTAATCGCACCTTATGGAATTGAAATACCTTTGTCTGCGCTTTTATTGCAGCTGCTATATTTTCTATTAATCGCACCTTATGGAATTGAAATTGCATATCCATTTTAGCTACCCAGCAATCTTTCGTCTATTAATCGTACCTTATGGAATTGAGATATTGGTTTCGAAAAAGAATCTAAACTCAAAATCGAACTTTTAAATGTATCTTATGGAATTACAATGCCGGAACTACTTCTTTAGAATTGAGAGTGAATGGACTCTTCAACAAACCAAAAAGCACAGCAGAACCAAAAATATTCGCTGTGCTTTTATTGTTATCCTGAAACAGATCTTAATTCCTGAAAACTAATCCTTCACCTAATGTGTCTACTATAATCGGTTTTTCTCTTTCAACCTCCTGCGCAAGTAACTTCTTAGACAAGTCGTTGAGCAAGTAACGCTGGATAGCTCTTTTCACCGGACGGGCACCAAACTCCGGATCGTATCCGGCTTTTGCTATGAAGTCCGTTGCTGCATCGGTTAACTCGAGCGTTACTCCGTTGCCGGCAAGCATCTTCTGGATGCCTTTTATCTGCAAATCCACAATCTGCCTTATCTCGTTCTCGGAGAGTGGAAGGAACATAATGGTTTCGTCTATACGGTTAAGGAACTCCGGACGGATGGTCTTTTTCAGCATTGACATTACTTCCTTTTTTGTCTCCTCGATGATGCGCTCTCTGTTGTCGTTGTTCAGATTCTCGAACTGACTTTGTATGTACGAGCTTCCCATGTTGGAGGTCATAATGATGATGGTATTCTTGAAGTTTACCACCCGGCCTTTGTTATCGGTCAGTCGGCCGTCGTCCAGAACCTGCAGCAGGATGTTGAACACATCCGGATGTGCTTTCTCAATTTCATCGAACAGCACTACTGAGTATGGTTTGTGACGAATGGCTTCGGTAAGCTGACCGCCTTCATCGTAACCTACGTATCCCGGAGGCGCTCCAACAAGTCGGGATACGGAATGTTTCTCCTGATACTCACTCATATCTATACGAGTCATCATTGTTTCGTCGTCGAACAGGAACTCGGCAAGGGCTTTTGCCAGCTCGGTTTTACCTACACCGGTGGTGCCCAGGAAGATGAAACTTCCGATAGGGCGCCTTGGATCTTGTAATCCGGAGCGACTTCTTCTCACTGCATCGGCCACTGCCTCAAGGGCTTCGTCCTGACCAATTACCCGCTTGTGGAGCTCATCTTCCAGGTGAAGCAGTTTCTCTGATTCACTCTTCAGCATCTTTTTCACAGGAATACCGGTCCAACGTGATACTACATCGGCAATGTCTTCGGCTTCTACCTCTTCCTTTATCATGGCACTGCCGCCTTGCAGATGATGCAATTCCCTTTGAGTCTCCTTTATTTCATTTTCGAGTTCCTGAAGCTTGCCGTATCTTATCTCGGCTACTTTGCCATAATCGCCTTCGCGTTCGGCTTTCTCTGCTTCGAACTTCTGATTTTCTATCTCAACCTTATTCTGCTGAATTTTATCTACCAAGGTTTTTTCACTTTGCCATTTGGCTTTGAATGAATTTTCCTGCTCCTTGAGTTCGGCAATCTCTTTGTTGAGCAGTTGAAGTTTGTCTTCGTCCTTTTCACGTTTGATGGCTTCGCGCTCAATCTCCAACTGTTTTATTTTACGGCTTATCTCATCAAGCTCCTCGGGCACGGAGTTTACCTCCATACGCAACTTCGCAGCAGCTTCGTCCATAAGGTCGATGGCCTTGTCCGGAAGGAAACGGTTGGTGATGTAGCGGTTTGAAAGTTCTACTGCAGCTATGATAGCATCGTCTTTAATACGCACGTGATGGTGATTCTCATAGCGCTCTTTCAGTCCACGAAGGATTGAAATGGTGCTCAGAATATCGGGCTCATCTACCTGTACTACCTGGAATCTTCTTTCCAGCGCTTTATCTTTTTCGAAATACTTCTGATACTCGTTGTAAGTAGTGGCTCCGATAGAACGTAACTCACCACGGGCGAGGGCAGGCTTCAGTATATTTGCCGCATCCATTGCACCTTCTCCCTTACCGGCACCCACAAGCGTGTGAATCTCGTCAATGAAAAGGATAATGTTTCCGTCGGATTTTATCACTTCGTTGATTACCGATTTCAGTCGTTCCTCGAATTCTCCTTTATACTTGGCACCGGCCACCAGGGCACCCATGTCGAGTGAATAAACCTGTTTGTCTTTCAGATTATCGGGCACGTCTCCCCGAAGAATACGATGCGCCAGGCCTTCAACAATTGCTGTTTTACCTGTACCCGGTTCGCCAATAAGTATCGGATTGTTCTTGGTACGTCGGCTAAGGATTTGAAGCACTCTACGAATCTCTTCATCACGACCAATTACAGGATCGAGCTTACCTGTACGGGCTTCCTCGTTAAGGTTGATGGCATATTTGTTTAATGACTGATATGTATCCTCGCTGCTCTGTGATGTAACCTTTTCGCCTTTACGCAATTCGTTAATGGCTGCACGAAGTTCCTTTTCGTTCATTCCGGCATCCTTCAAAATATTTGCAACGGTGCTTTTAACCGTAAGTAGAGCCAGCAACAGATGTTCCAGAGAAACAAACTCGTCGCCCATTTCTTTAGAATACTGAGTAGCTTTTTGGAAGACCTCATTCGTTTCCCTGCCCAGGTATGGTTCGCCACCGGTTACCTTCGGGAAAGAATCGATCTGCTTGTCGAGCACGAGCGCTATTTGCTGCCCGTTCATTCCCAGTTTCTGGAAGATAAAATTGGTTACATTTTCGCCAACCTTCATCACTCCATGCAGCACATGTGCGGTTTCAATTGTTTGCTGACCGCGACTCTGTGCCAGGTTTACGGCCTCCTGAACCGCTTCCTGTGATTTAATTGTAAAATTGTTGAAGTTCATATATTTATGTCTCCTATTGATATTTCTGCTTTTAATAACTAACACCAAAGAAGCACCAAAAGATTTGCCAATATTCTTTTTATCTATATTATAGACACATTTGCTTTGTTGTGAAGACAATTTGACATTTTATGTTTGTTTCGATGTGACAATCTGTCTTTATTCTGCATTATTTTAGGCTGGATATTAGAATCAGATTCTAAGAATAGGAAGCAATTTATACCGGGTTCATTTAGTGAAATCTCCCAAAATAACTTCTGAAATGATATATTCAATTGATAATTTAATAGTATCTTTATCCCATTAAACAAAGAAAAACCCATGGAAGAAGAAATAAAAATGGCTGAAACAGTGATGCTGATTGATGCATCCTTTCTAAACTTCGTAACAGAAGATATTAAAAAGAATTTTGAAAGAATGCTGAACAGGGAACTGCAAGAAATGGATCTTTCTCATCTGTTTACGTATCTTGCTCTGGATGCAGGTATTGTTGAAGGGAAAAATGAAATTCAGATATTTTTTATATACGATAAGAATTCGGCTCAGCTGGTTCATGCTCAGCCATCCGATTTGGAAAAGGAACTGAATAGTGTGGCTTTCAGTAATGAGTTTGGAGAATTTTGCTTTAATACTTTCCAACCTGAAGATATGGCTTCTCGCGAAGATCTGTTTTTAGAGTCGATGAAAGTTGTTGCTGATGCTAAAGGAGTGGAAAGAATTATTGTTCTTTCTTTTAATGAGGAATATGGTGATAAGGTAAATGATATTCTTAAAGACGTAAAAGAAAGGGAAATAATTCAATTCCGCATGAATGAACCTGAAGACGATATTAATTATCGTTGGGAAATGCTTGCTTATCCGGTAATGCAGGCTTTGGGTATTCGTGGAGATGAGTTGCAATAATAATTAGAAAATAGATTCCAGTTCAATGTCCGACTTCCGACTAAAGGTGTTTCTGTGTGTGGCGCGAAATCTTAGTTTTACTAAGGCTTCGCGAGAGCTATTCATTACTCAGCCTGCCATAACTAAGCATATACAAGAACTGGAGAGTCTGTATAAAATCCGTCTTTTTGAACGGCTGGGAAATAAGATATCCTTGACTCCCGCAGGTGAGTTATTGATGGAGCATAGCGAACGGATTCTTGATGATTACAAAAGGCTGGATTATGAAATGCATCTGCTTCATAATGAATGCTCGGGAGAACTCCGTCTGGGGGCAAGCACCACAATATCTCAATATGTATTGCCTCCGTTCCTGGCTCGATTTATTGAAAAGTTCCCTCATGTATCCTTGTCGTTGCTCAATGGCAACTCTCGCGATGTGGAAAATGCTTTGCTGGAACATCGTATAGATTTAGGGCTGGTTGAAGGAATTATTCGTTTGCCTAACCTGAAATATTCTACTTTTCAGAAAGATGAATTGGTTGCAGTAGTGCACACTCGCAGCAAACTGGCTAAGCTTGATGAAATATCAGTATACGATCTTTATAATATACCTTTGGTATTAAGGGAAAGAGGATCGGGCACGCTGGATGTTTTAGAAACAGCTTTGCTATCGAATAACATCAGATTATCAGATCTTAATGTTCGTATGTATCTTGGCAGTACGGAGAGTATCAAGCTATTTCTTGAAAACTCGGAATGTATGGGAATTGTTTCTGTAAGATCTATTGCTCGTGAACTAGCCGCAGGACTTTTCAAAGTGATAGATATACGTTATTTGGAAATGCAACGGGAATTTTCGTTTGCCCGTTTGCAGGGAGAGGAGAGCGGCTTACCTCAGGTATTTATGCAATTTGCGGCTCATTATAATAAGAAGTTATAAGGCATTACAAAAAACGATTGGCACCTTTCGTTTATATACAGTACTTTTGCATCATAATAATTAAGTTATAGAATATGGATGCACTAGTTCAGTTTTTGAAGGATAACAATAAGGTTATCTATGTAGCATTACTTGTTTTTTGTTTTTTACCATTCGTAACTCCTCCCGTTGCTTTATTGACAGGTTTGGTTTTTGCATTGGTTTGTGGTAAGGCTTTTCCTAAGTTCAATAAACAATCATCAAAGTATCTTTTGCAGTTTTCAGTGGTAGGTCTGGGTTTTGGAATGAATCTTCATCAGGCTATAGCTTCTGGAAAAGATGGGATGATATTTACTATTATATCTGTTGTAGGTACATTACTCTTGGGAACCTTTATAGCCAGACGTATGAGAGTTGACAAGAAAACCGGCTATCTTATCAGCTCGGGAACTGCTATTTGCGGAGGAAGTGCTATAGCAGCAGTAGCTCCGGTTATAAAAGCAGATGATGGACAGATTTCGGTTTCGTTGGGTACGGTTTTTATTCTGAATGCGATAGCTCTTTTTCTTTTTCCGGTACTAGGTCATTTATTAGGTCTTACGCAGCATCAGTTTGGTTTGTGGGCGGCAATAGCTATTCATGACACAAGTTCTGTGGTTGGAGCCGGTTCTGCTTATGGTCAGGAAGCATTGCAAGTAGCTACTACTGTGAAACTAACAAGAGCTTTGTGGATTATCCCAGTATCTATTGTTACTTCTTTTATCTTTAAAAGTAAGTCCGAAAAGATGTATACTCCATGGTTTATTTTCTTTTTTATTCTGGCCATGCTTGCTAATACATTCTTCTCTTTGCCGACTGTTCTTACTACAAGTATGGTGTGGATAGCTCGTAAAGGATTAACATTGACTCTTTTCTTTATTGGTGCATCACTTTCAAGAGATGTATTAAAGAGCGTAGGTTTTCGTCCAATGGTTCAAGGTGTTTTTCTTTGGATTGTGATAAGTATTTCTTCTTTGACCTATATTCTTTTTGTAGGGTAGATTATTTATTTGCATTACATATTGCTATAATTCATGCTTTGTTTATGAGATTTGAGTTTCTAAAATAAAAAAAGGTTATCATCGCGATAACCTTTTTTTCCCTAACCATTTTTATCAATGTAATGAGTAAATTTTACTCAGTTTACTCTTCATTATTTTATGCAAAGATAATTATACCAACCGTACGGTATGTTAAATCTAGCTTTTTTAACACTAATAAAATGGATATTTATATATTTTCTACACAATATTTATTCTTTTTCACAAGAAAAAGGCAGATTAGAATAATGGAGGGAATATGAATAATCGATTGATTTATTATTTGTGCAGACAAATAAGAAGTAATGCTGTATATTTTTAGCACATTTTGGGGAAATAATTATTGGGCGGAAAAGTGTTTAAAATAAGAGTAAGCCTGATTTTAGTGTTTATGCTTTAATCTCATTATAGTATTTCATGAATATATCTTTCAAGAGGGTAGTGTCGAGTCCGTTCTTTAAACACATCTCAAACGATAGTCCCGAATAGATATACCTGAAATGCATAGCAACATAATCAACATCGTATTCTGGCCTAATCTCGCCCGATTTTAGTGCATTGCTGATGACTCTTTTCCACAATTCCAGTTCACTGTCGAAGACTTTATCTATAAGTGTGCCGAAATCAGGATAGTATTGTATTGCCTGAAATACAAGATTAAAGTAACATCTGCTCATATTTTCTACACCACAGGAACTTAGTGATTTCATTGTTCTATTGATACCTTCAATATAAAAATTTATAAAGTCAATCAGGCTGGAATCTTTGAATGTAGCAAATTTTATTTCAATATTATGAGGTGATAATATGTATCTATCAATAACTTTTATAAAAAGTCCTTCCTTATTTTTCATGTAGTAAAAGATGGCTCCACGACTTAATCCTAGGGCTTTTTCCAAATCTGCGATTGTGACTTTCTCGAAGTTCTTGGTCAGAAAAAGTTTGAATGCACCAAATAGTATTTTGTCTTCAGTTTCTTTCACTTCTTTTACAGGTAAATAATGCGAATAAAAGTAGATACAATTTATTAATTAGTAACTCTTTTCGTGGGTCGTATTATTGTTATTTAACAATATTAACACCATTCATTTGCATTGCTGTCTATTGAGACTTATCTGTTGTGAATAGCAGATACAAAAAATTGACTGTTTTAAATGCTATATAGAACAGCAATTCAGACTCTCGACAAGACTCCAATCTGAATTACTGTTCACACAAAAGAAAGGATAGCTCTTCAACTCTGATAGATGAGCAGAGTAAAAAAATGGTTCTTCGTCACTTTTGGTGGAGGCAAACTATCTCAAATGCTTATCTAATCAATATTCTACATGCTTTTTTGATAAGCCATTTATTGAATCTGATAAAAATCTGCTAAGCACTATGAATAATAGGTTCAATATAATATCTTCCACCAAAAGTGACGAAGAACCAAAAAAATACAAAAATGGGATTGTTCCGATTTAGAACAACCCCATTAAGAACTATTATGCTATTAGTCTGTAGTATATTAGATATATTCAATAATTAATAATAGAGGGTATTTGCTTTTTCTTTGCAGAACATTACCTTTTCCTTCCAGAATAATATATCGGTGGGAGCTTCTTTCTCTATTGATTATAGAAGATCTTTACTTTTTGCTCTTGGTAATATTCTGAATATCCTGAAGCGTCATATCGCCGGTAATCTGTATAAATACAAACTCAGGTTTTTCATCTACAAACATTACCAGTTCGGCAATTTTATTATTTGGTTTCTTTTTAATGTAAAAAGTAACATGAGAGCCTTCTTCTCTTACACGCATTAGCTCTTCATATCTTTTATTACTGGCATAATTATGAATCTCGCCTTTCATCATGTTTGAGATGGCAGCTTTTTCACTGGTCAATATTACTATTGATTCAAGTTTTCCAGCAATTCCACCTATATCCAGTCCTTCTGTTTTCATATTAGGCATCATTTGAAGCATAGTCTTAGATATAAAAACGGAAGTTACTCCATCCATATCGGCATATTTGTCGATGAGTTTATTCTGCGCAAATGCAATGCTGGTGCAACACATTAATATTGCAAATAATACATGTTTTATTTTCATCGCTATATTTATTATTGACTGATTTGTTTATTAATAATTTCATTCACTTTATTCATATCCTCCTGGGCACTTTCCAATTGAGAAACTCCTTTATTCAGATTGTTGGAGACCAATAGTAATGCCTTCTGAGCTTCTTTGTAAGCATCCTGAGGATTTGAATAAGTATCTGTAAGTACCGGCTTTTGCTGCTCCAGAGATGGATAGATTCCTATGCTCAGAATTAAACATATACTTGCTGCTATACCGCTTATCAATTGCCAGTTTATTATTCTTCTTTCCAGACGAGGCTTTTTTATTTTCTCTTTTTCTTCCCACGTGTCGATAAGAAGACTTAATTTTTTTTCCAAATGAGCCGGAACCTCAATATCGTTGTCTATATCTTTGCAACTACTGTACATCTCCAGAAACAGCTCTTTTTCAGCCAGTAAATGAGGAGGCACTTCCTGAGTCTCAAAAAAATGCATAATTTCCTTTTCCTGGTCAACCGACGTTTTACCTTCATAAAAATCGGCTATTAATTTCTCTATTTCAAAGATTTTCATCATTGTCTCAATATATTAAATTGTTCGCGTATCGTTTTTCTGGCTCTTGATATCAGAACTCTTATGTTGATGGCATTAAGTCCGGTTATCTGTTCAATCTCTTCAATAGAACATTCGCTCAGATGTCTTAATTTCATCACCTCCTGTTGCTTTCCCGGCAATTGTGTGATGAGCTGTTTTACACAGTTTAGCTCGTCTTTAATTTCTATCTCGTTAATCAGAGATGTTTCATTTGATTTACTTACCACTTCTATATCCTGAGTTTCGCTCTCATTTTTAGTTGAGCGAAGATAGTCAAAACATATATTTTTGAGTAAGATAACGCTAAATGATTCCGGATTTCTGATTTCTGCGAGCTCTTCCCGTTTATTCCATAGCTTTAGATACGCTTCTTGTACCATATCTTCCGCATCGCACTGGTTCCCCAATAGCTTATAGGCAATCCTGTAAAGCTTTTGATGATGTGGAAGATATTGTTTTTTGAAGCTTTCGGCATCCATGTCATTGCTTATTAGTAAGTTTGGATATATCCGATTTATTAAATTTGCCTTTAATCTTAACTAAAGCAGCATCTTTGCCGGTTGTAACAACTACCAATTCGCTGATGTCTTCGTTGTTCATCTTAACCAATACTCTTACATTTTCGCCGTTTTCATTTGAGCGGACTAATGTTTCATATCCTTCAGTATTCAAGGTTTTTACCTTTTCGGCAAATTTATCTTTAATTTCCGATGAACATTTGCTCAGATCAAGTACCTGTAAAGAGTCGATGTCTTTTACTCCGCCCAGATCATCACCTTTAGTAAAAGACTTTGCAAGCGTCATCATAGACTTATCTAATTTTACATTCTCAACGTTAGGCGCATCAGAAAACTCTTTAAACAACTTTTCAATATTCTGGCCAAGGCTCAATTGAGCTACCAGGAAAAGTGAGATACACAAAAAATACTTCTTTACCATAATTCTGTAGATTTTTAGATGATTACTTTGTACTAATTAACGCGTTATCGATGTAAATACATAAATTAGACGTAACGAAACAGAATGTTGTTACAAATAAAACAAAAAAAAGAGCGAAAAGAAAAGATTTTTATTTCTTTCCTCTTCACTCTTCAATATTTTCTGAATATATTATGCTTTATTCTCTCTTAATTTTTCAAAGATTAAGCCTTCCAGTTCGTCAGCTAGTTCAGGATTATCACTGATAACCTGTTTTGCACCATCTCTTCCCTGAGCAAGTTTAGTATCATTGTAGCTATACCATGAACCGCTCTTCTTGATAATTCCAAGTTCGGCACCAAGGTCAATTATTTCTCCTGAACGAGAGATACCTTCGCCAAACATGATATCGAATTCAGCTTTACGGAATGGAGGAGCCACTTTATTCTTGACTACTTTTACACGAGTCTGATTACCGATAATTTCATCGCCATCTTTAAGTTGGCTGGTACGACGGATGTCTAAACGTACAGAAGCATAGAACTTCAAGGCGTTACCACCGGTTGTAGTTTCAGGGTTACCAAACATTACACCAATCTTTTCACGCAACTGGTTGATGAAGATACAAGTTGTTTTTGTCTTGCTGATGGTACCAGTTAGCTTACGTAAAGCCTGAGACATTAAACGAGCCTGAAGTCCTAACTTGTTTTCTCCCATGTCGCCTTCTATTTCAGCTTTTGGAGTCAATGCAGCAACAGAGTCGATTACAACAATGTCAACAGCAGAAGAACGGATAAGTTGATCTGCGATCTCCAATGCTTGTTCACCGTTATCAGGTTGTGAAATTAAAAGGTTATCAATGTCTACACCCAGTTTCGCTGCATAGAAGCGGTCGAAAGCATGTTCTGCATCAATGATTGCAGCAATACCTCCGGCTTTCTGAGCCTGAGCAATGGCATGAATTGCAAGTGTTGTTTTACCAGAAGATTCAGGACCATAGATTTCAATAACCCTTCCCTTAGGATATCCACCTACTCCTAATGCTACATTTAACGCAATAGAACCGGTAGGGATTACTTCTACTTCCTGCACATTATCATCGCCGAGTTTCATGATAGAACCTTTGCCGTAGCTTTTTTCTATCTTATCCATGGCAGCCTGTAAGGCTTTTAATTTTTCGCTTGATGCCATATTTGTTTCAAAATTTAATTCATCGCTATTTTTCTTTGCCATAAATTAGTTATAAATTTACTTGTTTATACTTTATAAAATTTGTTGAGCATGATTCTTGGTGCTCACTTCTTTTGGTGTAATAATGCGCTCAATAATTCCTTCTTCATTAATAATGAAAGTAGTTCTTAATGTTCCCATATAGGATCTACCATACATTTTCTTTTCGGCCCACACACCAAATTGTTCTACCAGTTTCTTTTCTGTGTCAGCAATCAAAGTAAAAGGAAGCTCGTTCTTTTCGATAAATTTCTGATGAGATTTCTCATTATCTACGCTTACACCAATCACTTCATATCCGGCTTTTCTTAGTTCGGTATAATTATCCCGGAGGCTGCAAGCCTGAGCTGTACATCCCGAAGTATTATCTTTTGGATAGAAGTATAATACCACTTTCTTTCCCTTGTAATTGCTAAGGCTAATTTCTTCGCCTTTTTCGTTTATTCCCAGTATATCAGGGGCTTTATCTCCTATATTCATAATTCTTAATTGCTAAATTTAATGTTTACAAAGATAAAAATAAAAAGTTAAGTACGGCAATAATTGTTGCAAATCTGCTTACTTAATAGAATAATTCAATTTGGTTGTAGCATCTTTTTTTTTCTTTTTGGGGGTTATAAAGATGCTTTTAAATAGTTGCAGACTTACTCTTTTTCGTTTAGAGTACGATTCAAAATTCTCGCTCTTGTAATCAAAGTCTTTTTGCCAACATGTAGTAGGGGAAACATAACAGTAGGTAGCTTCCTCAATTGAATTATCAGATTCTTTTGCCTTTTCGGCTACGAGAATGTTTTTCTTAGAAGGAGCCATACATATAATGCCCTTTCTTTTGCATTCATTAATTATTGGCGTAATTATACATTCGTAGTTGTCAACAATTGTTTGGGTTGAAAAATTGTTATAAACAGAATTACCTATTTTTTGGATGGGCCTTAATTGAATAATATCTAAAGGAACTTTGTTGAACAGATTATTGAACTCAACTAAATCAAATAAATTATCCTGGTTAATTGTATAATTAATCCGTAGCTTAAGATCTGGATATGTCTGCTTTACTTCGGCAATATTTTTAAGAAGTTCAGGGATATGTTCAAATTTACCATTAGTCATGAAAAAATCGTAGGTCTCTTTCTTAAGACCATGCAAGGATAAAGTGATCTCATTTAATCCCGCTTCGGCATATTTACTTAGAAGATCTTTGGTAATAAGAGCTCCGTTTGTAGTTATTGAAATATATGGAATGCGATGTTGCTTTCCCAAAGATATAATTTTAAGGATACCTTTGTATAAGGTAGGTTCAGCGCCACAACCAATTTGCAGTTTTAGTGCCCGGTGGAATATTGAATTAGCAATCAATTCAATATCTTCAACGTCTATCTTTTTGTTTCCTTTTGTTTTTGATTCGGAATCACTGAAATAGCACATCCGGCATCGGAAATTACATGCAATGACAGGGTCTAGAAAAATTCCTATATATCTTTTGTTGAAGATATGTAGAAGATAAATTCCTAGTAATTTTATTCTTCTATTCTTAATTTTGCCAAACAGCTTTAAGAGGTGATAGACGTTTTTCATGCATATAGATAAAAGAAGAGGGAAATAATAATATTTCCCTCCAAACTTTTTATTTTAAAGTTCCAAATCTCCGTCGAACACCTCTACCCAAGGTAAACCTTGTTTGTTTAGTTGTTCCATGAATGGATCCGGATTAAAGTCTTCTACGTTGTTTACTCCAGGGTTTTTCCATTCGCCTTTAAGGAACATCATAGCTCCAATCATTGCAGGAACACCTGTTGTGTAACTTACACCCTGAGCACCTGTTTCTTTATAAGCTGCTTCGTGGCTACAGTTGTTATATACGTAATAAGTACGTTCTTTACCATCTTTGATACCACGGATACGGCAACCGATAGACGTTTCTCCTGTATAGTTTTCACCAAGATCGCCTGGATTAGGAAGAACTGCTTTAAGGAACTGAATAGGAACAATCTTTTGTCCGTTGTAATCTATCTCATCAATACGAGCCATACCAATGTTCTGGATAACGCGTAAGTGAGTAAGATATTCCTGACCGAAAGTCATCCAGAAACGAGCACGCTTCAATGTTGGATAGTTCTTAACCAGAGATTCCAGCTCTTCGTGGTAAATTACGTAAGATTCTTTAGGACCGATATTTGGATAATTCAATGGCTTGTGAATCTGGTGAGGTTCAGTAATAACCCATTCACCGTTTTCGTAATATTTTCCTTTTTGAGTAACCTCACGGATATTGATTTCCGGATTGAAGTTAGTAGCAAATGCTTTGTGATGATCGCCGGCATTGCAATCTACAATATCCAGATAGTTGATCTCATCAAAGTGATGTTTTGCTGCATAAGCAGTGTAAACTCCACTTACTCCCGGGTCGAAACCACATCCTAAGATAGCAGTCAGTCCGGCTTCTTTAAACTTATCTTGATAAGCCCATTGCCAGCTATATTCAAAGTGAGCTTCATCCTTTGGTTCGTAGTTAGCTGTGTCAAGGTAGTTAACTCCTGCCTTCAGACAGGCATCCATAATGGTAAGGTCCTGATAAGGAAGGGCTACGTTGATTACGATTTCAGGTTTGAAATCATTGAATAAAGCAACCAGTTCATCTACATTATCGGCATCAACCTGAGCCGTTTTTATTCTGTCTCCGCCTATAGCTTTAGCTATGGCATCACATTTCGATTTTGTACGGCTAGCCAACATGATATCTGTAAATACGTCAGCATTTTGTGCCACTTTATGTGCAACAACGGTTCCAACACCGCCGGCACCAATAATTAGAACTCTACCCATTTAAGTGTAATTTAATTGTTTTAATATTGATAACTCGGCAAAGATAAATAAATTAATTGAAGTGGGGAATAATCTTATAATATTTATGTGTCCGTAATAATGGAACTTTTCTGTGTTTTGAAAGACTATTTACCCATTCCGCCATTTTTGGCAATTATCCATATAATTATGGGTGCTCCAAAGAGTGCGGTAACTGAATTAATAGGCAATGTTCCCTGACTGCCGGGCATTTGTGAAATAAGGTCGCATACGAGCATAATGCCACTTCCGCAAAGAATGGAGGCGGGAATAATCATTTTATGATCGGATGTATGAAAAATGCCTCGGGCGATATGTGGAATGGTTACACCGATAAAGGCAATTGGTCCGGTAAAGGCGGTCGATGTTCCTGCCAATAGGGCAGTAGCCAGAATAATCCACAAGCGAGTGCGGGAAACAGATACTCCTAGTCCGGTGGCATACTTTTCGCCCAGCAATAAAATATTGAGCTTTTTCTGCATAATGAAGGCCAAGAGTGTACCTACGATTATAATTGGTGCCATGATTGCCATGTAATCCCAGCTCACAGCCGAAAGACTTCCGAAAGTCCACGAAATGAATAGTTTCAATGTATCCGGGTTACTGGTACTTTGCAGAATGCTGACAATGGCTCCGGCAAAGTTGCCGAACATCATTCCTATAATTAATAAGGATACAGTCTGCGGAACTTTCACAGATACAATAATTATCAGTAACAATACTCCAACAGCTCCCAAAACTGCAGCGGTAACCTGTCCCCATCCGGCTATTACAAACCAAGGAAGTGATGAGGCTCCCAAAGTAAGCAGGGCTACTCCCAGACTGGCTCCCGAAGTAACGCCCAGTACATCCGGTCCGGCAAGCGGATTGCGGAATAGAGTCTGCATCAGCACACCTGCCACGGACAATGCCGCGCCTGTAAGAATGGCAGTAAGGGCTTTAGGCAAGCGATAATTGATAATTATTTCCCTATATAAATCGTCTCCGCCACTTCCTGTAAGTGAAGACCATACATCTTTTAGCGAAAGGTTTACGCTTCCAAAGGCTATGTCGCAGGTAAATGCGACAAAGAAAAGGAGTATCAGTAATAGAAATCTTGTTCTCATTTCAGCTTTTGCATGTAGGTGAATTCATAATTGGGCAACATTTCAGGGTGAAGCGCTTTTATCATGTCACTAAGAATGAGGTAGGGGCGGGCAACGGCACTTTCCCAATAGTCGTTACCTCCTGAGGCATTCATTCGTTTATTGTAATTATATACATTTCTCTCTTTGTATGCCTTGAATAGCTTGTATTTTGCATCTATTTTACCCAGTTCATCCAATGAATTAGCCTGAGAGCCTACCCACACATCTGCCTTGCTGAAATTAATCAAAGCCGATTCAATATTAGAAGATATGCTGCCGCTGGTGGTATCATTCTCATAGAAATATGAGCCCCCTGCATCACGGAACATCTTTGCATTAAAACTTCTCCCGGCAGGCATTGTCCATGTACCACGGAAATCTTGTCCGGATACCAGGGTAGGGCGATCTTTTACTTTCTGAGCCAATGCAGATACATCTTTATATCTTTTTTCTACATCATTAAACAGACTGTCTGCCAAATCCGATTTATCGAAGAACGCTCCTATAAATTTAATCCATTCTGCGCGTGCCAGTAAGGAAGTCTCTTGCCATTCAATATTATAGATAACCGACAGTCCACTTTGGGTAAGTCTTTTGGAGTTTTCATCTTCTGCATTGTAAGCCGAAGTCATTACCACTTGAGGATGGAGCACGAGGAGATTCTCAATATCCAGATTGAAAGCATCTCCCAAATCCTTAATTCTGCCTTCTTTTACTCCCTTCAATATCTCCGGATTATAAACCCATGCAGCACTGCATACCCCGGTCACTTTGTCGAGTTCGCCCAGCATTTGCAGAAACTCAAAGTAAGTTGCCGAATTGGCTACCAACGATTTCAGAGGAACCTGAATCTTTTTCCCATCCTGTGGAACGCTGGTCTTTGTGTCTTTCACCAGATAATATCTGGCATATATTTCGCCTTTTTTCCAGGGATTGAAGACTGTTACGCAGGTATAACCGTCAGCTTTTCCAATGGAAAAGCCTTCTGCATACTTTATTTTAAGAGGTTCTCCTGCTGCCTCGCTTTTATTTTTTTGTTTATTGGTGCAACCAGTAAAAAGTATCAGTGTAAAAAGAAGTATATAATGTAGATGTTTCATCGGTTTATTGTTTTACTCAGACAAAGGTAATAAAATGCAGAAAGAAAGAAGTTATTTGGCTATCTTTTCTTTCGAGGAACCTAAGCTGATATACTGAGGCGGATAAACAAATTATATTATATATGTTTTAATTTAGCAGTACGGCTAATTTAAAAATAGTCTACATTAAATATTAAAAAGGTCTAGCGTTTATTATAAAAAGATGTACTGCTATTTAAGAATGTGTTTCGAACAATCGATCTAGCTTATTCTTTATCTATACTAAGCATCGGAGAATGCTTTTTCTGTCAAATGAATGACGCACTCTGACATAACGGCAGTAATTCTGTCAGAATCCCCAATAAAATAGCAAACATAACTGTCATGCCATAAAAGTTTCTATAAGATTTTTGTTTTTGGCACGACGTTTGTTTCTTAATTGGCGTATGGCTGCTCCATATACGAAAACAACGTTAGAGAGCAATCGACAACATTAAATAGAATAATAATTAAAAAACAAAATAACAATCATGGGAAAAATTATTGGAATTGACTTAGGAACAACAAACTCTTGTGTTTCTGTATTCGAAGGAAACGAGCCTGTAGTAATAGCAAACAGCGAAGGTAAACGTACAACTCCTTCTATTGTTGCATTTGTAGACGGTGGCGAACGTAAAGTAGGTGATCCTGCAAAACGTCAGGCTGTAACAAACGCAAAACGTACGGTATTCTCTATCAAACGTTTTATGGGTGAGAACTGGGATCAGGTACAAAAAGAAGTTGCACGTGTTCCTTACAACGTTGTAAAAGGCGACAATAATACTCCACGTGTTGATATTGACGGACGTCTTTATACTCCACAGGAAATTTCTGCAATGATTCTTCAGAAAATGAAAAAAACTGCAGAAGATTACCTTGGACAAGAAGTTACTGAAGCTGTTATCACAGTTCCTGCATACTTTAGCGACTCTCAACGTCAGGCTACAAAAGAAGCCGGACAGATTGCCGGTCTGGAAGTTAAACGTATTGTAAACGAACCAACTGCTGCAGCTTTGGCTTATGGTCTTGACAAAGCTCACAAAGATATGAAGATCGCCGTATTCGACTTAGGTGGTGGTACATTCGATATCTCTATCCTTGAATTCGGTGGCGGTGTATTCGAAGTTCTTTCAACTAACGGTGATACTCACCTTGGTGGTGACGATTTCGACCAGGTAATTATCGACTGGTTGGCTGATGAATTTAAGAATGATGAAGGAGTAGACTTACGTCAGGATCCAATGGCTCTTCAGCGTTTGAAGGAAGCTGCTGAAAAAGCAAAAATTGAACTTTCTTCAACTACAACAACTGAAATCAACTTGCCATACATTATGCCAGTTGCAGGTGTGCCAAAGCACTTGGTTAAAACATTGAGCCGTGCTAAATTCGAATCACTTGCACATAGCTTGATTCAGGCTTGCGTTGAACCTTGCCGTAAAGCAATGGATGCTGCAGGATTAAGTAACTCAGATATCGACGAAGTTATCCTTGTAGGTGGTTCTACTCGTATTCCAGCTGTTCAGGATCTTGTTGAGAAATTCTTTGGAAAAGCTCCTTCTAAAGGTGTAAACCCTGATGAAGTAGTTGCTATTGGTGCAGCAGTTCAAGGTGCTGTATTAACAGACGAAATTAAAGGCGTAGTTCTTTTGGATGTTACTCCACTTTCAATGGGTATTGAAACATTAGGTGGTGTAATGACTAAATTGATCGATGCAAATACAACTATCCCTTGCAAGAAGAGTGAAGTATTCTCTACTGCAGCCGATAACCAAAGTGAAGTAACTATCCACGTACTTCAGGGAGAACGTCCAATGGCAAGTCAGAACAAGTCAATTGGTCAGTTCAACCTTTCAGGTATCGCTCCGGCTCGTCGTGGTATTCCTCAGATTGAAGTTGCTTTCGATATCGATGCGAATGGTATCCTGAAAGTAACAGCTAAAGATAAAGCTACAGGTAAGGAACAAACAATCCGTATCGAAGCTTCAAGTGGTTTGAGCAAAGACGAAATTGATCGTATGAAAGCTGAAGCTGAAGCAAATGCTGAAGCAGATAAGCAAGAACGTGAAAAGATTGACAAGTTGAATCAGGCTGATAGCATGATCTTCCAGACAGAAAAGCAACTTGAAGAACTTGGCGACAAACTTCCTGCTGACAAGAAAGCTCCTATTGAAGCTGCTCTTGCTAAACTGAAAGAAGCTCACAAGGCTCAGGACATTGCTGGTATCGATGCTGCAACAGCAGAATTGAACAAAGTATTCCAGGCTGCAAGCGAACAAATGTATGCTCAGGGTGCTGGTCAACCAGGTGCAGAGCAAGCTGGTCCTGACATGAATGCCGGTGCAGGTGCACAAGGTGGTTCTGACAAACATCAGGGAGAAAATGTTCAGGATGCTGATTTTGAAGAAGTAAAATAATTACTGCTCTACAGAGCAATATGCATTCATAAATTAAGCCGCTGTAAATGGTGAATTTACAGCGGCTTTTTGTTTTTATATAAGAAATTAATCATTAGCTTTGGCGCTGAAAATAAAATATACAACACAATCAATAAATAGAAAAATGAGTGTTTTAAAAAACATCAATAGCGTAAAAAGAACAGTTTTGCAGGGATTAACAAAGAATGTTGGTACTTCTTTGAGTGCAAATGGAGGTAAATTGAATAAGGCTGATATAAAGAGGGTGCTCATTGTCCGACCTAACCACCGACTGGGTAATCAGTTATTAATAACTCCTATTGTTGAGGATGTAACCAATTTCTTTCCGGATGCAAAAATAGATTTGTTCGTAAAGGGAAATGTGGCTCCTATTATATTTCAAAACTATAAAAACATAGATCATATTCTTCGATTGCCCAAACAGCATTTCAAACAACTGCTTCAATACATAAAAGGTTGGCTGAGCATTAGAAAAGAATATTATGATATCGTGATAAATGTAGTTCCCAATTCTTCATCGGGACGATTGCTTACTAAATTTGCCAGAGGTAAATATAAGTTTTACGGTGACGATGTGGAAGAATTACAGCAGAAGTATAGCGATTATCAGCATATAGCAAAGAATCCGGTTTATAATTTCCGTTATTGTCTGTCTAAGCTTGGAGTTAGTTGTGATTACAATGAAATTCCATCCTTAAATATAAAACTAAGCTCTTCGGAAATTGCGACCGGTAAAGAATTGCTGGATAAGCTGGTTACTCATAAAAATAAGAAAACAATTAGTATATATACCTATGCTACGGGTTCAAAATGTTACGATGAAGCTTGGTGGCTGGAATTTCATAAACGATTAAAATCAGAATATCCTGAATTTAATATTCTTGAAATCCTTCCGGTAGAGAATGTTTCGCAGATATTATTTAAAGAGCCTTCACTGTACAGTAAAGATATTCGTGAAATGGCTGCTGTAATAGCAAATACCGAAGTCTTTATCAGTGCGGATGGTGGTGTGATGCACTTGGCTAGTGCCGCACAAACTCCTGTTATTGGTTTGTTCTCTGTTACCAGCATAGGCAGGTATGAGCCATATAATGGTAAAAGCAAAGGTTTGAATACAAACAATCTGACCAATGATGAAATTATCAGTGAAATAAATAAGAATATTCTGGCGTAAGCAATGAGGTAGATTTTCATCTTAAAAGGACTTAAAATAATCAGAATGAAGGCTGTTCCCGGTAATAAGGGTGCAGCCTTCTTTCTGTTTATAGGATGGAAGGCTTAAAAAAGTGATTTATGGCTGGTTAAGGGTAGGTATAAGCCATATAATGGTAAAAGCAAAGGTTTGGATACAAACAATCTGACCAATGATGAAATTATCAGTAAGATAAATAAGAATATTCTGGCATAAGCAGTGAGATAGCTTTTTATCTCATAAGGAATTAAAAGAAGTATAAAGAAGGCTGTTCCCGAGAATAAGGGTGCAGCTTTCTTTTTGTTTATAGGATGGAAGGCTTAAAAAGTGATTTATGACTTATTTAGTTTATGAGGCAGAGGCAGCAAATGGCGTAGTGTTTGCCTTAAAAAAAGAGTCAGAAGATAAAGACGAATCGGAAAACAAACCACGAATTGTATGATGTTGGTTTGTCATTTTCAAACCTTGATTCTTCTTACGACCAGATTACAGTTGCGAATTGTATAATGTTGGCTTGAAAATGTGAGGGATGACCTGAAAAGTGATAGATGAAGTGACTGATGAGTGAGGGATGATTTCTGTTTTATACGGAATAGTTATTTGATATTCAGGTGATAATGCGTTTATTGGTGAGAGAGTGATGGATGAAAATAGTTTTTTATTATTTTGGGTGTTGATCATTAGATGCGATTTAAATAAAATAGCAAAGGCTGCTTCCTTTTGTATATCTGGAAGCAGCCTTATATATTGATTTCTGTTTTGTGTTAATTACCGGAGAAGTCTTTATTAAGCATTACTTAAACTTAAGAGCCAGACTTATTGAATGAGATGTTAATTTAGTGCTACGGTCGTAGTAACTATACCTCATCTCAATAGTATTAAGTCGTTTAATTCCAAATATTCCGTTGGCAGACGTTACACGAAAGTTTACCCCAAAAAGATTACTGGTAAATTTAGATAAGTCGAAATCACTTGTGTAATATGACTCATTATCAGCTAACATGTGCTCCTTGTAAGGTTTGAAATATTCAATGCCCGACTGACGATAATATCTATAGAACGGAGCGATAGAAATAAAAGGAGTTATTTTGTATGGAATCTCTAACTCTGCTGTGTGAGCAGTGAGTTTCCAACTATCTGTATAGTAACGATAAAATCCTCGCAAAATAAATTTATCTCCTAAGAAGTAATTTGCCCGCAGGCCAATAGGCAACTTAAATCTGTTATCGGGTAATTTTTCAGAATAAGCATTATTCCCGTTGTCTCCAAAGTAAACACGTTGGTAAGCTGTTCCCAGTAATCCTTTCTGGTAACCGATATCTGTAAGCAACGACATTTGCAGTCGCTGATTGATAACCTGAGCAAGCCCCAATGAAAGATTATACGAATTGCGAGGAGCATTATCTCCCTGATTGTATTTAAGATTTGGACTGGTAGGACGTAGTTCCGCAGGTAATATTACCTTCCAGGTATCCAGAAAGACTGAGGCTTTAGCCGAGAATTCTGTATTCTTATCTTGTGTACTCTTTGAAAACAGAACATTACCTCCTATGGAAGTATAGTCGAATTCGTTTGAAAAGGAAAGTCCTCCTCCAAGTGAATAATTATGTTTTGTGTTTTCAAATAAATAACTTACCGAAGGAGAAACGCGTACATCACCACTAGATGCATGAGAAACAGCATGTGAAGATGCAGATGTAACAATGGTGTTTAAGTCGATCTGATCTGAAGAAGCAGAGCTATAAACATCGACTCCCAGTTCGATTCCAAAAATATGTTTATTATTTCTTTTGTCGAATTTGCTCAGTTGGAGGTCAATTGAATTACCCGATTCGTCAAGTCTTTCACTACCAATACCACCGGTGACTGCCGAATTATTTCCGTTCTGGTGATAATAACTAGTTAAGAAGTTAACCTCATCAATCTTTAATTTTCTATACTTCGTGCTATCTGTTTGTGCCTTTGTAATATTCATAAACAGCATTAGTGCTGCTACTGTTATAACAATCTTTTTCATTTTACCTCCTTCTTTTAATTACAGCCACAACCGCCGCCTGTTCTACCTCCATTACCACCTGATGCACCCTCTCTATAAAGCAAGAAGTTACTTTCATATTTCTCAATTTTGCGACTTGAAAGGCTCATCTCTGCATCATTGATTCTTGATTTCTGAAAAGGTTTTACCGTTTTACAGGATGGAAGTATTAATGTGCTACACACTAATACTAAAAAGAATAGTTTCTTTTTCATTCTACAATTTTAATATTTTTAGAGAGAAATAGCTTATTATTATCATCAACCAGAATACATTCAATACCGTTTAACTGATTGATAAGATTTAATCCCTGATTAACCCCAAGAATGCTTACCGGTGTAGCCATTGCATCAGCCAATTCAGCATTAGAAGTTATTATTGTTACACTTTTTATTCCTTTTATCGGGTAGCCTGTTTTGGGGTTTATAGTATGAGAATATAATTGATTGTCGATCATTACGAATTTCTCATAATTCCCAGATGTTGCAATTGACTTATTAGTAATATTCAATGAAGAAAAATAAGTCTGCTTTAGATTAGGATTAGCTATACCTACTGTCCACGGAGAACCATCTTCCTGATACCCCCAGGCGTTTAAGTCGCCGGATGCACTGACAATACCATTATTAACACCAGCTTCCAGCATTACGCGTTTGGCACAATCGGCGGCATATCCTTTACCAATACCTCCAAAACCAATACGCATACCTTTGTTTTTAAGAAATACAGTTCTGTCATTATTATCGAGCAATATATTCCTATAATCTATAAGATGTACCGACTTTTTAGCTTCCTGTATACTTGGTAACTTAGTCATTGATTCATTAAAGTTCCAGAAGTTTTTATCAAGAGAACCATAAGAAAGATCAAAGTATCCCTGAGTAAGTGCTGATATTTTTTGTGCTCTGTATACTAAATTAAAAAACTCATCAGGAACTTCAACTGGTTTTATTCCGGCGTTTCGGTTTACTTCATTCGTTATGCTGTCGTCACTATAAGTAGTTAGCAGTCGTTCTATACGTTTTACTTCGTCAATGCCACAAGCTATCTGCTCATTTCCTAGCTTTTCATTTTCACTCAATGCCAGGAATTCGAACTGATTACCCATTAGCTTGGTTTGTACCTTTACAAGAATCATTCTCTGATTATTTTAAATAGCAACTAATGTCTTTTATATAATCGTTCACAGTGTTTTTCTTATCAAATCCATTCCAATTTTTTAGGCTCTTCCCACTTGCATCAGTCAATACCAGAAAGGGAAAAGATCCTTCTGGATCATACGTTTCTGCTAATTTATCATTCAGTTCCTGTTGATCTTTTGGCAGTTGATTTTTTTTCTGACGAGGAAAGTCAGCAATAAGTAATACTAAATTCTTATCAGCAAACGATTTGAATTCGGGGGTATCGAAAATTGTTTTCTTGAATAAAATACATGGGCCACACCAATCAGATCCCGAGAATTTTATCAAGATCAGCTTGTTTTCCTTTTTTGCTAACATCTCAGCTTCATTAATGTTATATACTTGTGCTTTAGCATAGGTTGATACAAGTATTATGCCTAGAATGAGAAATATCTTTTTAACCATAACTTAAATAATTTATATAGATGAACTAGAGAAGATAATAAATAAGAAATCGGAATTTATTTTACTCGATAACTATTTTCCGACGGACACAAATCTATGCTATTTTATGATAGATTACAAGCGATATCATGTTAAAAGAGATTTTTAATAGAAAATAATTGAGAATAGAATAGTTTGTTTTTTGAAAAAACTCTGAATTGATAGGAAAATGAAAGAAATTTTATCTGTTTTAATTATGTACCCTAAAAAAAACGCGGAAAAGTAGTTGAATACTTTTCCGCGTACATTCAGAAATGATTTAAAATATTATTTCCCCAAAAGTTATTTTTTATATACTTCAATTTCAATAATGCCTAATCTATTGCTTGATTTTCCTTGTTCTTTAATTTCTTTCTTTCCGGTAATCTCTACAATATTATATGCATCTTGTTCCTTGTTTTCTCCGGTAAGTTCAACCTTAACAACTTTTCCGTAAGTAGGATTGATAGGAATTGTTATATATCCAAGACTTTTTTCTGTGTCTCCTTTGAATACTTCCTTACCATCAATAGTAATACGAATAGGGTAGGTCTTGTTTCTCCAGCCATTCAATTTGAATACTAGTTCAGAAATTGTATCATTACGTTCTAATTCATAAGCAATCCAGTTTTCTCCTTGTTTGCCGCTACTTGCCCATTCAGATTCTTCATTATCATCATAGCAGAAACTTGCTTTATCTTCGTTACTTCCGGCAGTAGCCTTTACAATATGCATAGGAATTCTGCTTACGGTAAATGAAGGAGTAGAAGGTGTTTCTCCTCTTTCAAGGTAGGAGGGGAGCTTTTCTCCCTGGAAATACGCTGATAAACCATTCTCTTGTTTCATTGCTTTAGAAGTTAAAGCAATAGAAGCTGTTTGTAATCCGGCTGATGAGGCTGTGATATTAATCTGACCAGCATCTGTTAATGTACGGATTAAAATACGGTTCACTCCACATTCCACCGGAAGTTCTTTTGCCAGAATATAATTGTCTTTTCCTTGTGCAATACCTCCGCGCCACTCTGCAGGCCCATTCATATTGAAAGAAATCAGGTTGTTGGAAGTAGGACATCTGTTACCATCTTTGTCTACAACTTCAAATTCAACTAAAGCCATGTCGGCGCCATTAGCAATTAGTCCGTCGGGACTTTGATAACTCTTCATATGGATAGCATAAGGAGCGCCTGCTGTGTGAAGTTCATCACGACTGATTTCTTTTCCATCTTTATCATAAGAAATAGCAATCAGGTTACCTGCTTCCCATTGTACATTCTTAAATGTGAAAAGGAATTGATAGCTTTGCTCGCCATAGCCCAAAGATTTGCCATTCAAAATCAATTCTACTTTGTTTCCGGAAGAAGCAACATAAATATCTTTTTTAACCTGTGGAGTATAGTTCCAATGACCAATAATGTGTGTGTGAGCTTTTTCTACATCAACCCATCCATCCCACATAACCTGATGCGCAAAGAAACCATCTTTTGGTAATCTCATGGCATCGACTTCACCGCTTCGACGATAGTTTTCTTCTCCACGGAAGTGTGTATTTGTATCAGAAAAAACAATATTTACTCCACCAGAGCTTACTCTTTCGCCGGTTCCTGGTCGTTCGCGGTAATAATCATACCAGCGAATAATATCTTCTATTGCATGAGAATCTTGATTTCTGTTGTAGTCGAAAGCACTTGCACCTCTGTATAATGGTCCGTCTCCGTTTTTATGATAAGGAGCGGTATACTCATCCCAATATTTGCGTAATCCTTCATCACGTGAATATTCCATTGCCCACATAGGGTGACGAGCACTCTTATTTATATAAAGCATCTCTCCACCATATTCAGCAGTTTTGCTGCTTAGCATTTCGCGCGAACCAATAGCTCTGCCACCACATGGATCATAGAGATTTCTGATAGCCAGCATCTCTTTCATGTGATCTTCTGAAATGTTTTCGTTGCCACATTCATAAAATAAGATACTTGGATTATTACGGTTATATATAATAGCATCTCTCATTACTTCTGTTCGTTGTTCCCATTTTCTTCCGGTGATATCACTTTCTGCATCTCCGGCAGGCATAGCCTGAATCAAACCAACTCTATCACATGATTCTACATCTTGTTTCCAGGGAGTAATATGCATCCATCTAACTAAATTACCGTTACTTCTTACCATGAGTGAATTGCTGAAATCACTTAACCATGCAGGAATCGACATACCAACTGCCGGCCATTCGTTGCTGGTTCTTTGTGCATAACCTTTCATTTGAATAATGCGGTCGTTCAGCCAAATCATTCCTTTTTCATATTTTGTTTTACGGAATCCGGTTCTTGTTTTTACTACATCGGTTGCTTTTCCGTTTACCCGTACAACTGTATATACATTATATAGATAGCCGTATCCCCAGCTCCAGAAATGTAATCCGTTAACTTTTTCGTTGGCTTTAATAAGACACTTCTCTCCGGCAGCTAACGTTTTAGTTTCTCCTTTTATTTCTTTTACTATATTTCCATCCATATCCTCAACGAAAGCTTCGAAAGATATTTCCTGAGGTTTTTGGGTTTCATTCTTTACTTCAGATTCAGCACAAATAATAGCTAATTTCTTTTTGATATCAATATCCTTGGCGTAAACGTATGTTCCGGTTGTTTGCAGATTGCTATAAAGCGGAAGTGTTTGATATATCTTTGAAGTGATATGAAGATTAACATTTTTAGGTAAACCACCATAGTTGGCATTAAAATTCTTATTGCTCCACTGAAATGTAGTTCCACTTTTTTTCTCTTTATAATCCCAGGAATTATCTATTCTTACGGCAATAATATTTTCCTTTTTTCCGAAATTTACTAAATCGGATATGTCGAATCCACAAGCCATCACTCCATTTTCATGAATACCTATGGCCTTGCCATTCACATAAAATTCACCAGCCTGACGAACACCTTCAAATTCCAGAAAGACTTTTTTACCTTTATCGGAAGAAGGCAATTTAAAGTGTTTTCTATACCATACAATTCCTGTAGTATGATTGTCAATTGCTACTTTAAAAGCATCATCCTCATTAAAAGCATGGGGAAGGGTAACCTTTTTCCAGGAGCTGTCATCAAATTTTTGCTGCGATGCTTCTGAGACATCACCTATAAATAGTAACCAGCCTGGATTGAAGTTGTACTTCGCTCTTTCGTTCTCATTAAATGTTTGCTTACTGGCAAAACTTTGTATGGGCAATAGCAGGGCTATTAAGAGATAAAGAAAAATGTGTTTCATTGGTTTTATAAGATAAATATTTGTTTAGCAAAGATAAATATGATTTGAAAAAGATATTTGTAAAAGAATCCTTTTGCATGTTGTTTTGTACGGATTTAATGGAAAAAAAAGAAGAGAAGCTGTGTAATAGTACACAACCTCTCTTTCTTTAAGTCAAATTTAATATTTTCTATTTATTCAAAGCTTCTTAAAAGCGCGATTTCTTCTTTCCAAAGTGTTTCATCAGGCGTTTCAAGAATAATAGGTATGTTGTCAAAACGATGATCTTTCATGAATCGTTGGAAGAATTCTAGTCCGATAAATCCTTTCCCAATATTATCATGTCGGTCTACCCGTGTGCCTAGTGCTTTTTTGGAGTCATTCAAGTGAATTGCCCGCAGATAACTAAAACCAACTATTTCATCAAAATCTCGGAATACTTTATCATAATTTTCTTCATCGAGAAAATCGTATCCAGCAGTAAAAGTGTGACATGTATCAAGACATACTCCTATGCGTTCTTTATCTTCTACACGATCAATAATGTATTTTAAATGCCAGAATTCGTTACCCATATTGGTTCCTTGTCCGGCTGTGTTCTCTATAACTGCTGTAACTCCTTTAGTTTTGTCTAAAGCAATATTGATGGATTCGGCAATTCTATCCAGACATTCTTCCGGAGTCTCTTTGCTTAAGTGACTTCCTGGGTGGAAGTTTAGCAATTTTAATCCAAGTTGTTCACAGCGTTGCATTTCATCAAGAAAAGCTGCACGACTTTTTTGCAGTCCTTCTTCCTCTGGATGACCAAGATTAATTAAATAACTGTCGTGAGGTAAGATGTATTCAGCTTGTAAGTTGTATTTCTCACAGTTTTCCTTGAATAAATTAATATTTTCAGGGGTTAGAGGTTTTGATACCCATTGACGTTGATTCTTAGTAAAAAGAGCAAAAGCATTTGCTCCGATTTCATGTGCATTTACAGGAGCGAATTCTACTCCGCCAGATGCACTAACATGTGCTCCTATATATTTCATACTGTTTTTATTATTAAGATCTTTATTCTTAAACTTTGTTGTTCAGGTAAACATAAGAGCTTTGAACAACAATTTGAAGATAAAGATAGTAATAATTACGTTCAGAAGTACATCTTTGTAATATAGTTGATATTTTTTTTGAAAAGAATATTTAATTCCTGATAAAAGCAATGATAAGAATGCAAATACAAAGTGGGCAAATAATACCTTTCAGATGTATTATTTGCCCACAAAAGTTATATTATAGATGTCCTAGTTATGCAAGGCTGCCAATCTTTTCAAGATTCTCGGCAATTTCTTCATCAGAAAGACTATAGTTGACTAGATCACCTTGAAGATATTTATCGTATGATGCCATGTCAATCAATCCATGACCGGAAAGATTGAACAGAATAACCTTTGCTTCACCAGTTTCTTTGCATTTGTTTGCTTCGTTTATTGTAGCTGCAATAGCATGACAAGATTCCGGAGCTGGGATAATACCTTCAGCTTGAGCAAATAAACAACCAGCTTTAAATGTATCAAGTTGTTGCAAATCAACCGCTTCCATTAGTCCGTCCTTTATTAACTGAGAAACAATTGTTCCTGCGCCATGATAACGAAGCCCTCCTGCATGGATATTTGCCGGAGTGAAGTCGTGTCCCAGTGTAAACATAGGTAATAAAGGAGTGTATCCTGCTTCATCACCGAAATCGTATTGGAACTTACCTCTTGTAAGTTTAGGGCAAGAAGCTGGTTCTGCAGCAATAAATCTTGTTTTCTTTCCTTCAAGAATATTATGACGCATGAAAGGGAACGTAATTCCACCGAAATTTGATCCACCACCAAAACAAGCAATAACCATATCAGGGTATTCTCCTGCCATTTCCATCTGTTTTTCAGCCTCCAAACCAATAATTGTTTGGTGTAGAGAAACCTGGTTTAATACAGAACCAAGTACATATTTACAGTTAGGAGTTGATGTTGCAAGTTCAATAGCCTCTGAAATAGCAGTGCCAAGCGATCCCGGATGATTAGGGAATTGAGTTAGAATATCTTTTCCTGCACGAGTTGACATTGATGGAGAAGCTGTTACCTGAGCTCCGAAAGTCTGCATAATTGAGCGGCGGTAAGGCTTTTGCTCATAGCTGATTTTAACCATATATACAGCAAGTTCAAGTCCGAATGCTTTTGCTGCATAAGAAAGAGCAGCTCCCCATTGTCCTGCACCCGTTTCAGTAGTAATGTTAGTAACACCTTGTTTCTTGCAGTAGTATGCCTGAGCAAGTGCTGAATTTAATTTATGAGAACCAACAGGACTAACACTTTCATTTTTGAAATATATATGAGCAGGTGTTCCAAGTGCTTTTTCCAATCCATAAGCACGTACCAAAGGCGTGCTACGATAGTTTTTATAAAGCTCACGTACTTCTTCTGGTATTTCAATCCAAGCATCGGTTGTATTTAATTCTTGTTTGCAAAGTTCTTCTGCAAAAATAGGGTATAAATCTTCAGCTTTTAGTGGTTGTTTTGTTGCTGGATGAAGAAGAGGCAGTGGCTTATTTACCATGTCTGCCTGAATATTGTACCAGTAATGTGGAATTTCATCTTCAGGAAGTATGAATTTTTTTTGTCTATCACTCATAATGTCTTCTTTAATAGGTTTAGTGCTTACAAAATTATATATTATTTTTGTATATGCCGAATAAATGTTTCTTTTTTTGCTTATTTATTGTATTTGTACATTATGAATATAAATTCTAAAGTATTTCTTTTGATTGAGAATTTGCTATATAAATGAAATGTCTTTAAAGAAGAATACAGAGTATAACTTAATTTCTGATTTTAAATGAAATACGACTTTTATAGTATGATTGCCTGTTCGTAGAATTAATCTTGTTGTTTTTTATATTGAACAAATAGATCATTATAAATGAATCTGTATATTTAAAAATGATCTTAGTTTAAGATGTTTGATTTTAATTGTTTAAGTTATGAAATTGGATTTTGAAGAATAAAATTAGACAGCTTTTATTTGTGTATTTCCTATCCTTTTTGTTCCTTTGTTGCTAGTAAAAGTATAAACAAATGAAAAAAATAATCCCTTATTTCCTTTTGTCGATTTTTATTTTATGTTTCTCGGCATGTAATAGTAAAAGCAATAAGCAAGAAAAAAAGGAAACAATAGTGAAAGATAGTGTTGATTCTGCGGGAGTTCAACGTATGCAGGAGTCAAATAGTGAACAAACTGTCAAATTTAAGGGCAAAAACTATCATATAGTGCTTCATCGTTCTGCATGTGATTCTCTTCCTCATGTGAAAACTGAAGCTGGCGATTGGTTCTTGGATAACAAAATATCCCTTCAAATAACGCTTGATAATGGAAATAAAGTTTTTAGCAAAACTTTTACGAAGAAAAGTTTTGCTTCAATAGTACCAGACGATTTTCTTTCTAAGTCCATTCTTGAAGGAATGGTTTTTGATAAAATTGTCGATAATAAATTTAGTTTTGCTGCTAGTGTTTGTTATCCTCAGACCGACCTTTATTTTCCAATGCAAATTTCAATATCCTCTGATGGAGCTATAAGCATGGCCAAAGAAGAGCTTATGGAAGAAGCATATTCTGATTCTGAGGATAAAGATTAAACATTGTTGAGCTACAAAAAGAATTGTTTTTTCACCTGCAAACATTGAAGAATCTAAACTTACTTTTTTGTCGGTATCTACAAGTGAAGGCGGAGCTAAGGTTCTTTTTAGGAAGAGAGTGTAGTGTATATTTATAGTATATATGTAAGTCTTATCTCTTCCATTAAAATGCAGAAAATATCTTTGTATTATTATCAGGATATGGCGTTTTTGTTGTTAAAGTATTAGTAAACAATAGTGTACTTATTCCTGAAATAGATATATAATAATATATTGTTCTTTTTATAACTAACATTGCAAATAACTGTATTTGTATATTGTTTTTTAATTAGTGTTTGTGAATAAACATTTGTTTTGTTAAACTGTTGTTCTTTTATAGATTAAGATAATTTTTTATCTAAATAGTGAATATTTTGTTAAAATGACGAGATATGCCAGATATAATAATTATCTTTGCCTCCTGAATATGAAAATACTGAAAAAACTAGAAAAACTAGAATTATAACCATGAACCAAAGAAATTACATTTTTCTTTTATTGTTAGCTATAGTATGTTTTTCTTCATGTTCTTCTTATAAGAATGTACCTTATTTGAAGGAATCAGAAAAGTTTACTGCAGAGGATTATGCAAAAAGTGCAGTTCTTTATGATGCACGAATTATGCCGAAAGACCTGCTAACAATAACAGTTAGTACTATAACTAATCCGGAAGATGCTTATCCATTTAATCTAACAGTTCCATCTCCAATTTCTGCTGCTAAGAATATTACAACTCAGCCTGCAATGCAAACATATTTGGTAGATAATGACGGTAAAGTTAATTTCCCGGTTCTTGGACTAATGAAATTAAGTGGATTAACTAAGACTGAAGCTGAAAACTTACTAAAATCCAAATTAAAAGAGTATTTAAAAGAAGATCCAATAGTTACTGTTCGTCTAACAAACTATAAAGTATCGGTAATTGGTGAAGTTAATCGTCCCAATACTTATACTGTAGAAAATGAAAAAATAAATATATTTGAAGCATTGGCTTTAGCTGGAGATCTTACCGTATATGGTAAAAGAGATAATGTTAAGATTATCCGTGAGATGGAAGATGGACAGAAAAAAGTTGTTGTGCTTAGCTTGAATGATAAAAACATAATATTTTCCCCATATTTCTATCTGCAACAGAATGATGTTGTATATATACAACCCAATAAAGCCAAAGCTCAAGGATCTGATATTGGTTCTATGACAAGCATTTTAATATCCACGACTTCAATACTAGTTTCATTAGCCGGATTGATAGTTACTATTCTTAAATAATGTATAATATAATAAGCTAATAAATATAAAAGTTTTATGTCTGAAGAATTTAATAAAGTAGGTGACGAAAATCAATCTGAGGAAATTAATATTCAAGAGATCATTTTCAAATACCTATCGTATTGGAAATGGTTTTTAATTTCAATCATTGTTTGTTTAGCAATTGCTTTTCTTTACTTAAGATATGCTACTCCGGTTTATAATGTTTCTGCTGCCATCATTATCAAAGATGATAAGAAAGGAGGAAATGGCACTAGCGAACTTTCTGTTTTTGAAGGAATGGGATTATTAGGTGGTTCTAATAATGTTGATAATGAAATAGAAGTTTTAAAGTCAAAATCTACAATAAAGTCTGTTGTTAACGCTTTAGGGTTACATACATCTTATAGACTAAAAGGGGCTATATCTTCTTCTGAACTTTACTTGAATAGTCCTTTAGAGGTAAGAATGGACCAACAAGCTTTAGATACACTGTCTTCTGGAGTTGTCTTGAATCTAACAATTAATCCAGATAGAAGTATTCTGGTTAAGGGACTTGTTAATCAGGAAGAAATTAGTCAAACGTTATCTACTCTTCCTTCAATATTGAGAACATCAGTTGGAGACTTGACAATTTCTTATCGTCCTAATATTCCAACTATTGTTAATAAAGAAATTGAAGTAACCATTAATAGACCGATAAGTGTAGCAAAAAGTTATTTGGGTAGACTTGCTATTGCTCCAACCTCTAAAACAACATCGGTTGTGAACCTTTCATTGTCAGAAACGAATCGTAAACGTGGAGAAGACTTTTTAGCTAAGCTAGTTGATGTGTATAACCTTGATGCGATGGCTGATAAAAATAAAGTCGCATTAAATACAAAACTGTTTATAGATGATCGTATTGCTATTATAGATAAAGAACTTGGCTCAGCAGAGAAGAATGTAGAGCAGTATAAGCGCAGTCAGAAAATGACAGATTTGCAAACTGATGCTCAATTATCTTTGCAAACAAGTAGCGAATACGAGAAAAAGTTGGTTGAAGCTGAAACTCAGCTAAATCTTGTTAACTATTTGCAAAAGCATATTTCAAACAGAGCAAACAGATATTCATTGGTTCCTAGTAATGTTGGTCTTGAAGATCCTACATTGATTGCTACTATTAATGAGTATAATAAATCATTATTGGAACGCGAACGTTTGTTGCGTACAGCTTCGGAAAATAATCCAACAGTTCTTGCTCTTAATGGAAAAATAGATGCTTTACGTGGTAATGTAACAGCAGCTATTGGGAGTGTACACAATGGATTGGCTATTGCAAAAAATGATGTAAATCGACAAACTAAATTGTTTAATAATCAAATAGGGAATGCTCCAACTCAGGAGCGTGTCTTTACTGAACTTTCTCGCCAACAGCAAATTAAAGCTAGCTTGTTTGAAATGTTGCTTCAAAAGCGTGAAGAGAATAATCTTTCTTTGGCTGCAACTGCTAATAGTGCAAAAATGATTGATGAACCACTTGCATCAGGTACTCCTGTTTCGCCAAAAAGTTCTATTATTTATTTAGTTGCATTTATTCTTGGTATAGTTATTCCTGTTGTAATTATTTATGTTTGTGATTTATTCCAATATAAAATTCGTTCACGAGCAGATGTTGATAAACTAAATAAGTTACCATTTCTTGCTGAAATACCGACTCATGAGGCAGAAACTAACATTGCTGTCAGAGAGAATGATAACAGTTCTATTGCTGAAGCTTTTCGTGTGCTTCGTACTAATTTGCTGTTTTTGTTGGGGGTAGATAAAAAGGTTATATTGTTTACTTCTACTATGGGAGGAGAAGGAAAGAGCTTCGTGAGTTTGAATTCTGCAATCAGTTTGGCTCTTTTAAATAAGAAAGTGCTGATTATTGGTTTGGATATCAGAAAACCTCGTATGGCCGAATATCTTAATTTGGATGTAAAGAAAGGTATTACAAATTATTTATCTGGATTTGAAGACGATTTAGATAGCTTGATTGTTCCATCTGGAATTAACCCAAATCTTTTTGCGTTGCCTGCAGGTCCGGTTCCACCTAATCCTTCAGAGCAATTAGTAAAAGATTCTTTGGATAAAGCCTTTGAGTATTTCCGTGAGAATTTTGATTATATTATAGTAGACTCTGCCCCAATTGGTCTTGTAACAGATACGTTTATTCTTAATCGTGTGGTTGATGCTACTGCATATGTTTGCCGTGTGAATTGGACCAACAAAGCTGCTCTTAAGTATTGCAATGATGTAATGGCACAAAAGAAGCTAAAGAATATGTCTTTAGTAGTCAATGGCATTGATATTACTAGAAAAGGTTATGGCTATGGTTACGGCTATGGTTACGGCTATGGCTATGGTTACGGTTATGGAGATGATAATCCAGGAAAGAAGAAACGTAAACGTAAGAAATCAAAAGATGAAGATGCTAATTCTTAATTAACATGACGATATTGGTTATTCATTGAATAACTATAAAAAAGAACGGGCACGTTAGAATCATACTAATGTGCCCGTTCTTTTTTTGCTTATATTAATTACATCTGCTTATAATCTTTAGCCAATCCTCCTTCTCCGGTTTCTTTATATAGGGAAGGTAAATCGTGCCCGGTTTGTTTCATTACCTGAACCACTTTGTCGAAAGAAACTCTGTGAATACCGTCGGTGTATGAAGAGAATAGATTAGCATCGAGTGCACGTGCCGCTGCATAAGCATTTCTTTCTATGCATGGAATTTGAACCAATCCGCAGACTGGGTCGCATGTCATACCAAGGTGATGTTCCAGTCCCATTTCCGCTGCGTATTCTATTTGCGCCGGACTTCCTCCAAATAGCTGATTGGCTGCTGCCGAAGCCATAGCACATGCTACGCCAACTTCTCCTTGGCATCCAACTTCGGCTCCGGATATTGAAGCGTTGGTCTTAACAATATTTCCTATTAAGCCAGCGGTAGCCAGTGCGCGATGAATTCTTGCATCACTAAATTCCCGGCTTTCCTGTAAATGATATAATACAGCCGGAACAACGCCACACGATCCACACGTAGGTGCAGTAACAATTTCTCCTCCAGAGGCATTCTCTTCACTTACTGCCAAGGCATAAGCAAATACCAATCCTCTTGATCTTAAGGATTGTTTATATCCGCTGGAACGAATGAAATAAGTTGCTGCTTTTCTTCTCAGGTTTAAAGGACCAGGTAAAACGCCTTCCTGTTCCAAGCCTCGTTTAATGCTAGCCTTCATTGTAGCCCATACTTCTGCCAGATAATCCCATATATCACTATCTTCACATTCCTGAACATATTCCCAGTAGCTCTTTCCGCTGATTTGACACCAGTCTAGAATTTCCTGCATACTGTTCATGCCATATATTTCTCTGTTATCTCCGCCAATCGGACCTTCTTCAGTAGACAGCGCGCCTCCGCCAATACTATATACCGTCCAATTTTCCAGCTCTTTTCCTTCATTATCGAACGCTTCGAAAGTCATTCCATTGGGGTGGAATGGCAGGAAAATTTTAGGTTGCCAGATGATAGTTACAGAAGCATGCGGTTCGAGTATGCTGATAATAGCTACGTCTGTAAAGTGACCTTTGCCCGTTGCTGCCAGACTTCCATAGAGCGTTACATTGAATGATGTTGCTTCTGGATGGCGCGACAGAAATAGTTCGGCTGCTTTCTTTGGTCCCATTGTGTGACTGCTTGAAGGACCGCTTCCTATTCTGTATAATTCTTTAATTGACTTCATTTAGATTAAATCTATTGTGTTATATACTAATACCATTTTTTCTTTTTTAGGAACAGATAGGCAATTACGCCTACTACAAACATAACGATCCATGCAATCAGATAGCCATATTTCCAGTCAAGTTCCGGCATTATTTTAAAGTTCATTCCCCATACACCTACAAGAAAAGTCAATGGGATAAAGATAGTAGAAACAACAGTGAGGCGTTTCATTATATCATTCATTCGTAAATCGTTATTTGATATATAAAGATCTACTAAAGAGGAGAGAGTTTCCCTGCAAATTTCTATCGTTTGAAGTACAAACTGCAGATGATCGTTTACATCGCTGAAGAATATTCTGTTTGTTTTGTGAAGCAATTTGCTGTCACTGAGAATCAGTTTGCTGAATTGGTCTTTTAATGGCAATACAGCTCGCTTTATTCGTAAATATTGCCTACGGCTTTCCTGAATCTTGATACCGATATCGCTGGCTGTGGTGATAGTAAGCATACGCGATTCCATTTCTTCTAGCGAATCTTCTACAGTAGATATTACGTTACGGTAGTTTGCCATTACATCATTTAGCAGAACACTTAAAAGATAGTCGCTTTCGCGGTTTCTTATTTTGAGTATGTTACCTTTTATAGCAGTTACTACATCATTAAAGAAAGAGTTTTCGTCCTCAAAAAACGAAAGAATAAAGTTCTTGCCTTGAATGATGCAAAGCTGTTGTTTTAGTAACTGATTATTTTTTTCCAGATGAAATAGTTTAAGAACCAGAACCATATGTGATTCATATTCTTCAATTTTCGTAGGATGATGAGGATTAAGAATATCCTGAATAATAAGAAAGTTAATTCCAAAATAATTCCCTATCTCACGAATAGTTTCAATATCCTGAAGTCCGTGAATTTGTAACCAGTTAATAGCATTATCCTTAATCTCACCTCTTATTTCGCTGAATTTATTTGCTGAAAATTCATGCATTTCTGTTTCGTTATAGGTGCAAAGATGCAAATGAGTGGGAGTATTACTCACCCCCATATAGGTTAATTTTTCGCTAAGCAGATTATTCTTCATACATTCTCACTTTTTTTATGCAAACGATTAGAACAAATGTAATGATTAACTTCGAGAGAACAATAACTTTTTGGTTTTGTTTGTATATTCTTTCTTTAAATATTCATAAACTCTTGTACAAAAGAATACATTCTTCTGTACAAAACAATTAATTCCTTTGTACAGAAGAAAACAATCTTTTGTACAAGGGTTTAAAAAGGTATGGTGAATGATTGAAAAAAGGAGGAGATTGGTTAAAAAGAACAATAAGGGAAGTTCGTTTCTTTATGACGAAATATATATTCAGAATGATAAATGGAGTTGTCCCAAAACTTGGAATAACTCCATTTATTAAGCCTTTCTCGGAGAGTTTTTATCTGAAGTCTTTTTCAAATAGTCAAATCCTAGAGACGTAGTTTTACTTTCTGAGCAACTTCATGAGAAGTTATTACGGTTATGAAAGATCAACAACTGTAATTCCTGCTCCACCAAACTGCACATGTTCGTCCTGGAAATGGGCAACACCAGGTACTGTTTGCAGATATTGCCGTATAAGCTGTCGCAGAATACCGGTTCCTGTTCCGTGAAGAATACGAACCCTACTCATGCCTACCAGAATTGCATCGTCAACGAAATAGGTTACGGCCTGCAGAGCCTCATCGCCACGCATACCACGAACGTCGAGGTCTTGTTTGAAGTGCAGCTTCTTTTCGTACATCTCATCCTGAGTTTGCGAACTTACAAACGTACTTTTCTGCTCTTTTTTAGGTTGCTGAGCATTTGTTCGCTCTAGTTTCTCAAGTTTAATGGATGTTTTGATCATACCAAAGGCAACAACTGCATTTTTGCCGTTAATCTCAAGCAATTCACCTACGGATGTCTGCCCTTTGATCTTTACAAAGCAACCTGGGGTTAATGGCTCAACTTTAATTTCTTTATGAGCGATCTTTTCTGGCGAACTTTTCTTGTCCTTTTTACGGCCCTGTTTTTCAAGCAGCTTTTCCATTTTACGGGCAATCTTTTCCTCATGTTCTTTTGAACCTGCCTTTTCTAAAGACTCCTTAAAGTCGCTCAACTCTTTACGTGCCAGCTTGGTTTGCTCCTTTTCAGCCTGTGCTTCTTTGATGGTACGAATAGTATTCTCAATTTTAGCATTTGATTCTAAAAGCAATAGCTCGGCATCTTCCTTCGCCTTTTTAATGATTTCCTTACGTGAACTGTTTAGTTCTTCAATCTCTTTTTGATAGCGGGCAATGGTTTCCTCCATCTGTTTTTCACGTTGGCGGATGTTCTGACGTTTATTTTCCCAGTATCGCTTATCGCGTACAATGTCCTGCAGATATTTATCCGCATTGATGTATTCGCTTCCTACAATTTGTGAAGCATCTGCGATGACTTCTTCCGGAAGTCCAATCTTACGAGCAATTTCCACAGCGAAAGAACTGCCCGGATTACCAATTTGAAGTTGGAAAAGTGCCTGCATTATGTGTCTGTCATAAAGCATGGCTCCGTTTACCACGCCTTCATGATCTTCGGCAAAATGCTTCAGGTTCTGATAGTGAGTAGTAATAACCCCGAAAGTTTCTTTTTCATTGAAACGTTTCAGGACAGATTCAGCAATGGCACCACCAATTTGTGGCTCTGTACCGCCACCAAACTCATCAATAAGGATAAGACTTCGTTCGTTGCATCCCTTCATCATGTTTTTCATGTTGAGCAGATGCGAGCTATATGTACTTAAATCGTCCTCGATAGACTGTTCGTCGCCAATGTCAATAAACAAATTGCTGAATATTCCGGCGTGACTTCTTTCGTGAAGCGGAATAAGCATACCGCTTTGTAGCATATATTGAAGTAAACCTACAGTTTTAAGGCATACGGATTTACCACCGGCATTTGGCCCCGATATAATAAGTATGCGTTGTTTCTTGTTTAGTT